>VGCA01000062.1 GCA_016870245.1 Actinomycetota bacterium | reverse complement strand
TGCCCGAAGCGGTAACCGACCGATCGCACGGTCTGGATCAGGCTCGCGTGCTCCTCGCCGAGCTTGGCCCGCAGGCGCCGGACGTGGACGTCGACCGTGCGCGCCCCGCCGTAGTACTCGTAGCCCCACACGCGTGAGAGCAGCTGCTCGCGGGTGAAGACCTTGCCCGGGTGGGTGCTGAAGAACTTCAGCAGCTCGTACTCCATGTAGGTGAGGTCGAGCGGCCGGTGCGCGAGCGACGCCTGGTACGTCTCGAGGTTGAGCACGAGGTCGCCGTACTCGACGATCTCGGCGGTCGTCCCCCGGCCGGTGCGCCAGAGCAGGTGCCGCAGGCGCGCCTCGAGCTCGGTGGGGTGGAACGGCGACAGGCAGAAGTCGTCGAACAGGTCCTCACGGTGCTCCAGCTCGTTGAGCTGGGCGCCGCCGATCAGCAGGAGGACGGGCGTGAACACCGAGTCGCGCTTGCGCAACGACCGGCAGATCACGAAGGCGCCCTCCGGGTCGTCCTCCGCCACGACGAGCGCGCCGGCCCAGCCGTCGGCGGGCTCGTGCTGCGCGGCGATGGAGGCGTTGGCGACGGCCTTCCAGCTGTGCCCGCCGAGGTCGAGCGTCTGCGCGAGCAGCGGCGGCGGCGGGTCGGGGAAGACGAGGAGCGGTCCGGGGTTCATGGTCGGTGGGTCCTAGAGCGAGCCGAGGTACCGGTCGATCTCCCAGGGAGTGACCTGGGCCTTGTACTGCGCCCATTCTTCGCGCTTGTTTCGGATGAAGTACTCGAACACGTGCTCGCCGAGGGCTTCGGCGACCAGCTCGGAGCTCTCCATGACGTCGATGGCTTCGGCGAGCGACTGCGGGATCTGGCCGATCCCCTCGACCGCCCGCTCCTCCGGGGTCATCTCGTAGATGTTGTTGGTGGCCTGGTTGGGGAGCTCGTAGCCCTCTTCGATGCCCTTCAGTCCGGCGGCGAGCATCACCGCGAACGCGAGGTACGGGTTGCACGCGGGGTCGGGGGAGCGGTACTCGATGCGGGTCGAGCTCTCCTTGCCCCGCTTCGGTAGCGGAACCCGCACGAGGGCGGACCGGTTGTTGCGGGCCCAGCACACGTAGACCGGCGCCTCGTACCCGACGATGAGTCGCTTGTACGAGTTGACGGTCTGGTTGGTGACCGCGGTGATCTCACGCGCGTGCCGCAGCAGCCCGGCGATGAAGTGCTTGCCGACCTTCGACAGGCCGTGCGGGTCGCCGGGGTCGTGGAACGCGTTGACATCGCCCTCGAACAGCGAGAGGTGGGTGTGCATCCCCGAGCCGAACGCACCCGCGATCGGCTTCGGCATGAACGTCGCGTACACGCCGAGGTCGCGGGCGACCTCCTTCACGACGATGCGGAACGTCATGACGTTGTCGGCCATGGTGAGCGCGTCGGTGTAGCGCAGGTCGATCTCGTGCTGGCTCGGCGCGATCTCGTGGTGGCTGTACTCGCACGGGATGCCCATCGCCTCGAGCGTGAGGATGGTCTGGCGGCGCAGGCTGCTCGCCATGTCCATCTCGGTGAGGTCGAAGTAGCCGGCGCGGTCGAGCGGCTCGGTCGACCGGTCGTCCTGGAAGTAGAAGAACTCCATCTCCGGGCCGGCGTAGAACGTGAAGCCCTTCTCACGCGCCCGCTCGAGGTTGCGCCGCAGCACGTGGCGCGGGTCGCCCTCGAACGGCTCACCCGACAGGTGGTGGATGTCGCAGAACATCCGGGCGACCGGCGCGTCGTCGCCGCGCCAGGGGAGGATCTCGAAGGTGTTGGCGTCGGGCACGGCGAGCATGTCCGACTCCTGGACGCGGCTGTAGCCCTCGATGGCGGAGCCGTCGAACGTCATGCCCTCCTCGAGGGCGTTCTCGAGCTCGGCGGGGGTGATCGCGAAGCTCTTGAGCTGGCCGAGGACGTCGGTGAACCACATGCGGACGAAGCGCACGCCGCGCTCCTCGACCGTCCGGAGCACGTAGTCGAGCTGCTGCTGCATGGGGCCAGTGTGACAGGTCCGCGCGGCCGGCCTCCCGGCGCCCCCCGGGGGTCGGAGCCCTGTTCACACTCCGTTCACATCGGCGCAACGGGAGGGAAATGGCCGCGAATGAGGCTGCCAACCGGTCACCCGGGGCGGGCACGCCTGCTCGGGCTGGGCAACGGCGCCCTCGCCTTCGGTCCCGGCCCCGACCCCGACGTAGGCTCCCGCCACACGAGGCGGACGATGAAAGGACCGAACGTGAGCCGTACCCCCCAAGACGTGCTGAAGATGGTGAAGGACGAGGGTTGCGAGTTCGTCGACCTGCGCTTCTCCGACCTGCCCGGCATCATGCAGCACGTCACGATCCCGGCCTCAGTCCTGAGCGAGGACCACTTCACCGTGGGGCACGGCTTCGACGGATCGTCGGTGCGTGGGTTCCAGGAGATCCAGGAATCGGACATGGTCCTGATCTCCGACCCCGACACCGCGTACCTCGATCCCTTCATGAAGCACAAGACCGCGGTGATCCACTGCTTCGTGGCCGACCCGGTCACCGGTGAGTCGTACTCCCGCGACCCGCGCTTCGTCGCCAAGAAGGCCGAGGAGTACCTGAAGTCGACCGGCATCGCCGACACCGCGTTCTTCGGTCCCGAGGCCGAGTTCTTCGTGTTCGACGACGTGCGCTTCGCCACGAAGCCCAACGGCTCGTTCTACGAGGTCGACTCGGTCGAGGGCGAGTGGAACACCGGCACCGACGAGGGCCCGAACCTCGGCTACAAGCCGCGGACCAAGCAGGGCTACTTCCCCGTGCCGCCGATGGACCACTACCAGGACCTCCGCGGCGACATGACGCTCGCGCTCCACTCGGTGGGCATCGAGACCGAGCTGCACCACCACGAGGTCGCCTCCGGGGGTCAGGGTGAGATCGGCATCAAGTTCAACACCCTGCTGAAGCAGGCCGACCAGCTCATGACGTTCAAGTACGTCCTGAAGAACGTCGCCTGGCAGGCGGGCAAGTCGCTGACCTTCATGCCGAAGCCGATCTTCCAGGACAACGGCTCGGGCATGCACACGCACCAGTCGCTGTGGAAGGGCGGCGAGCCGCTCTTCTTCGACGAGAAGGGCTACGGCGGTCTCTCCGACATCGCCCGCTGGTACATCGGTGGCCTGCTGCACCACGCCCACGCGGTGATCGCGTTCACCAACCCGACCACCAACTCGTTCAAGCGGCTGGTGCCGGGCTACGAGGCGCCGGTCAACCTGGTGTACAGCCAGCGGAACCGCTCGGCGTCGTGCCGCATCCCGCTCGCGTCGCAGAGCCCGAAGGCGAAGCGGATCGAGTTCCGGTGCCCCGACTCGACGTCGAACCCGTTCCTCGCCTTCTCGGCGATGATGCTCGCGGGTCTCGACGGCATCCAGAACCGGATCGAGCCGCCGACCCCGGTCGACCGCGACCTCTACGACCTCCCGCCCGAGGAGCTCAAGAACATCCCGCAGGTCCCGTCGTCCCTCGACCAGGCGCTCGACGCACTGGAGGCCGACAACGACTTCCTGAAGGTGGGCGGCGTCTTCACCGACGACCTCATCGAGACCTGGGTCGACTACAAGCGGCTCAACGAGATCGACGCGATCCGCCTGCGGCCGCACCCGTACGAGTTCAACCTCTACTACGACATCTAGTCGGCCGTTCCGTCCGTGTTCCGTGAGAGCCCGCCCTCGAGGCGGGCTCTCTCGGTTCGGACCGCGATGCATGGCGGGCCCGTGACGGCCGTCTCGTGCGTCTGGTTGACCGCGGCGTCGGGGTGTGGTCGAGGAGGGGGTCTGGGTGACGGAGCTGCCGGCGGGGACGGTCACCTTCCGGAGCCATTCGAGCGAGGCTGATGTCCGCATCCCTCGGCGCCCATAGGCTGAACCCATGACCGAGCGAAACGTCCTCGGCGGCGCCCTCGAGCCGTGCGGGTTCGACCCGATGACCGGCTTCTACCGGGACGGCTGCTGCAACACCGGGCCCGAGGATCTCGGCAGCCACACGATCTGCGCGGTGGTCACCGCCGACTTCCTCGACCACCAGCGGTCGATCGGCAACGACCTCGGCACGCCGATGCCGATGTACCACTTCCCCGGGCTCAACCCCGGTGACCGTTGGTGCGTGACCGCCCGCAACTGGGTGCGCGCGCACCTCGACGGTTGCGCGGCTCCCGTCGTGCTCGCGAGCACGCACGAGTCGGTGCTGGATCTCGTCCCGCTCGAGGTGCTCCAGCAGTACGCGGTCGACGTCCCCGGCGACCTCAGCGCCCTCGACGACTGACCCGTCTGGGCGGGCACGCAGCCCGATGCGGCCGGCCGGGTGTGGTCGACGCCTCAGCGGTCGAAGAGGTCGGAGTAGCCCACCTGCACGGCCGTGGCGCCGCAGATCCGCTCCACCGAATCCACGAACGCCGGATCGCGCGCGACCGACGGGCGCGCCGCGAACTCCGCGGCGCGGCGGGCGAACCCGGGATGGCGGTCGGGGTCGAGGCCGGCGAACGTGCCCACGGTGTGCAGCACGGTGCCGGGGTCGGCCACGAGGTCCTCGTAGCGGATGCGCAGGACGCGGTCGGGGTCGATGGTTGCGAGGTCGGCGAGGGCGAGCGCCGTCTCGTCGTTCCAGAGTTGGGCGGCGATCGCCACGGGATCCGCGCCGTGGGCGACTGCGTCGCGCACGGTCGTGGCCCGGCCGTCCCAGGTGAGCGCCAGGTCCTGGAAGAAGGCCACGCGCACCATCGACGCGACCGTGTCCAGTGGGTTCCGCACGAGGTCGACGTACCGGGATCCGGGGAGGAGCCCTTCGAGCACCGGGACGGCGCGGGTGTTGCGGGTGTTCTTGGACACGAACACCGGAGCGCGGCCGCCCCACCGACGGACGCGGTGCAGCCCGATCTCGGCCCGCAACATCCGGATCCGACCTGCCGACCGCGCCACGAGATGACCGGAGCCGTCCATCTGCAAGGCGCGATCGAAGACGCGGTACCCCTCGACCGGACGGAACCTCCAGCGCGCGCCGGCGCGCTCCTTGCCGGCCTCGGTGCCGCGGGGGTGCAGCAGACCGAGCGGTGCCACCCGCTGCGACCAGTTGCTCAGCCAGGTGGCGTCGGGATGGCTGCAGAGGAACTCGTAGAGGGCGGTCGTCCCCGACCGGCCGGTGCCGACGACGAAGAGACATCGGGCCAGCTCCATCGCGGCGCGTGCCTCCTCTCCGGTCGGGCCGGTCCGGCATGGGTGGATGTCAGGGCGGCGACCGTCGACCCTCGGAGCCACCATAGAAGACCTGCTCGAACACCCGGCGCGAGCGACGGGTGACCCGCCGGAACTCGTCGCGCAGCGCGCTCTGCGGCTGGTGCACGTAGCCGAGGAGCCGACCGATGCGCACGTCGTCGGCGCCACCGGGCAGGTCGTCGCCGGGCTTGCCCAGGATGAGATAGCGGGCGTTGCGGGCCCGCTCGCAGAACCGGTACGCCTCCTCGAGCACCTGCCCGTCGGGCTCCGCCAGCAGGTCGGCAGCCACGAGCCGGCGCAGCCCTTCGATGGTCGCGGGGGTGCGGATCCCCGGGCTCTCCCCGCAGTGCTGCAGCTGGAGGAGCTGCACCGCGAACTCCACGTCGGTGAGCGCGCCCTTGCCGAGCTTCAGGTGGAACTGCGGGTCCTCGCCGGGGGGGATGCGCTCCTGCTCGACCCGCACCTTCACGCGGCGGATCTCCTGCGTGAAGTCCGCGGGGAACGGATCGCGCACCACGTACGGCTCGATCAGGTCCATGAACTTCGCCCCGACCTCGGGGTCGCCGGCAACCGGGCGGGCTCGCAGCAGCGACTGGAACTCCCAGGGCAGGCCGTACTCGTCGTAGTACGCGCGGTACGCGTCGAGCGAGCGGGCGAGCGCGCCCTTCTTGCCCTCGGGCCGGAGGTTGGCGTCGATGCGGAACGTCTGGCCCTCGGCGGTCGTCGCGCTGACCTCGCGCACGAGCTCGGTGGCGAGTCTGAGTGCGGTCTCGTACTCCGACGGCCGGTCGCCGTCGTACACGAAGAGCACGTCGATGTCCGACGCGTACGACAGCTCGTAGCCCCCGAGCCGACCCATGCCGATCACCGCGAACGGGATCTGGGGGTCGAGGGAGCGCAACGCCGCCTCCACGGACGCCTCGGCGAGGTTGCTGAGCTCGCGCGCGGTCACCTCGATCGGTGCGAGGCCGAGGAGGTCGCGCACCGCGATGCGGAGGAACTCGCGCCGCTTGAACCGGCGCAGCCCGTTGCGCCGCTGGTCGACGTCGGAGCGCCACTGCAGGGTCTCGAGTGCGGCGTCGACGAGCTCGTCGCGCGTGCGTTCCCGCGCCAGGCTCTCGTCGTCGCCGAGCAGCTCGAGGAACGCCGGCTGATGGAAGAGCGAGTCGCCGAGGAACCGGCTCGACCCGAGCACGCGGCACAGGCGCTCCGCGGCGCCGGTCGCGTCGCGGAACGTGACGGCGAGCGCCTGGGAGCGGGTCGGGCCCTCGGCGAGCCGCCGGAGCTGGAGGAGCCCGAGGTCGGGGTCGGGCGCGGTGGACAGCCAGTCGAGGATGACCGGCAGCATCTCCTGGAGCACGCGTGACGTGCGGGTGAAGCCGCCGGTGAGCTCGCGCAACGCCGCCCGCGTGTGCTCGGCGTCGGCGAACCCGAACGCGGCGAGCCGCGCTTCCGCCGCTTCGGGGCTGAGCGAGCCGCGCCCGGCCAGCGTGTCGAGGAGCGGCGCGAAGAACAGCCGCTCGTGGAGGGCCCGCACCGCGGCCTGGTGGGCGCGGTGCTCGGCCAGGAACGTCTCGAGCGCGGTGCTGCGCGGCTGGTCGCGGTAGCCGAGGACCCGGGCGAGGAGGGTGAGCTCGGCGTCGCTGCTCGGGAGCGTGTGGGTCTGCTGCTCGTCGCGGAGCTGGAGTCGGTGCTCGACCGTGCGCAGGAACACGTACGCGTCGCCGAGCCGTCCGACGTCGCGGCGCTCCACGTAGCCGCCCGCGGCGAGCTGGGCGAGGGCGACGAGCGTGGTGGCCGACCGGATCCGCTCGTCGTGACGGCCGTGGACGAGCTGGAGCAGCTGCACCGCGAACTCGATGTCGCGGATGCCGCCCCGGCCCCGCTTCAGCTCGCGGTCGCCGAGCCCCTTGCGCGTGAGCTCCGACTCGGAGCGGGCCTTCATCTCGCGTGCCTCGCGCACCACGTCGGGGTCGAGGACCTCGCGCCACACGAACGGGCGGCTCGCCTCCATGAACGCGCGCCCGAGCGCCTCGTCGCCGGCGACGGGCCGGGCCTTGAGGAGCGCCTGGAACTCCCAGTGCCGGGCCCACCGCTCGTACCAGGTCAGGTAGCTGTCGACCGTGCGCGACAGCGCGCCCGCCCGACCCTCGGGTCGGAGGTCGGCGTCGGTCCGGAAGACGAACCCGTCGGCCGTGGGCGTCGCCATGATGGAGAGGACCGCCTTGGCCACGCGGTCGGCCTCCGCCTTGTCGTGGCCCCCGTCCACGAAGAGCACGTCGACGTCGCTGGCGTAGTTGAGCTCGTTGCCGCCCAACTTGCCCATGCCGATGATCGCGAACGGGATCTGGGGTGCGGCGAGCATCAGCGCGGCATCGAGGCAGGCCTCGGCGAGGCTGGTCAGCTCACGGCCGACCGTCACGAGGTCGGCGAGGCCCAGGAGGTCGCGCAGTGCGATCCGGAGGAACTCGCGCCGCTTCACGCGGCGCAGGGCGGAGGCGCCGTCGTCGCCGGCGGCGAGGACCGCGGCGCGCACCTCGGTCCGTACCACGCCCGGGTCGCGTTCGCGGTCGAACCCGGTGGTGTCGACCACGTCGAGCAGGTCGGGCTCCGCGACGACGGCGTTGCCCAGCGACCGCGACGCGCACGCGAGCGTGACGAACGCGTCGGCCCGCCGGGGATCGGTCAGCCGGGCGACCCCGTCGGGGTCGGCGGCCAGGAACCGCTCGACCATGCCCCGGGCGAGCCCGGGGCTGGCCGATCCCTCGATGCGGGCGTCGAGGTCGGGGATCGCGGCGACATCGGGCTCCACAGCCCCGCAGTCAAGCGTCTGCGGCGCCCCGCGGGCGAGCCGGTGGGACGGTGACGGGGCGGGTGGGTGGACGGTGACGGGGCGGGTGGGCGGGTGGCGACGGGGCGCGTGGGCGGGACGATGGCCGGCAGGCGGTCGTATCCTGGCCACCGTGCACCGACTGCGGGTCGCCGCTGCGCAGCTCGACCTCGTGGTCGGGGATCTCGAGGGCAATGCCGCGCGCATCGTGGCGGCCTACGAGCGGGCCGTGGCCGAGGGGTGCGACCTGGTGGCGTTCCCCGAGCTGGCCGTCACCGGCTATCCCCCCGAGGACCTGCTCCTGCGCCCGGCCTTCGTGGCCCAGTCCCGTGAGTGGCTCGACCGGATCGCCGCGGGCACCGGGGCCACCGCGGCCGTCATCGGGTTCCCCGAGCTCGACGGGGTCCTCTTCAACTCGGCCGCGGTGTGCGCCCACGGCGCCGTGCAGGGGGTCTACCGCAAGCATTTCCTGCCCAACTACGCCGTGTTCGACGAGGAGCGCTACTTCGAGCCGTGGCCCGGCGACGGACCACTGTTCGGGATCGGTGGCGCGACGGTCGCCGTCACCGTCTGCGAGGACGCGTGGTTCCCCTCGGGCCCGATCCTCACCCAGGCCGTGGCCGGCGCCGACCTGGTGGTCAACGTCAACGCGTCGCCCTACTACGCGGGGCGGCTCACGAGCGGGAGGCGATGCTGGCCGGCCGGGCCGCCGACGCCGGCGTCCCGATCCTCTACGTCAACCTCGTGGGCGGCCAGGACGAGCTGGTCTTCGACGGCGGGTCGCTCCTCGTCGACGCCACGGGCACGGTGACGGCCCGGGCCCACCAGTTCGCCGAGGACTTCCTGGTCGTCGACGTGCAGACTGGTCCCCCGGTCGCGACGGCGGCCCGTTCCGCGGTGCACGTGGAGGCCCTCACGGAGGTCGCGGTCACGGGCGCCGCGGAGCCGCGGGAACCGATCGCACCCCGGCTCGAGCCGGTGCTCGACCCCGTGCACGAGGTCTACGAAGCGCTCGTGCTCGGCACCCGCGACTACGTCACCAAGAACGGCTTCTCCGACGTGCTCGTCGGCCTGTCGGGCGGGATCGACTCCTCGCTCGTCGCCGCGGTCGCGGTCGACGCGCTCGGCCCCGACCACGTCGTCGGCGTGCTCATGCCGTCGCGGTTCTCGAGTGGCCACAGCGTGAGCGACGCCGACGCGCTCGCGGCCAACCTCGGCATCCGCACGTTCACGATCCCCATCGAGCCCGCGCACGCCGCGTTCCTCGAGATGCTCGCCGAGCCGTTCGCCGGCCTCGAGCCCGGCCTCGCCGAGGAGAACCTCCAGGCCCGGATCCGCGGCACGATCCTGATGACGATCTCCAACAAGTTCGGGTGGATGGTCCTCACGACCGGCAACAAGAGCGAGACGGCCACCGGCTACTCCACCCTCTACGGCGACATGGCCGGTGGCTACGCGGTGATCAAGGATGTCCCGAAGATGCTCGTCTACGCGCTCAGCCGCGACCGCAACCTGCGTGCGGGTCGCGAGCTGATCCCCGAGTCGGCGATCACGAAGCCACCCAGCGCAGAGCTGCGTCCCGACCAGCTCGACAGCGACTCACTGCCCGACTACGCGGAGCTCGACCCCATCATCGAGGGCTACGTGGAGCTTGACCGGTCGATCGCCGATCTGGTCGACGAGGGCCACGACCCCGCGATCGTGCGGCGCGTCGCGCGGCTCGTCGACCTCAACGAGTACAAGCGGCGCCAGGCCGCTCCGGGCGTTCGGGTGTCGCCCAAGGCGTTCGGCAAGGACCGGCGCCTGCCGATCACCAACCGCTGGTCGGGCTAGTGGCTCCGCGGCGGTTCGCCGCCGAGGGCGCCCTGGTCGTCGCGGCGTTCCTCTTCGGCATCACCTTCCCGCTCGTCCACGACGCACTCGAGGACGTCACGCCCTTCGGCTACCTGGTGCTCCGCTTCGCGATCGCGGTGATCGTGCTCGCGCCGTTCGCGGTGCTCGTCGCACGCCGCGACGGCGTCGAGCGTCGACAGCTCGTCCGGGTCGGGGTCGTGGCCGGCCTCCTGCTCTTCGGCGGATACGCGACGCAGACGGTCGGGCTCCAGTACACGACACCGTCGACCTCCGCGTTCATCACCGGGCTCTACGTGGTCTTCACGCCGTTCGTCGCCGCGATCGTCGAGCGCTCCCGGCCGAGCCGGCGGATCGTGGGCGCGGCCGTCGTCGCCACCCTCGGCCTGTACATGCTCACCGGCGCCGACGTGGCGCTGGGTCGCGGCGAGCTCCTCACGCTCGCGTGCGCGCTGATCTTCGCGATCTGGATCGTGTACCAGGGCCGCTACGCGACGCGCATCCACCCCGTCCCGTTCACCACGCTCCAGATGGTCACGCTGGTGCTCGTCGGCGTTCCCGCGGCCGTGCGCCAGGGTCTGGGCGACCTCTCGCCGACCGCGTGGTTCGCCATCGTGTTCACCGGCGTCGCGTGCTCCGCGGTCGCCCTCTCGCTGCAGCTGTGGGGACAGCGGCGGATCCCGCCGGCCCGGGCCGCGCTGATCCTCCTCCTCGAGCCGGTGTTCGCCGGGCTGGTCAGCTTCGTCGACGGCGAGCGGCTCGGATCGGTCGAGCTGCTGGGGGCCGTGGTGATCCTCGGCGCGATCGTGCTGGCCGAGCTGGGACCTCGCCGTGCGACGGTGGTCGCCGGCTGAGCCGGTTCGGCCTTTGACGGGTCGGCGAGGGGGCGGCAACACTTCCCGCATGGCGCGCGGCACCGTCGACGACACGGCCAGGGCGATCGCCCGTGCCCGTTGGCTCGAGATTCGGTGCTTCGAGATCCTCGGAGGTTGGGTCGCCTCCACGCCCGAGCCCGAGGCGAAGCTCCTGTTCGCCCGGCAGAGCCACCATCACGCGTGGCACGCCGAGCTGTTCGAGCGCGTGCGGCCCGTCGCGAGCGGGCTCGAGGTCTCGCACCACGACGAGGCGCACCCGCGCTGGCGCGGGGTGCTCGCCGAGCTCGAGGCGCTCACCACCACTGCCGATCGACTTGCGGGCGCGTTCTTGGTGCTGCTGCCCACCAAGCTCGCCGAGTACGAGGAGTGGCTCGCCGCCGCGGATCCGGTGCGCGACGCGGCGCTGCGCCGGTGGCTCGGCTTCGTGTGCGCCGACGAGCACGCCGACCTCGCCGAGGGCCGGGCGCTCGCCGACCGCCTCCCCGGCGTCGACACGGCACCGGGGCGCTCGGCCGTGGATGCCGCGCTCGCGGCCGCCGGGACCCTCCTGGGCTGAAGTCGCGCGCGGACCGCTACTGTCGCGCTCCCTCATTCGAAGGGGGTGGGGGGAAGGATCGGCAGGACCGGGGGGATCGGTCGATCGGGTGCGTGCACCCGGGCGGCGGATGCCTGTGGAAATCCGACCTTGACAGAATCCGTCTGGTACGGACAATGGCGGTCTCACCTGCGGTTCGCAGGAGCGGCCGCTCCGGCGTACCACACGGCCGAACTCGGAGGCGTCGTTCGTGGCGAAGGAGCGAGTCGAGCGCGACGAAGAAGACCTCGTCCGGCTGTACCTCACCGACATCGGCCAGTACCCGCTCCTCACCAAGGACGACGAGGTGCGGCTCGCCCAGCAGATCGAGGCCGGCAACGAGGCCCGGGCCGAGCTCGCGGGCGGGGGGAAGCGGCTCACGCCGGCGAAGCGGCGCGAGCTGCGCCGCGTCGGCCGCGAGGGCGACAACGCCCAGCGCACCTTCGTGCAGTCGAACCTCCGCCTGGTGGTCTCGATCGCGAAGAAGTACCAGGCGTCGGGCCTGCCCCTGTTGGACCTGATCCAGGAGGGCAACCTCGGCTTGATGCACGCGGTCGAGAAGTTCGACTGGCGCAAGGGCTTCAAGTTCTCCACCTACGCGACCTGGTGGATCCGCCAGGCGATCACCCGCGGCATCGCCAACACTGGCCGCACGATCCGCCTCCCGGTCCACGCCGGCGACACGCTCGCCCGGCTCCAGAAGGCTCGCTCCCGCCTGGAGCTCAAGCTCGGCCGTCCGGCCACGCTCTCGGAGCTCGCCGCCGAGGTCGAGATGCCCGAGGACAAGGTGACCGAGGCGCTGCGCTTCGCCGCCGAGCCCCTGTCGCTGTCCGAGCCCCTGCGCGAGGACGGCGACGCCGAGCTGGGCGACATCGTCGAGGACCGCTCGGCCGAGTCGCCCTTCGAGGTGGCGGCCACGGCGCTGCTCCCCGACGAGATCGAGAAGCTGCTCGCCCCGCTCGACGAGCGGGAGCGCCAGATCCTCGCCCTGCGCTTCGGCCTCGACCGCGGGGAGCCCCGCACCCTCGAGGAGGTCGGCGAGTTCTTCAACCTCACCCGTGAGCGGATCCGCCAGATCGAGGCCCGGGCGATGTCGAAGCTGCGTCACCCGTCGGCCGACACCGGCGCCCGCGACCTCCTCGCCGTCTGACCCGCCCGGACCGGCGCGTCCCAATGCTCATCGCGCAGATCAGCGACCTCCACGTCGCGCCCGACGAGAGCTTCATGCGGAAGTTCGTCGACGCGAACGAGCTGCTCACGCGGGCGGTCGAGTACCTCAACACGATGACGCCGCGACCCGACGTCGTGGTCGCGACCGGCGACCTCACCGACCACGGCACGGCCGACGAGTACGTCATGCTCGGCGAGATCCTCGGCGGGCTCGAGATCCCGCTCTACCTGCTCCCGGGCAACCACGACGAGCCCGACGTGCTGCGGGCGGTGCTCGGCACGCCCGACTACGTGACGGGTCCCACGTTCGACTACACGGTCGAGGACCACGCCGTCCGCCTGGTGGCGATCGACTCCACCACGCCGGGGCGCCACGACGGCGAGCTCGACGCCGCGCAGCTGCTGGCGCTGGAGGCCCGGCTGCGGGAGCAGCCCGACCGCCCGACGTTCTGCTTCATGCACCACCCGCCGTTCGAGACCGGCATCTGGTGGATGGACTGCATCGGGCTCACCGGCGCGCGCGATCTCGAGGCGATCGTCCGCCGCAACCCGCAGGTGAGGCTGGTGGTGGCCGGCCACGTGCACCGGCCGGTGTCCACCGTCTGGGGCAGCACCCTCCTGTTCACCGCCCCGAGCACCGCGCACCAGACCGCGATGGCCCTGCACGACGACTGCCCGCCCCGGATCACCACCGAGCCCCCGATGCTCGCGTTCCACCAGTGGACCGGCGACGGGTTCGTGAGCCACGCCACCGTGTTCGACAAGGAAGGCCCCGACCTCAACATCGCGGAGCTGGTCGGCGACTGGCCATCGGCCAAAGCGAGCATCCTCGAGCGGGGCCCCATGCACAAGGGGTCGAGCGCCGTCGGCTGACGCCGACCACCAGACCCGGGCGGTGCGGTGCCCGCGGCGGCCTGCTTGACTCTCACCGTGGCGTTCGTCCGGGTCGTCGTCGGGGTCCTCGGGATCGGGGTCGTCGTCGGGACGTTCCGCGACCTGGTGTCGACGGTCATCACCACCCAGCGCGATCGGCGCTGGTCGGCGGCTCGTCGCTACTTCAAGGTCACCTGGGCCTGGTACTCCTCTGCCGCCCGCCGCATCGACGACCCGAAGCAGCGGGAGCGGTTCCTCGTCCCGTACGGCCCGGTGTCCCTCGTCGGCCTCCTCTCCGTCTGGGTCGCGTTGCTCGTGTTCGGCTGGGGGCTCATCTGGTGGGGGCTCCAGCAGCACATGGAGGGGATCGACGACCTCCCCAGCGCCGTCTACTTCTCCGGGGTCACGTTCCTCACCATCGGCTACGGCGACATCGTCGCCGAGGGTGGGGGGAGCCGCATCCTCGCCGTGATCGAGGGTCTCATGGGGATCCTCACGACCGCGCTGGTGATCGGTCTGCTGCCGACCCTCTTCGCCGCGTACATGCGGCGCGAGTCCAAGCTGCTCACCCTCGACGACCTGCAGACCCAGGTGACGCCCCTGGGCTACCTGCGGCGCTACACCGACGGCGGCGATCTCGCACCGCTCTACGCCGAGTTCCGGTCGTGGGACGACTGGTGCGCCGACGTCTACGACTCGCACACCGCCTACCCGATGCTGCTGTGGTTCCGGTCCCGCCAGATGGGGCGCTCGTGGTCGGTCGGCCTCGGAATCGTGGTGGAGTCCGCCAGCTACGTCCTCGCGGCCGTCGACCAGCCGAACCACCACGAGGCCCAGAGCCTCTACCGTCGCGCGATCATGGTCCTCGACGCCGTGCGCGGGCACGAGCACGTGACGCTCCCCGAGCCGCCGGTGGTCTCGCCCGAGGCCGTCGAGCGCCAGTTCCGCGCGGTGTACGACACCCTCGTCGGTTACGGGCTGCCGGTCCGGCCGTTCGAGGACGCGTTGGCGCGCGAGCACGCGCTGCGGGCCGACTACGTCCCCGTGCTGTGGGGGCTGAGCGAGGCACTCCTCGCCCCGCTCGAGTTCCGGCCCAACGTCCGTCCGATCCCCGTGGAGTTCGGACCGTCGCCCGCCCCGGGAGGTGGATCGTGAGCCGACACCGGAAGGAGCATCCCGATCGGCTCCAGGAGTTCGACTCGCTGCCCGGCGGCGACCCCGACGTGCCGTCGCCGCCGGCGGCCGCCGCCCCCACCGGCGTGCCCGCCCCGGTCACCCCCGAGGTCGTCACCCCGGCGGCGCCCGGGGTGGTCGATCTGGTGTTCCGCTCGGCTCGCCTCGGTGTCGACGCCGCGACCCTGGTGGCGGGTGAGATGGCCGACTTCTCGGTGCGGGTCGCGCGGCGCGTGCTGCCCCCGGCGGTGGCCGAGAAGCCGCTCGACGCCGTCGACGAGCGGCTCGAGCAGCAGCGCCGCACGGCGCGCGAGCGAGGCGAGCAGAGCGTCGAGAAGACGAAGGAGGCGGCGAGCGCCGTCCTCAACCAGATCGTGATCGGCGTCGTCGACATGA
>VGCA01000061.1 GCA_016870245.1 Actinomycetota bacterium | reverse complement strand
CGACGGGAGCGACCGCATCGGTCGCGTGGCGGTGGGGCTGTTCGGCGTGGGATCCACCCCGTTGCGCGCCGCGGCCACCGAGGCCGCGCTCGCCGGCGCGGCCCCCGACGCGGCTGCGGTGACCGATGCCGCCCGGGCCGGCGCCGCCGAGATCGCCGCCGTCGACGACGTGCACGCCACCGCTTCCTACCGCACGCGCGTCGCTGCACACCTGATGGACGCCGCGCTGACCGCGGTGATCGAGGAGGCCCGCCGTGGCTGAGCACCACGTCCACTGCGTCGTCAACGGCGCCAAGCAGCGCGGCATCGTCGAGAGCCGCACCACCCTCGCCGACTTCCTGCGCGAGGGTCTCGGCCTCACGGGCACCCACCTCGCCTGCGAGCACGGCGTCTGCGGCGCCTGCACCGTCCTGGTCGACGGCAAGGCCGTGCGCGCGTGCCTCATGCTCGCAGTGCAGGCCGACGGCCACGAGGTCACCACGGTCGAAGGCATCGCCTCCCCCGACGGCACGCTCTCACCCGTGCAGCAGGCGTTCGTCGACTGCCACGGCCTCCAGTGCGGGTTCTGCACACCGGGCTTCGTGGTGAGCGTGACGTCGTTCCTCGAGGCCAACCCCGATCCCACGGAGGCGGAGATCCGCGAGGGCATCAGCGGCAACCTCTGCCGCTGCACCGGCTACCAGGGCATCGTCGAGGCCGTGAAGCTGGCCGCCGCGCGGATGCGCGACGGCGCTGGGGTCGGTCAGTGAGCGCGCCGGCGGCGGGCCGCTACGTGGGCCAGTCGGTCCACCGCAAGGAGGACCCGCGCCTGCTCACCGGACACGGCCGCTACATCGACGACGTCGTGCTGCCCCGGCTGCTGCACGCGGCGTTCGTGCGCAGCGACCTCCCCAGCGCCGTCATCCGGTCGATCGACACCCGCGCCGCGCTCGAGCTCGAGGGCGTGGTGGCGGTGCTCACCGGCGCCGACCTCAACCCCGGCGCGGGCACCCTCCAGCCGTCGATGATGGCCGAGAACCCCGATGCCATCGTGCCGCCGCTCAAGCCGCTCGCCGACGGCGACGTCCGGTTCGTCGGCGACCCGGTCGCGGTGGTGATCGCCGAGAGTCGTGCCATCGCGGAGGATGCGGTCGAGCTCGTCGACGTCGACTACGAGCCGCGTGAGGCGGTGGCGTCGATGGAGGCCGCGATCGCCGACGGCGCGCCGGTCGTGCACCCCGAGCTCGGGAGCAACGTCGCGATGGACATCGCGCTGCCCGAGAACCCGGAGCTGGAGGCCGCGTTCGCCTCGGCCGCGCACGTGGTGACCGAGCGGCTGGTGCAGCACCGGCACACGCCCGTCCCGATGGAGACCCGCGGCATCGTCGCGTCGTACGACCGGGTGACCGACCAGCTCGAGGTCTGGCTGTCGACCCAGGGCCCGCACGAGGCGCGCCGCGCGTTCTCGCGGGTCGCGGGCATCCCCGAGCGGCACGTACACGTGCGCATGGGCGACGTGGGCGGCGGCTTCGGCCAGAAGTTCTTCACCCCGCGCGAGGAGCAGACGATCGTCTGCGTGGCGAAGCACCTCGGGGCGTCGGTGAAGTGGATCGAGGACCGGCGGGAGAACCTCCTCGCGTCCAACCACGCCCGCAGCGACATCGCCACGGTGTCGGTCGCGCTCGATGCCGAGGGCCACATCCTCGGGATGAAGTTCGACCACCTCGAGGAGGCGGGGGCATGGCCGGTCGGCGGCACCGGGGGCACGGGACCCTTCGCGGCGATGCTCCTGCCCGGCCCCTACAAGGTGCCGAAGGTCTGGTGGCGCAGCCGGGTGGTGTGGACCAACACCTGCGGACGGGGCGCCTATCGCGGCCCGTGGATGTTCGAATCGGTCGCGCGCGAGGAGATCATGGACTTCGCCGCGCGGGCGAGCGGCATCGACCCGCTGGAGCTGCGACGCCGCAACGTCGTGGCCGACGACGCGCAGCCGTTCACCACGGCCACCGGGATGACGTTCGACCGCGTCACCCCGGCGACCACGCTCGAGCAGGCCGCCCGGGTGCTCGGCTACGACGACTTCCGGGCCCAGCAGGCGAGTGCCCGCGCCGAGGGCCGCCTGCTCGGGCTGGGCATCGGCCTGTACATCGAGCCCACGTCCACGCCGGCCGCGACCCTCGGAGTCGAGGCGGCGACGGTGCGGGTGGAGTCGGGGGGCGGCGTGACCGTGTTCCTCGGCACCGCCGCCCACGGCCAGAGCATCGAGACCACGATGGCCCAGGTCGTCGCCGAGCATCTCGGCGTCGACTACGACGACGTGAAGGTGGTGCAGGGCGACACCGACCGCACCCCGTTCGGCGGCGGCACCGGTGGGAGCCGCACCGCGGTCATCGCGGGCAACGCCACGCGGGAGGCCGCGCTGAAGGTGCGGGACATGGTGGTCGAGGTCGCGGCCCACATGCTCGAGGCGGCGCCCGAGGACCTCGAGGTCGCCGAAGGCCGGATCGCGGTGCGGGGCACGCCGGTGCGCAACGTGTCGCTGGCCGACGTGGCCGCGGCCGTGCACAACGCCGGGACCGGACTCCCGTCCGACACGCCGCGGCTGCTCGAGGCCACCGGCCGCTACGAGACGCCCAGCCCCACGTGGTCCAACGCGTGCCACATCTGCACGGTCGAGGTCCACCCCGTCACGGGGCAGGTCGAGATCCTGCGCTACGTGGTGAGCGAGGACTGCGGTCGGATGCTCAACCCGATGGTGGTCGAGGGTCAGGTGCACGGCGGCGTGGTGCAGGGGATCGGTGGCGTGCTCTACGAGCACTTCGTCTACGACGAGTCGGGCAACCCGCTCACCACCACGTTCCTCGACTACCTGCTGCCCACCGCGGCGGAGTCGCCCCGCATCGAGATCGACCACGTGGTCACCGACGGGCCCAACCCGTCGGGGGTGAAGGGCATGGGCGAGGGCGGCGCGATCGGATCGGTGCCCGCGGTGTTCAACGCGGTGGCCGACGCCCTCGCGCAGGTGGGGGCCACCGTCACTGAGCAGCCCCTCACTCCGGTGCGGCTCGTCGAGGCCCTCGAGGCAGTCGGGGCCTAGCGCCCCGGTCCGCCGCACGTCGGCGACGGCACGGGGGTGGGCGACCGGTCACGCCGGAAGGCGGTCGAATGACCAGACAGGCGATCGTCCTCGACACCGACATCGGCACCGACGTCGACGACGCGCTCGCGCTCGCCTACGCGCTGCGGCACCCGGGGCTCGACCTCGTGGCGGTCACCACCGTCTCGGGCGACGCCGGGGCCCGGGCCGCGATCGCGGCCCGGCTGCTCGGCATCGCCGGGCGCAGCGACGTCACGGTCGCCGCCGGGGCGAGCGGGTTCGAGGACCGGGTGTGGTTCGGCCACGAGGGGGAGGGCCTCGCCGCCGGTCCCGACGCGCCGATCGACCCGCACGACGCGGTCACCGTCCTGCTCGATGCCTCGCACCGGCCGCACCCGCCCGCGGTGGTGACCGTCGGCATGCTGTCGAACCTGGCGGCCGCGCATCGGCGTGATCCCAGCTACCCGCAGCGGGTGCCCCGGCTCACCGTGATGGGCGGCGTGTTCGCGCCGGTGCACTACCTGGGCACGGTGTTCGGCGCGGCCCGCGACACCAACCTGGTGGTCGATCCCGACGCGGCGCTCGAGGTGCTCGACGCCGGGTTCTCACTCCGCTACGTGCCGCTCGACGTGACCGTGCAGGTCCCGTTGCGCCGTGAGCACCTCGAGCGACTGCGGGCGGCCGACGAGCTGGGGGCCGCGCTCGCCGCGCTGGTCGACGTGTGGGCCGTGCTGCTCCACGAGCGCTCCCGGGGCCGCATCCCCGACGACGTCGTCGCCTACCTCCACGACCCCCTGACGGTCGCGGCCGCGGCCGGCGACGAGTTCGTGACCGTCGAGCGGCGACCGGTCACGGTTGCCGAGCACGACGGCGTGCCGCGTACGTTCGTGGACCCGGTGGCCGGTCGCGAGGCCGACGTCGTCACCGGGGTCGACGCCGACGGGTTCGTCGAGCACTGGCTGTCCGTGGTGACCGCAACCGGAGCGTGACACCGATGACGACGTCCGCCCCCACTCCTGCTCCGTCGCCGGGCCGCACCCGCGACCTCGCAGTGTGGATCCCCCCGCTGCTCGACCTGCTCGCCGTCACCGTCTTCGTCCTCGTGGGGCGGCGCAGCCACGACGAAGGGGAGACGTTCACCGCGTTCTTGAAGACCTGGTGGCCCTTCGCCGCCGGGCTCGGCCTGAGCGGCGTGCTCACCGGTGCGTGGTGGTACCCGTTCGCCTGGCGGCGGGTGACCCTCATGTGGGTCGGCACCGTGGTGGTCGGGATGATCCTGCGCATCTCGATCCATGGCCGCGAGCTCAAGCCGTCGTTCGTGATCGTGACGACGATCTTCCTCGGGGCGTGCTTCTTCGGCTGGCGCCTGGTGGCCCGCGCGGTCGTCCGCCGCCGGTCGACCTAGGGCTCGAGGCCCAGCTCGTCGAGGGCGCTGCGGATCTGCAACGCCGCGGCGACGAGCGTCTCCGGCTCCACGTGGCGCGCGCTGCGCGACAGGTGGAGGTCGTCCTCGCCCCAGATGGGCAGGACGTGGAGGTGGCAGTGCGGCACCTCGAACCCGGCGATTTCCATGCCGATGCGCGGGGCCCGGAACGCGTGCTGCTGAGCGAGGCCGATGTGGCGGGCGACGACCATGAGGTGCGCGGCGAGGTCGGGCTCGAGGTCGACCCAGTGGTCGACCTCCTCGCGGGGGACCACCAGCGCGTGGCCGGTCGTGATCGGGTTGATCGACAAGAAGGCGACGCAGAGGTCGTCCTGCCACACGAAGTGCCCGGGGATGTCGCCGTCGATGATCTTCGTGAAGATGGTCGCCACGAGCCCAACCTACCGCGGGGGAGTTTTCCGATTCTTTTCCGAGTCTCGGTCGACTCCGAGGGCGCGCCGCGCCGATGACCGAGCCTGATGGCGACGGTTCCCCTTCCCGATGTTGCGACCGCCCCGGAGTCGGCGACCGAGACCGGGGTGTTCCGGTCGAGCGCGACCTTCCCCCTGCCCCGGCTGCAGCCGGTCGCCGACTTCGTGGCGTTGCCCACGACGAAGCGGTACGTCTCGGTCCAGGCCAAGTTCGCCCTCGCGATCGGAGCCGCGGCGCTGTGGCTCCTCGCGGCGGTCGGCGGCGCCTGGTTGGCGGTGCCGGCGATGGGCGCCACGGTGCCGCTGCCGGTGGCCGCGGTGCTGTTCCTCCTCCTCGTCGCATTGCCGGGGATGCTGACGACGTTCTCGTTGGTCGGACTCCTGCTCGACCGGCCGCCCACTCCGAGCGTCGCCCGTCCCGCGCTGCCGGTCACCGTCGCGATCACGGCCCGCAACCAGCCGCGCTCGGTGGTCGAGACGCTCGAGGCGCTGCGGGCCCAGGACTACGACGGCGCGCTCACCGTGCTGCTCGTCGACAACGGCAGCACCGACGCCACCCTCGACGAGGCGTCGCGGGCCGCCGCCCGACTCGGCATCGCGCTGCGCATCGTGGTGGAGCGCAAGTCGGGCGAGGCCCAGGCGCGCAACGCGGCCGCGGCGTGCACCGACACGCCGCTGCTGGTCGTGGTCCGCGCCGGTGCGCAGCTCCACCCGTCGGCAGTCCGGCTCCTCGTCGCCCGACTGCTCCGCTCGCCGGCCGACACCGCCGCCGTGTCGGCCCGCGCGCTCGTGCGCAACGGGCGCGGCGGCGACCTCCCCGAGGTCGTCGCGTACGACTACTCGGTCAACGTCCACGCCGACCAGCGCATGCAGGGTCTCTTCCAGGGGCCGCTGGTGGCCGACGGGGTGTGTGCGCTGTTCCGCACCGACGCGGTGCGCGCCGTGGGCGGCTGGACCCGTGACGACCACGACAGCGTGATGATCACCTGGCGGTTCCTCGAGCGGGGCTGGCGGGTGTTCCACGAGTCGCTCGCGGTCGCGTTCACCGTCGAGCGGGTGACGCTCGGATCGTGGGCTGCCCGCCGGGTGCGGGCGGCGAACGCGATCGTCGAGGGCGCCCGCGCGAAGGGGCTGCGCTCGCTGCACTTCCCGTCGAACCGGTTCGTGGCCATGACCGACGCCACCGGCCCGCTGGTCGACGGCTGCTTCACCGGCGCCGCGCTCCTGTCGCTCGCGCTCGCCGTGATGGGCACGCCCGCGCTGCTCACCGCCTACGTGGCGCTCGTGCTGCCGGTGTCGGTCGCGGCCGTGACGGTGTCCCGGAGGGTGTCGCGCCACGCGCTCGACGACGTCGGTCTCCGCCCCGCCGGTGGTCCCCGTGCGTGGCTCGGCGCGGCCCTCAGCCTCCACCCCGTGCAGGCCCCCCTCGGCGCGGGCCACGCCCTCGCCCAGGTCTTCGGCCGCGTCGACTGACCGACGATGCGTCCCTGAGCGACGCGGGGCGTCGGTCTGGGGACGCATGGTGCGACCATGCGTCCGTGGACCGACACGCCGTGGCCTAGCCTCCGGCCATGGCAGCCAAGTGTCATCACAGTGCGATCTGCGTCCGCGATTGGGACGCCAGCCTCCGCTTCTACACCGAGGGCCTCGGGCTCGCGCTCCTCTGGGAGAACACCTTCGCCGGCGACTGGCCCACGCTCTTCGGCGCGCCGGAGCCGTCGCTGCACTCGGCCTTCCTCGGGGATCCCGGGGCCGACGACGCCGGGATCGTCGAGCTGGTGGAGTTCGCCGGCATGACCGACGGCACGGGTCAGGGCCCGTCGCCCCAGACCGGGTTCTTCCTGCTGTCGTTCTACGTCGACGTCGACGAGACCCTCGCCCGGCTCGCCGCGCTCGGCCTGGGTGGCGAGCCCCGTCGCATCGAGGTCGACGGCATGGGCGGTGCCAAGGTCCCCATGGCCGTGGTGCGCGACCCCGACGGTGTCCTCGTCGAGCTCATCGGCGCATGACCGATCCGCACGCCGTTCCCGCCGAGGAGATCCGGGCCATGCACTCCGTCGAGGGGCGCGTCGTCATCGTGACCGGGTCGGGCCAGGGCGTGGGGCGGGGGATGGCCCACCACTTCGCCAAGGCGGGCGCCACCGTGGTGGTGGCCGACTGGAACGCCGAGAAGATGGCCCGCACGGTCGCCGAGTGCCGGGATCTGGGCGCCGAGGCGCTGGGCGTGCCGTGCAACATCATGGAGCAGGAGACGCTCCTGGCGATGGTCGACACCACGATCGGTGAGTACGGAGCGGTCGACGCGATCGTCAACAACGCGCAGACCTTCCGGCCCAACGCGCCGGTCGCCGAGGTGAGCGCCGACGACCTCGACGTCTTCTACCGCTCCGGGGTGCTCGGCACGCTGTGGGCGATGCAGGCGGTCTACCCGCCCATGAAGGCCGCGGGTTGGGGGCGCATCGTCAACTTCGCGTCCTCGATGGGCATCGTCGGCGGGGTGGGCTTCGGCGCGTACAACGCGTCGAAGGAGGCGATCCGCGCGCTCACCCGCACCGCAGCGAAGGAGTGGGCGGCCGACGGCATCGTCGTCAACGCGATCGCGCCCGCCGCCGCCCCACCGCGCGCGGTGGGCAGCGCGCACTATGAGGAGTTCATGCGCACGAGCCCGATGCACCGCAACGGCGATCCGGAGCTCGACATCGGCTCGGTGGCCCACTTCCTCTGCACCGACGCCTGCCGCTACCTCACCGGGCAGACGTTCATGTGCGACGGCGGCACGTACCTGTGGGCATGACCGACGCCCCCACCCCCGACTGGAGGAACCCCTGGCCGGTGGTCGGCATCCGACCCGAGCCGCCGCTGCCGTCGGCCGGCCTCGACCGGCTGCGGGCCGACGGCTACGCGGTGTGCTTCGACGTCGACCCGCAGGAGTCCGACCGCGACCGCTGGCAGGACCACGTCGAGAACACGGGCATCGTGCGCATGTTCACCGAGGTGCGCACGGCCTACACGGCGGCCCGACTCGCGCCCGACTGGCCGCGCTTCGTGCGCCGCGGGGGCTACACCCCGCTCGTGCGCGAGCAGCACGTGCGCTACGACCGTGAGGCCCGCATGCACGAGCGGTTCGTGGGTGGCATCCGGGTCGCCCAGCGGCGGGGTAAGGCCGTCGTGGTCGAGCAGGCGCTGGCGGAGGCCGAGTCGGGCCAGCCGGTCGCGGTGGCCTGGACCGTCCAGCTGCTGGTGGGGCCCGACGGGCGCGTGACCGAGTTCCCCGACGTGTACTGGGAGCTCGTGGCGAAGGCCGAGGGCGGTCCCATCCCCGAGGTCGCGGGCGGGCCGCTGCCGTGGGGGCCGCCGGCGTGACGACCGCCGCTCGTTCCCGCCCGCGAGCGCGGACGATTTGATCAGGCGCCGAGGCGGGTGAGCAGCGCGCCGACGTACTCGACCGCGCGCGTGGAGGCCGACTCGTAGCCCTCCTCCTCGATGCGGGGTCCGATCATCTCGAGGTCGAACACGCCCGGGTAGCCCGCGGCCAGCAGCTGCCCGACGATGCGCTCCATCGGGATGTCGCCGTCGCCCGGCACCAGCCGGTGGGGTGTGCTCATCGTGCCCACCGCGAAGTCGCTGATCTGGACGATCCCGATGGTGTCGATGCCGGCGGCGATCGTGGCGCCGAGCCCCCGCTCGGCCCAGCACGCGTTCATCTCCATGCACACGCCCACGCCGAGGCGCCGGGCGAAGTCGATCGCGTCGTGCAGCGTGTGCAGGAACCCGACGTCGACCCGCAGGCCGTTGGTGTGCTCGAGCGTGACCCGCATGCCGCTCGTCGCGTACTCCTCGAGCACCGGGCCCACGGTGTCGGCGTAGGCGTCGGCTGCCTCCTCCCACGTGAGCGATCCGGCGGGGCCGGTGGTGAGGATCATGTGCTCGGCGCCGAACGCGACGGCGGCGTCGAGGGCCACCCGGGTGCGGGCCACGCCCTCGGCCCGCTTCGACGGGTCGCTCCACGGGATGGGTCCGAGCCCGACGAGGTTCGTCACGCGGTAGCCGCCGGCGCGGATGCGGTCGACGTAGTGCTCCCACCCACCGGCCGCCTGCATCTTGGCGAGCGACAGGCCGATGACCTCCACGCCCTCACGGTCGAAGAACGCCAGGTCCTCCTCCACCGTCCAGTTCCAGTGGCTGAGCATCGAGAGCGAGACGCGGGGGTGGGTGTGCACGGTGGCTCCTTCGGCGTACGGGCGGGGACGAGGGTGGAGATGGGGTGCGGGCGGCGGCGTGGGGAGCGGGGAGGTCAGCCGATGACGGCGGCCCGGGCGATGCTGCTGCCGCCGTCGAGCTGGAGGTTGATGCCGGTGAGGAACTCCGACTCGCGCGAGGCCAGGTAGACCGCCGCGTACGCGGCATCGCGGGCCTCGCCGAGGCGGGTGACGTGCATCGCCTCGCGGCGGGCCCGGTCCTCGGGGGTCATGTCGGCGTCGCGGCGGGCGTTCACCACGTAGCCGGGGCTGAGCGTGTTGGCCCGGATGTTGTGCGCGCCGTACTCGACGGCCAGCGCGCGCGTGAGGGCGTTGAGCCCGCCCTTGCTCGCGCAGTACGCGGCCATGCCCGCGCTCGGCCGCTCGGCCTGGCGCGACGAGACGTTGATGATCGACCCGTGACCCGCGGCGAGCATGTGGGGGAGCGCGGTCCGGCACAGGACCATCGGCGCGGTGAGGTTGATCCGCAACGCCAGCTCCCAGTACTCCGTGGTGACGTCACCGACCCGGGCGTCGCGCCCGGCGCTCACCCCGACCGCGTTGTTGACGAGCACCGTGAGCCCGCCGAGGCACTCGACGGTCTCGGCCACGAGCGTCTCCGCCGCATCGAGGGCCGACAGGTCGGCGGCCACGAAGTGGGCCTCACCGCCGGCGGCCTGGGCCGCCTCAACCACCGCCCGGCCCCGGTCGGGATCCCGCCCGTGCACGACCACCCGGGCCCCCTCGGCGGCGAACTCGACGGCGATCGCCCGCCCGATCCCCGAGGTCGACCCGGTGACCAGGGCCAGCTCGCCGGCCATGCGGCCGCCCGGTGGGCGGAGCCCGGGAGCGTCGGGAGTGGGAGCGGGGATCGAGGTCATGGCCGGAACCTAGATCGGTCCCCGACCAGCCCGCCGGTGCACCCCCTGTCGCGCGGGTGACGGGCGGCCTAACCTGGTGTGACCAGTGTGGTGAGTGTGGTTGATGTGAACGAGCAGGCAGGGGACAGGGTCGCGCGCGGCCGCCGGATGACGATCGCCGCGGTCGTCACCGCGATGGCGGTGCTCGGCGCGCTCGTTCCGGCCACCCCCGTGGGCGCGGAGGAGATCGACGACCTGCGCACCGCGGTGGCGTCGGCCCAGCAGGTGGCGACCGCGGCGACCGAGCGCTACATGGACGCCGTCAACCGGCTCGAGGCGATCGAGGTGGAGATCGCGGCCGCCGAGTCGGCCATCGCCCTCAACAAGGAGACGGTCGCCCGGCTGAGCGACCTGGCCCGGGACCGAGCCGTCACCGCGTACGTCCAGCGGGGCGCCGACCGCGGGGTCTTCGACCTGCAGCGACCTCTCGACCGCATCCGCCGCACGAAGATGCTCGAGCAGGCCAACGCCGAGGACAACGCCGCGGTCGCGCGGCTCGACGCCGCGACCGCGGAGCTGGCCGACCAGGAGCGCGCGCTGCGCACCCTGCGCGCCGACGCCAGGGCGTCGCGCGACCGGCTGGCGGTCGAGCAGGCCCAGCTCGACGAGCAGGTGAAGGCGGCGCAGGCCGCGCTCGCGGCGTTCGAGGAGCGGATCAGGCGCGAGGAGGCCGCGCGCCAGGAGCGGGAGCGGGCCCTCCTCGCCGCGCAGCAGGCCGCCAACAAGAAGAGCGCCGCGGGCAAGGACTACAGCGGCGCCTACGTCTCCACCGGGATCGTGTGCCCCCTCCCGGGTGCCAGCTTCATCGACTCCTGGGGCTTCCCCCGGGCCACGACCGGCTGGCACCAGGGCGTCGACCTCATGGCGCCACGGGGCACGCCCAACCGGGCCGTCGTCTCCGGCCGGGCCCAGATGATGTCGGGCGGCACCTCGGGGCTCGGCGCGTTTCTCTACGGTGACGACGGCAACCTCTACTACTACTTCCACTTCGACTCGTACGAGGGCGGCTCGCGCCAGGTCGCGCAGGGTGAGGTGATCGGGTACACGGGCAACACCGGCGACGCGAGCGGCGGCGCGACCCACACCCACTTCGAGGTGCACCCGGGCGGTGGTCCCGCGGTGAACCCGTTCCCCACCGTGGCCGCGGTCTGCTGAGCCGGTGGACGCGGTGTCGCGACGACGCGCCGGCCACGCGCACTCCCACGCTCACGACGGTCCCGATCCCGTCTCCCGCCGCACCCGCCGCGCGCTCGTGACCGTCGTGGTGGTCATCGGTGTGCTCACCGCGGTGGGCATGGTGGCGCTCTGGCCCGGGGGCATCGACACCCGTGCCGCCGATCGGCTCGGCCTCGTGACCGACGTCTACGCAGCGGAGGTGGAGCGGGTGGCGTCGACGCCGTGTCGCGGCACCACGGACGCCGATGGGGTCACGTGCATTCGAGTCCACACCCGGCTGCTCGCCGGGCCCGACGAGGGCGCCCGCCGCACGATCGAGTTCTCGGAGTCGGTCAGCACGCCCGACCTCGACCCGGGCGACGAGATCGTCCTGTCGTACCAGGCCGACGCCGACGCCCGGTTCCAGTACTCCTACTCCGACCGCCAGCGGCGCGGCCCGCTCCTGTTGCTCCTCGCCCTGTTCGTGCTCGCCGTGGTGGCCCTCGGACGGGTGCGGGGCTTCTTCGCCCTGCTGGGGCTCGGGGCGAGCATCGCCGTGCTCCTCGTGTTCATGATCCCGGCGCTGCTCGAGGGATCCAGCCCGGTGCTGGTCGCGATCGTGTCGTCGACCGCGATCGCGTACCTCGCGCTGTTCCTCGCGCACGGCTTCCGGTCCATGACGCTCGTCGCGCTGCTCGGCACGCTGATCGCCCTCGCGCTCACGATCGGTTTGGCATCGGTGTTCACGGCGCTCACGGAGCTGACCGGCTACGTGTCCGACGAGGCGTTCCTCGTGCAGGTCGGTCGTACAGGGTTCGACATCCAGGGCCTGGTCCTCGCCGGGATGGTGATCGGCGCGCTCGGCGCGCTCGACGACATGACCGTGACCCAGGCGGCGGCGGTCGCCGAGCTGCGTGCCGCCGATCCGACCATGCCGCGCCGTGAGCTCACCCGCGCCGGTCTGCGGATCGGGCGCGACCACGTGGCTTCCACCGTCAACACGCTCGCCCTGGCCTACGCCGGCGCGGCGCTGCCGTTGCTGATCATCTTCGTGCTGGCCCAGCAGTCGCTCGGCACCGTCGCCAACTCCGAGATCGTGGCGACCGAGATCGTGCGCACCTTGGTCGGCAGCATCGGGCTCGTCGCCGCGGTGCCGGTGACCACCTGGCTCGCGGCGCGGGTCGTGGGCCCTCCCGTCCCGGGTGCGATCTCGTCCCCGGCCGCCGGGCCGTCGCCGCCGCCCGTCCCCGAGGGCCCCGACGGCCCCGACCGCGACGACGCGGACCGCCCCCGGCCGGCGGCGGCCGACGACGATCTCGAGGCCCGCTTCTGGGGGTGATCAGCCGTGGTGGTGGCCGTGGTCGTCGTGGTCGGGCGGCTCGGCCCGACCGGTGCCGGGCATGACCGCCTTGAGCCCGCCCCGCCGGCGTCCACCCACCAGGCTGACGGTCGCGAAGGTGAACGCCGCCACGAGCACGATCGACCCGCCGGGCGCCAGCGCCCACTGCCGGGCCGCGAAGAGGCCGGCGATCACGGAGAACGCCCCGATCGCCGCCGACACGACCATCGTGCCCCGGAACGAGCGGCTGAGCACCCGGCCGGTGGCGACCGGCAGGACCATCAGCGCGGCGATGAGCAGCACGCCCACCACCCGCATCGCCGCGACCACCGTGACGGCGGTGAGCACCGCGAGGAGCGCGTTGCCCGCGCCGACCGGGATGCCGGCGACCCGGGCCGACTCCTCGTCGACCACGATGGCGAACAGCGCGCGGCCGAACACGGCGACGGCCGCGACGATCACGACGCCGAGCACCGCGATCACCCGCACGTCCGACGCGTCGATCGTGAGGATCGACCCGAACAGGTAGGGGACGATCGCCAGCCCGCCGTTGCCGGCCCGGCTGGCGAGCACGACGCCCGCGGCGATCCCGCCGTAGAACCAGAGCGCGAGCGCGAGGTCGCTCGAGGTGCGCCCGCGGCTGCGAAGCCACTCGATCGCGAGCGCGCCGACCACGGCGACGAGCATCGCGGTCCAGATCGGCCACACCTCGAGCAGCAGGCCCGCGGCGACCCCGGCGAACGCCAGGTGGCCGATGCCGTCGCCCATCAGCGACAGGCGTTGCTGCACGAGGAACACGCCGATGAGGGGGGCGCAGATCCCGATGACCAGTCCCGCCGCGAGCGCCAGCTGCATGTACTCGCGCTCGAACGGCCAGGGCAGCGGCAGCGTGGCGAGCGCGCCGCACGCGTGCACGATCGCAGCGCTCACGGCGCGAGCTCCTCGAGCCAGCGGGGGAGGTCGTCGGCGTGCACGCCGAGGTTGACGCCGGTGGCCGCGAGCGCGTCGGGTGGGCCGTCGAACAGGACCCTCCGCTTGAGCACGATCACCCGGTCGAGGTCGGACGCGACCGCACCGAGCTCGTGCGACACGAGCAGCACCGCGGTTTGGTGGTGCTCCACGAGATGGACGAGGCTGTCGCGGAAGAGCCGCTGCGACTCCACGTCGACGCCGGCGATGGGCTCGTCGAGCACGAGCACCGACGGCTCGGCGGCGAGCGCGCGGGCGATGAGCACGCGTTGCTGCTGGCCGCCGGAGAGCTCGGTCACGGGTCGTCGGTGCAGGTCGGCGAGGGCGACCGCCTCGAGCGCGTGGTCGACCGCGTCGCGGTCGGCCCGGGACGGGACCCGCCACCAGCCCCGCCGCGCGGTGCGGCCCGACGCCACGATCTCGGTGACCGTCGCCGGGACGTCGAGGTCGAGGATCCGCCGCTGGGGCACGTAGCCGACCCGCCACCGGTCGCGCAGCGCGCGCGGTCGCTCGCCCAGGATCTCGACCGTGCCGGCGGCGGGCTCGAGCAGGCCGAGGAGCAGGCGCAGGAGCGTCGACTTCCCCGAGCCGTTGGGCCCGACGATCGCGACGAACTCTCCGGCCGCGACGGTCAGGTCGACCGACTCGATCACGAGATCGCCGCCGTACGCGAAGGACACGCCGTGCGCGGTGAGCACCGCCGGGGTCGTCACCCCTGCATCATAGAATGAGAGTCATTCTCGCCCACGGGGCGGGCCTCGTCCGAGGGCGTGGGAGCCCCCTCCGGTGGCCCGCCCGCGGGCGTCGGGGCATCCGGCGACGGGTGTCGAGCGCCGGGGCGCGCGTGTGATCCGCGGTCGGCGACGTGCAGCGCCGCGCCTCCCGCGACCCCGAACCCACCGCCGAGCGCCAGCGCGACGGTGAGCCGGTCGAGGGCGGGCGAGAGATCGGTGGGGAGCTGCGACTTCGAGAGCGCCGACATGTCGGCCAGGCCGATCGCGATCGCGACGAAGAGCCCGGCGAACACGAGCAGGGGGGCCGCCGTCCGCAGCCCCCGCCGGGCGAGCTGCACGAGCGCCACCACGCCGAGCGCGATGGCCCCGATCGTCGGCACGGCGTCGCCGGCCCGCTTCCCGATCGCCGCGGTCGCGTAGGTCCAGGCGCCCACGGCGTGCACCGTCGCCGCCACGAGCGCCACGACCAGCACCGTGCCCAGCACCGCCGGCGCCCTGCGGGTGCGGGCCCCGACCACGGTCGCGATCGCCAACGCGGCGCCCCCGGCGATCCAGGGCCAGGGCGACGGCCCGGGGACCCAGCGCACGTCGCCCCGCACCCGGATCGTCCCACCGTCGGCCCGGACGTCGATCCGGAACCGCTGTACGAGGTGCTCCTCGCCGGGCCGACGCGCCACGATGGGCGGGTCCTGGGCGCCCATCCAGTGCGCCCGGTGGTCGTGCCAGCGCGCCGTCTGCCCGTCGCTCACCTTCCGCCACCGAGGTGGCGCCTCGGGGTCG
>VGCA01000060.1 GCA_016870245.1 Actinomycetota bacterium | reverse complement strand
CACCCACCTCCCGGGCCGCGACGAGGCACGCGAGGCCCCGCTGGCCCGGGCCGAGCACCGCGACCGAAGCCCCGGGCGCGAGGCCCGGTGCCGCCACGGCCCACGCGAAGCCGGCCCCGAGCAGGTTGAACAGCGCGGCGCGGCGCGCCGGTACGTGCGCGTCGATCCTCAGCGGCAGCGAACCCGGCGCGAGGTACATCATCTCGGCGAACCCACCCCACAGTCCCGGTGCCTCGTCGACCGGCACGAAGCCGTGGTTCCCCCGCGGGGTGGAGCAGGCGCCGTCGGTGGCGCACGCGGCGCAGGCGCCGCAGCCGATCTCGGCCCGCACCACGACGCGGTCCCCCACCGCGACGCCCCACCGGGCGGCCGCCGCCGATCCGATCGCCTCCACCACGCCGACCGGCTCGTGACCCGGCACCGCCGCGCCACGCAGGGGGATCCGACCCGAGAAGGTCTCGAGGTCGGTCCCGCAGATCCCGCAGGCCTCCACCCGCAGCACGCCGTCGTCGTCGCCCACCCGGGGCGGGGCGAAGGCCCGGACCTCGAAGGTGCGCGGCGCCGTCTGCACCACCGCCCGCACGGTCCCGGTCACGAGGCGGACGCTACCCCACGCCGCTACGGTGCACCCCGATGGCGCCGACCCTCTCGATCCTCGATCTGGCCGTGGTGGGCAGCGGCGAGACCGTGGCCTCGGGCCTCGCGGGCTGCGTGGAGATCGCCCGCCGCGCCGAGGCCCTCGGCTACCGCCGGGTCTGGTACGCCGAGCACCACAACATGGCGTCGATCGCGTCGTCGGCGACCGCGGTGCTGATCGCCCACGTCGCCGCGCACACCGAGCGGATCCGGCTGGGGTCGGGCGGCATCATGCTGCCCAACCACTCCCCCCTCACCATCGCCGAGCAGTTCGGCACACTCGAGGCGCTCCACCCCGGCCGCATCGACCTCGGGCTCGGTCGGGCGCCCGGCACCGACCAGGTCACGGTGCGGGCGCTCCGGCGGGACCCCCGGGCGGCGGAGACGTTCCCCCAGGACGTCGTCGAGCTCCAGGCCTTCCTCGCCGACGAGAGCCGGGTGCCGGGCGTCGAGGCCACCCCCGGCAAGGGCACCCGCGTGCCCCTCTACATCCTGGGCTCGTCGTTGTTCGGCGCCGAGCTCGCGGGGCTCCTGGGCCTGCCCTTCGGATTCGCGTCGCACTTCGCCCCGGGCGCGCTCACCGACGCGGTGGCCCTCTACCGACGGACCTTCCGGCCGTCGGCGCAGTGCGATGCCCCCTACGTGCTCGCCGGGGTCAACGTCATCGCCGCCGACACCCGTGCCGAGGCCGACGACCAGCTCGCCGCCACGCGCCGGGCCCGCGTCAAGCGGATGTTCTCCCGGGGTGGACAGTCCCTCACCGACGCCGAGGCCGACGCCGTGCTGCGCGGCCCGCAGGCCGCGTTCGTCGACGAGATGATCCGCCACACCGCGGTCGGCACCCCCGACGAGGTCGCGACCGCGCTCGATGCCTTCGCGACCTTCGCCGACGCCGACGAGCTCGTCACCGTCCACAACGCGACGTCGCTCGCGGGCCGCCTCCGCTCGGTGGAGCTGACCGCCGCCGCGGTCGGCGTCGCCTGACCCCCCGCGGGGCTACCAGACGCGGTCGGCGGGGGGCGGCTTCATGGTGTCGGGCGGACGCCACCCGCATTCCTTCAGCTGCGCGTAGAGGTTGCTCTCGCCGAAGAAGTCGGCTTCGCGCGAGAACCGTCCGTCCCCCGCGTAGTCGAGGACCGACACGCTCTCGACGTCCCAGTAGCCGCCGTCGGGCCGCCGGCCCGGGAGCCGGTTGGCGAAGCCGAGCACGGCCTTGTCGCCGTCGACCATCTGCCAGAGGTGCGGGAAGTCCCAGTCGTCGAGGCCGGTCATCGAGTCCCGGAGGAAGCGGACGACGTTGTCGCGGCCCTCGTGCCGGCCCCACACGGGATCGATGAAGACGATGTCGTCGGTGAAGACCTCGGCGAGGTCGCTCCACGGTCGCTCGCCCGCACACGCGGCCCGCCGCAGGGTCAGGTAGTGCTCGATCGCCGCCTCGATCTCTTGGCGCGGTGCCATGGGTCCTCCTCAGGGTCGGGGGTCAGGTGACGACTTCGGTGGAGCCGCCGTCGAAGCGCAGGTGCGCGCCGTTGAGGTGCCAGGCCGGCTCCGACACCACGAACGCGACGAACCGCCCGACGTCCTCGGGACGGGGCACGCGGCCGGTCGGGTTCGGCATCCGGCGCAGGATCTCCTGCTCGACCGCGGGCCAGTCGGTCCCGCCGCCCTCCCGGCCGAGGCGGCGCGTCGCTCCGTCGACGACCTCGGCGGTCGCGATCACACCGGGGCTCACGCAGTTGACCGTGATGCCGGTGCCGGCGAGGTGCTTGGCGAGGCTGACGGTGATCGATGGCAGCGCCCCCTTGGCCGCGTAGTACTCGGGGATCCGGTCGCCGGGTCGCGTGGCCCCGACGGTGGACACGAACACCACGCGGCCCCAGAGCTGCGCCCGCATGTCGGGCAGGAAGGCCTGGGTGATCCGCACCGCGCTCACGACGTTGTGCTCGTAGCTCCCGTGCCACGACTCGGTGTCGGAGCCGTCCCAGTCGCTGCCCTCGGGCACGCCGTAGTTGTTGATCACGATGTCGACCCGCGGCACCCTCGCCCGCACGTCGGCCTCGAGCGCACCTGCGCCGGCCTCTGTTCGGATGTCGCCGGTGACCACGTGGGCCCGACCACCGGCCGCGACGATCGCGTCGACGGTGGGACCGGCCTGGCCGGGCTCGTGCTCCTGCACGAGCACCGTCGCCCCCTCGGCGGCGAGCGCGTGGGCGACCCCCACACCGGTGCCCCGGTACGCACCCGTCACCAGCGCGATCTTGTCGCTCAAGCCCAGATCCACGCGCTCTCTCTATCACCTCGCGCGCGCCCGGCCGGCCCCGACGATTCCCGAGACTTCCGCTTGCAATCGAACGGGTGTTCGTGTAGGGTGTGGGGAGTCCGCTCGTCACTTCCCCGTGTGAGCCGCGACGGTCGCCCGATGCGTTCGACGCATCGCCGAGGTGGTCCGTCGCCGAGGTCCGGGGAGGTGTGTGCGATGCAGCACCCGACAATCGATGCGACAAGCGATGCGGTGCGCGCGGGCGATGCGGCGACCGGCACAGCACGCGCGGGCCACGACCCGCTCGCCGGGCTGTCGGCCGCGGTGGCCACCCTCGCCGGCGAGGACCGCAGCGCCTGGACCGGCGTCGCGCGCGCCGATCTGCTCGTCGGCCTTCTTAGTGTGCGGGAGCGGCTCGATGCGGTGATCCTCGCCGTCACCGGTGAATGGGACCGCGACAAGTCCTGGGAGCTCGACGGTGCCCGCTCCCCCGTCGCCTGGATCGCCCACCGCGCGCCGCTCACCCGCCAGGACGCATCGTCACTGGTGCGCACCGCCCGCTTCGTCCGCTCGTTCGACACCACCGCGAAGGCACTGGACGCCGGCGACATCACCACCGGCCACGCCACCATCGCCGCCCAAGCTGCCAAGCACCGCGCCGAGACCTACCGCGACCACGAAGCCGTCATCCTCGACGTCGCCCGCGAGCTGCCCGTCACCGGGTTCCGCCAGGTCATGCAGCACTGGAAGGCGATCGCCGACGACCAGGCCGTCTCCGAACCTCCCGGCGACGACACCGACTACCTCGACATCACCACCACCTTCGAAGGCATCGGCCACCTCGACGGACGGCTCAGCGCCACGGCGGTGAAGACCCTGATCGACCGGCTCGACGCCATGGAACCCCCCGACCCGAAAGACGGCCCCCGGGCGCCGCGCAGCCAGGCACAACGCCGCGCCGCCGCCCTCATGCGCCTCGTCCACGGCGACACGCCCCCGACCACCACGATCGACATCGTCATCGACCACGAGACCTTCGCCGGCCGACCCCCCGCCGACCCCACCCAGGGCTGCTGCGACCTCCTCGGCCAAGGACCCATCTCACCCCTCGTCGTGCGCACCCTCGCCTGCGACGCCGCCATCGGCCGCGTCGTCATGAACGGCAACTCCGAGATCCTCGACCTCGGCCGCCGCACCCGCGTCGTCAGCCCCGCCCTCCGACGCGCCGTGATCCTGCGCGACCGCACCTGCACCGAAGAAGGCTGCGACGTCCCCGCCCACCGCTGCGACATCCACCACGTCATCCCGTGGCAGCACCACGGCCCCACCACCCTCGAGAACCTCAAAGCCAAATGCCCCACCCACCACCTCAAGACCCACCAACGCATGGAAGCCGACATCCGACAACACCGACGCGAATGAGCGGAACGGCGTCAGTCGAGGACCGTGCTGACGTCGCCGCCGGGGGTGGGGGTGGGCACCTCGATCACGGGGAGCTCGGGTGGCGGGCCCCACGCGATCGCGGCCTTGGAGAAGCCCGACGCGAACGTGATGGTGAAGATCAGCTCGTCGAACCCGTCGGCACCGAACTCGTCGATCACCGCGGCTTTGAGGGCGGGCTCGATCCGGCCACCGGCGATCAACGCGTCGGTGAGGCGCACCACCAGCTCGTAGCGCGGCGGGAGCGCGTCGCGGTCGGCGCCGACGTCGAGGAGGGCGATGGTGTCCTCGGGGAGATCAGGCCTCGCACCTGCGAAGCGGAGGTTCCTTCATATCCCGCAGTCGACCACCCGGGCGTTGCGCAGCCGCCCGACCTCCTTGGTCGCCTCGTCGACCACGCCGTCGGTCCACAGGGTGCCGTAGAAGCGGTTGAACGCGGAGAACAGCGCCGGCTGGTGGTCGAAGAGGCTCATGCCCCCCGGCGGCGGTGCGATGCGCATCAGGACTCCTGGGCGTTGGCGACGCGCACGAGCGCGTCGAACACGGCGATGCCGGTGGTGAGGGCGGCGAGCGTCGGCTCGTCGAAGTGCTCGTGGAGCCGGGCGGCCTGGGCGTCGGTGACCGTGCGGGCGTCGATGGCGTAGTGCTCGCAGAAGTCGAGCAGCGCCCGGTTGGCCTCGGTGAACGCCGGATCAGTGGGCCAGGTGCGCAGCCCCGCCACCTTGTCGGCCGGAGCGTGCCGGGCCGACATCTCCCGGCCCACGAGCTGGCCGAGCCGGAGCCGGCACAGGTCGAGAAGCACCGGATCGCAGGTGGACCACAGCTCCGCCTCGAGCGCCCCGAGGCTCTCGGCCAACCGGGTGGGCACGTGGACGTCGGGGGTCGCCATCAGGGCAGAATGTATCCCGAGCCCGCGAATCGCGGGCCGAGCCGGAAGCCGACGATCGGCCCCGGACCACGAGGGGGACCGCAATGCTGGATGTGTTGATCAAGGGTGGCGACGTGGTCGACGGGACCGGGGCCACACGGGTCCGGGCCGACGTCGGCATCAAGGACGGTCGCATCGTCCAGATCGGCGCCATCGACGCCGAGGCCGCGCACACGATCGACGCCACCGGCAAGCTGGTCGCCCCGGGCTTCGTCGACGTGCACACGCACTTCGACGCGCAGGTGTTCTGGGACAACGCGCTCACCCCGTCACCGCTGCACGGCGTCACGACCGCGCTTGCGGGGAACTGCGGCTTCACGGTGGCCCCGCTGTCCGACGATCCCGCCGACGCGGAGTACCTGTTGCGCATGCTCGCCCGGGTCGAGGGCATGCCGGTCGAGACGCTGCGCTCCGGCGTGCCGTGGAACTGGAAGAGCACGGCCGACTACCTCGACCGCATCGAGTCGGGTGGCGTCGGCATCAACCTCGGGTTCATGGTCGGTCACTCGGCGATCCGCCGCATCGCGATGGGCGCCGACGCGACCCGGCGGGAGTCCACCCCCGACGAGCTCGAGGCGATGAAGCGCCTGCTGCACGCCGGCCTGGAGGCCGGCGGCCTCGGCTTCTCCACCAGCTACGCGCGCACCCACAACGATGCCGACGGCAACATGGTCCCGTCACGCCACGCGACCACCGCCGAGCTCATCGAGCTCGCGAGGGTCACCGGCGCGCACGAGGGCACCGGCCTCGAGATCATCCCGCAGGTCGGACCCTTCGACCAGTGGGCGATCGACCTCATGGTCGACATGTCGGTCGCGGCGCAGCGACCGATCAACTGGAACGTCATGGTGGTCTCCCAGAGCAACATGGCCGATTGCCAGTCCAAGCTCGCGGCCGGCGACGCGGCCCGGGCCCGGGGCGGGAAGGTCGTCGCGCTCACCATGCCGATCAGCTTCGGCGCCCGCCTCTCGTTCAGCAGCGGCTTCGTGCTCGACGCCATGCCCGGCTGGGAGACGGCGATGCACGCGTCGCGCGACGAGAAGCTGGCCCTCTTCTCCGACAAGTCGGCGCGCGACGCGCTCGACGCGCAGGCGCAGTCACCCGACAACCCGCTGCGGATGCTGGCCGACTGGGGTTCGAAGATCATCTTCGACGTGGTGGCGCCGGAGAACGAGCAGTACCGCGGGCAGACGGTCGCCGCGATCGCCGCGGCCCAAGGTCGCGACGCGTGGGACGTGCTGTGCGACATCGCCGTGGCCGATGAGCTCAACACCAGCTTCGGCACGCCCACCCCCGTGGAGACGGTCGACGACTGGAAGGCCCGCCTGGAGGTCTGGCGCGACTCGCGTGCGGTGATCGGCGCGTCCGACGCCGGCGCGCACTTCGATCTCCTCGCGTCGTTCAACTACGCCACCGGGTTGCTCGAGCGGGCGGTGCGCCGCCACCAGATGCTGTCGTTCGAGGAGGCGATCCACCTGATGACCCAGGTGCAGGCCGAGCTCTACGGGCTCAAGGAGCGCGGCGTCCTGCGGGAGGGTTGGCACGCCGACGTCATCGTCATCGACCCCGAGACCGTCGGGACCGACGAGGTCGCCATGCAGTTCGACCTCCCCGGCGACGAGGGCCGGCTCTACGCCGGGTCGACGGGCATCGACCACGTGCTGGTCAACGGCGTCCCGATCGTCGCCGACGGGGTCCTCACCGACGGCCGCGGCGGCACCGTGCTGCGCTCCGGTCGCGACACTGCGACACCCAGCCTCGTTTGATGCCGACTCGATCGTCGTACTCCGTCGCCGGGTCGGGGGGCCGGCGCCCTCCGGCACGGCGCGCGGCGGTCCGCTGCGCCGAAGCCCGTGAGACGCGCGACGCGGACCTCCCGCCGCGCGTGCGGGAGCGCCTGGGGGCCGCACCGTGACCGACGCCTACCGCGAGATCGCACTGCACCTGCCCAACGCCGTCGAGATCGGCGGCGCGCTCATCACCATGGTCGAGCCCGACCCCGGGTTCGAACGGGAGTACAACCGCTGGTACGAGGACGACCACTTCTACTCCGGCGCGATGCAGGGGCCGTGGACGTTCGCGGGCCGCCGCTGGGTCGCGCCCGGCACACTGCGCGAGCGCCGCACCGCCGTCGACGACAGCGTCGTCCAGCCCCCCGACGCCGGGTGCTACATCTCCACCTACTGGATCACCCGGGGCCACGAGGAGGACAACGAGCGCTGGTCGTACGAGGCCATGGACAAGGCGCTCATGCCCTACCCCGGGCGGGGGTTCGCCCAGCGGACGCACGTGTACACCGCGTTCCACCGCTTCCGCTTCGGCCTCGTGCGCGACGCCGACTCGCCCATGAAGCCCCACCTCGCGCTCGACGCACCGTACTGCGGACTGCTCGTGGAGGTCGTCGACGCGCCGTCTCCCGCCGGGTTCGAGGCGCTCGAGGGCTGGCTGCGCGACGCACACCTCCCGGTGCACCTCGCCGGGTCCGACGCGGGCCTGGTGCTCGCCTTCACGCCGGTGCCGTTCAGCCAGGGTCGTATCGAGCAGCCGGGAACGAAGGCGGTGGAGCCCCCCGCCGGCGTCGGCGTGCAGCTGTGCCTGCTGTGGTTCCTCGACGGTGACCCGCTCGCCGGCGCCGGCGACGGCATCACCGCTCATCACGAGGCCCTCACCGCCGCCGGGCTCGGCACGCTGCGGTTCTCCGGCGCGTTCGTCCCCACCCACGTGGGGACCGACGACTACGTCGACCGCCTGCGCTGACCCAGCGGGCGTCACCACGGACCCCCGGTCGCACCCCCGGGGGATGCCAGGACCCGTCCCTGCTGGAACGAGTTCTCGTTTTGGGACCAAGGTCCCTGTCTCCGACCTGCTCACACGGGTCACGATCCCCTCCATGGCCACGACCCATCCCGATGCGTCCACCCCCGAGGCCCTGCGCGAGAAGTACCGCATCGAGCGCGCGAAGCGATTGCGGCCCGAGGCCAACGCGCAGTACCACGACTTCTCCGGGAAGTTCGCCGACTTCGACACCGACCCGTACGTGGAGCCGGGCTTCACCCGCGACCCGCGGGTGGAGGAGGTCGACGTGGTGATCGTCGGCGCCGGCTTCGGGGGGATGCTCGCCGGCGCCAATCTCCGCACCATCGGCGATGCGACGTTTCGCATCATCGACAAGGCGGGTGACTTCGGCGGCACCTGGTACTGGAACCGGTACCCCGGCTGCATGTGCGACGTGGAGTCGTACGTCTACATGCCGCTGCTCGAGGAGACCGGCTACATGCCGACCGAGAAGTACGCGAGCGCGCCGGAGATCTTCGAGTACTGCCGCCTCGTCGGCCGCCACTTCGACCTGTACGACTCCGCGCTGTTCCAGACCGAGGTCCGCACAGCCGAGTGGGACGACGCCGCGCAGCGCTGGGTCGTGACGACCACCCGCGACGACCGCCTCACCGCGACGTTCGTCGTGATCGCCGGCGGCGTGCTCAACCACGCCAAGCTTCCCGGCATCCCCGGCATCGAGACCTTCGCCGGCCACCAGTTCCACACGAGCCGGTGGGACTACGGCTTCACCGGCGGTGGACCGGTCGAGCGCATGGCGAACCTCGCCGACAAGCGCGTCGGCATCATCGGCACTGGGGCGACCGCCGTGCAGGTGATCCCGCGCCTCGCGGAGTCGGCGCAGCAGGTCTACGTCTTCCAGCGCACCCCGGCCGCGGTGGGCGTCCGCAACCAGCAGCGCACCGACCCCGAGTGGTTCGCGAGCCTGCCGCCGGGATGGCAACGCGAGCGGATCCGCAACTTCACCGCCAACGTGACCGGCGCCAGCCCCGGCGTCGACCTCGTCGACGACGAGTGGACCAAGCTCTGGAGCGTCGACACCCGCAAGCTGCCCGAGTCGCCCGAGGAGGCGGCCGAGCTCGAGCGGATCGACTTCGAGAAGATGGACGCGCTGCGCCGCCGCATCGACGAGATCGTCGACGACCCGGCGGTCGCGGAGCAGCTCAAGCCCTGGTACGGCGCCTACTGCAAGCGGCCCTGCTTCCACGATGAGTACCTGCCGTCGTACAACCGGCCCAACGTGCACCTCGTCGACACCGACGGCCGCGGTGTCGACCGCATCACGAAGCGGGGCCCGGTGGTCGACGGCGAGGAGTATCCCGTCGACATCCTGATCTACGCGTCCGGGTTCGAGGTGACCACCGACTACCACCACCGGCTCGGCTTCGACCCCACGGGGCGCGGCGGCCTGTCGATGGGCGACGCGTGGGCCGACGGTGCCCATACCTGGCACGGCGTGTTCACCAAGGACTTCCCCAACCTGCTGATGATCAGCACGGTGCAGGGCGGCTTCGGCGTCAACTTCGTGCACTACCTCACCGAGACGTCGCTCCACGTCGCCACCGTGATCGACCACTGCCTGCGCGAGGGGGTCACCGAGATCGAGGCCACCGAGGAGGGGCAGGAGGAGTGGTTCATGCTGCTCCTGAGCAAGGTCGGCGGGCTGGCGGGCTACAACGCCTCGTGCACCCCGGGCTACCTCAACAACGAGCAGGCCGAGGGAGACATGAAGGCGGCCCGCAACACCCCGTTCATGGGCAGCGTGATGGACTACGCAGACACCCTCGCCGCGTGGCGCGACGAGGGCACCTGGCACGGCGTCATGCTCACGCGGAGCTGAGCGACCACGCCGCACCTGGCCCGGGCCCTTGTCGTACAGTCCGGCCGTGACCGATCCGCTGTTCCCGCGCCCCGACTGGGTCCGCCGCATCAACGACATGGCGCCGGGCGTCGGCGGCGCCGGGGTCATGGTGTCGCTCGACCCCGACGAGATCGTCGCCGCGGCGGTGGCCGTCACCGGCCTCGACGACTTCGGCGCCCCCACCTGGGAGGAGCCGTACCGCCGGCTCGTCGCGTCGATCGACGACGAGGCCCGCTGCCACGTGGTCGGGCGGCTCATGTGCCGCCACGACCTGATCCGACACCTGAGCACGCGGCTGCGGATCGTCGACGCCCACCGGCGGGACCCGGCGCTCGCCGCCACCCCGGTGCCGGCACCGATCTTCATCACCGGCCCCGCGCGCTCGGGCACCAGCATCCTCCAGGAGCTCGTCGCGCTCGACCCGGGCCTGCGCGGCCCGCTCGGCTACGAGATGGCCTATCCCCTGCCCCCGGCCGGGGTCGACGACGCCACCCGCCGGGCGTGGGCGGAGTGCGAGTTCGACCTCTGGGCCGACGTCCACCCGGGATTCGCCGCGGTGCACGCACTCGAGGCCGGCCTGCCCGAGGAGTGCCTCTGGCTCCTGGCCCCCGAGTTCGACATGGGCTTCTGGACGACCATCGTCAACGCCCCCGGCTTCGTCGCCTGGCGGGCGTTCACCGACCCGCTCCCGGCGTACACGATGCACCGCCAGTTCGTGCAGGTGCTCCAGGCCGGCCGACCGACCGCGTGGATCTTCAAGTCGCCCATCCACATGAGCCGGCTCCCGACCCTCCTCGCCGTCTATCCGGATGCCCGCATCCTCCGCACCCACCGTGACCCGGTGAAGACGATGGCCTCGTCGGTGAGCACGCTGGTGCACGGGCGCTACACCCGATCCGATCACGTCGACCCGCTCGAGGTCGGCGCGATGTCCGGCATCGGCCTGGCGATGATGCTCAACGCGGCCGCCGGCCCCGATGCGGCGCTCCCGCCCGGGCAGATCGCCGAGGTCCAGTACCTCGACCTCGTGGCCGATCCGGTGGCCACCGTCACCACCGCGCTCGAGACGCTCGGCGTGGCCCCCGACCCGTCGCTCCCCGGCCTGATCACCGACTACCTCGCCGCCCGCCCCCAGGGGCACAAGGGCGTCCACCGCTACTCGCTCGCCGACTTCGGCCTCGACGCCGACACGATCCGCGCCGAGCTCGCGCCCTACATCGAGGCCTTCGGCGTGGTCTCCGAGGCGTGACGCCGACGGGGGTCGCTCAGGGACGCGTCAACGGAGGGACGAGACCGGCACGACGGTGCAGCGGGGGGTCTCGGGCTGGGACTCCGGCAGGAGGAACCGCCAGAAGATCGTGCCCCGCCGGTGCCCGCCCGTGTCGAGCCAGTTGGGAACCCCCGGGTCCTGCGCGCTGATCACGATGCGGTACGAGCCGTCGGCCTCGGGGGCGATCTGGGCCTGGCTGAGCGCGGTGGTGCGCGTGCGGTAGTCGACCGTGCCCATGTGCACGTTCCACAGCACGACGTTGGTGAACCGGCTCGGCGGGATGGTGCCCTCCATCACCAGTGCGTCATCGGGGCCGAGGTCCCAGGCGCCGCTCGAGTAGTGGATGTCGACGGCGCCGGCGACGGCTTCGCCGGTCGCCCGGAAGCTCCACGGCGTGCCGACGGTGTTGGGCACCTCGGACACGAACGGCACCGGGTGCGCCGGCGGCGCGCCGAACACGCGGACCCCCATCGTGATCGCCTCGAGCATCGCGCACGACTGCTCGATGCGGCCGGCCACCTCGGCATCGGTGAGCACCGGGGACGGACCGTTCGGCGCGAGGGGCTCGATGTCGAGCACCACGTGGACCTCGGGGTCGTTGTGGGCCGAGCGCTCGTGCTGGAAGTAGTTGCGCACGAGGACCATGCGGGCGTCGGCGTCGAGCGGCACCCACACGGCGGGGTCGTCGGCCGGCGGCTCGGTCGCGCCGAGCACCAGCTCGTAGCGGTCGTCGGCGTCGAAGCGGAAGTCGCTGTCGTTGATGTCGGCGAGGACCGGGCCGCCGAACCCGCCGGTCGGGTCGGTGCCGTGCACGGTGAACGAGATGTAGTCCTGCCCCGTGCGCCGGCCCTTGATCCGGTAGGCGCGGTCGCCGCGGATCGCGGCCTGGTGGTAGATCGAGTCGGGGTTGTCGCCCAGGAGCTTGCGGGCCGGCGACACGATCAACGAGAAACGAGGCCGCTCACGGTCGGCCTCGATCAGGAACTCGCTGACGTGACCGACCATCTGGATCGCGTACATGTACGCCTCGACGGTCTCGAGCTCGTCGAAGTCGCGCTCGGGGCTCTCGGCGTAGTCGGTCTGGATGCGGGCCAGCGTGGCCAGCAGCCGGCCGTAGGCCGCGGCCGTCTCCGGTGCCCTGCTCATGGTTCCCCCCTCGTCGTGGACCCGGGACACTACGACGTGCGTGGCGCTCCTTGCGCCGGGGCGGGCGGGGGCCACGGGGCGACCCGGGGCCACGGCGCGGCCGCTTCGATCTGCGACGCGAGCCGGATGAGCAGGTCCTCCGCGCCGTAGCGCCCGACCAGCTGCACGCCGATCGGCAAGCCGCGTCCATCGAGGCCGCACGGCACCGACGCGGCCGGCTGCCCGGTGACGTTGAAGATCCCGGTGAACGCCGAGAACCGGGCCGCCCCCGCCATCGTCTCCGGGCGGGTCGTGTCGGCGTAGCCGTGGTCGGGCACCGGCATGGCCAGCGTGGGCGTGAGGAGCACGTCGAAGCCCTCGAACGCCGCCCCCACCTCGCGGGCGAGCGCCTCGATGTCCTGCAGGGCCCGGTAGTAGTCGAGGGCGGTCCTGCCCTGCGCCATGTCGTACATCATCCGCGTGAACGGCTCGATGTCGTCGTCGGCGAGGGGCCGTCCGAGCTGCTCGAGTCGCCGGTCGATCTGCGCGGCCCCGCTCACCCCCATGACCACCGCCATGATGTTGCGCTGCCGCTCGAGGTCGTAGGTGAACGCCGTCTCCTCGACATGGTGCCCGAGCCCCTCGAGCAGCGCAGCCATCCGCGCCACCGCCGCCACGAGCTCGTCGTCGACCCGCTCGCCGGCCGCAGTTCGGTCGGTGTAGGCGACGCGCAGACGACCGGGTGGCGCGCCGACCTCGTCGACGTAGCGCCGCGTCGGCGTGGGCGCCGCGAACGGGTCGCCCACCGACGGCCCGGCGACGACGTCGAGCAGCGCGGCGCTGTCTCGGACCGTGCGGGTGAGCGCGCCGGTGCACCCCATCGGATAGGCGAAGCCGTCGAGCGTGGGGGTGTTGGGCACCCGGGCCCGCGACGGCTTGAGCCCGAACAGGCCGCAGGCCGCGGCGGGGATCCGGATGGAGCCGCCGCCGTCGTTGCCGTGGGCGACGGGCACGTAGCCGCCCGCCACCGCGGCGGCCGAGCCGCCACTGGAGCCGCCGGGGGAGCACCCCGGTCGCCAGGGGTTGTGCGTGGGTCCGTGGGCGACGGGTTCGGTGGTGCCGTTCTTGCCCAGCTCGGGAGTGTTGGTGAGACCCAGCACGATGAGCCCGGCGGCGCGGAACCGGGCGACCGCCGTGCTGTCGGCCGCGGCGAGGTCGTCGGTCCAGAGGCGTGATCCGCGGGTGGTCGCCATGCCGGCGACCTGGGCGCCCAGCCCCTTCACGAGGAAGGGCACACCGGCGAACGGCCCGTCGGGAAGCGGACCCCGGGCCTCGTCCCGGGCCGCGTCGAACTGTTCCGCGATCACCGCGTGGAGCGCGGCGTCCCGGTCGGTGATGCGCGCGATGGCCGCGTCGACCACCTCCGAAGCAGAGAGCCCGCCGGCCCGGATCCGGGCGGCGAGGGCGGTGGCGTCGAGGTCGTCGAGGAAGGTGTCGTCCACGGTGGGGACCCTAACCCTGCCGGCCGCCCCGGCGGTGCGCCGCCCGCACCGGGGTCCGGCACTGCCCCCTACACCACCGGGAACCCGTAGAGGTCGGCGCAGTTGGTCACGGTGAGCTTGCGCACGTCGTCGGCGGGCAGGGCGCCGAGGGTCTCGGCGACCACGCGGCGCGACTCGGGGAACGTGCTGTCGGTGTGCGGGTAGTCCGACGCCCACATGCACCGGTCGCTGCCGAGGAGCGGGATCAGGTCGGTGCCCAGGGCGTCCTCCTCGAAGGTCGCCATCACCTGGGCGCGGAACAGCTCGCTGGGCGGCACGGCGGGCGCGTAGTCGAGCTTGTCGCGCAGCTCGCGCCACTCCATGTCGGCCCGGGCGAGGAAGTACGGGAGCCAGCCGACGCCCGACTCGGCGAGCACCAGGGTGAGCCCCGGGTGACGTGCGAGCGCACCGCCGAACAGGAAGATCGCCAGGTGCTCGTCGAGCTGCAGCGGCAGGACGGTGGCGAAGGCGGCCGACTGCCACTTCCCCACCCGGTAGCTCAGCCCCGACGACGTGCCGTCCTTGATGTGGATGCTGATCGGCAGGCCGGTCTCCTCGGCGGCCGTCCACAGCGGGTCCCACGCCCGGTCGCCGGCATCGATCTCGAACACGTCGACGATCGCGCCGCGGTGACCGAGGTCGGCGCAACGGCGGAGCTCGGCCGCGGCAGCGTCCGGCGACGTCGAGGGGAGGAAGGCGAGCGCGCACAACCGGTCGCGGTCGGCCGCGTTGAACTGCTCCACCGCCCAGTCGTTCCAGGCGGCGTAGCAGGCCTGCTGGAGGCCGGGCTCCCGGATCGGGAGGCCGAGCGACAGGGGGCCGTACACCACCGACGCCCGCAACCCGTCGCGGTCCATGTCCTGGAGCCGCAGCGCGGCGGTGCCGGCCCGGTAGCCGTCGTCGTCGATCCCCGCCCGCCCGATCGCGTTGAGGGACTTGAGCGCCGAGCTCCCGCGCGGGTTGCCGCTCCCGCCCAGGACCCGGTCCTCGCACACCCAGGTCCGCTGCCCCTCGTGCTCGACCACCCGGGGCCCGCGCTCCACGTCGGCCGCTGCCAGCCGTCGCTCCCACAGGTCGGGCGGCACGGCCCGGAGATCGAGGTGGTCGTCGCACGAGTAAAGCGAATTCCCCGTCGTCATGGGGTCATTCCACCAACGCCGGGGCCGGGGTGCAAGCCATCACGATGCGGCGGACGGCGACGACCGGGACGCCGGCCTTCACCGCGCCGGGGCGGCTCACCC
>VGCA01000059.1 GCA_016870245.1 Actinomycetota bacterium | reverse complement strand
CCGACGACCTGGCGGGGCCCGACGGGCCGGCCATCGCCGCCTACGAGTGGCTGGGCATCGTCCAGACCGAGCTGGTGGAAGCGCTGCTCGGGTCGCTGCCCGACTAGCGTTCCGGCGGCTCTCGCACACCGAGAACGAGATTTCCGGCACGCCCGGATCCGCACCGACCACCGTCGGCACCACCGACACCCGAGCAGGGGAGACAGCACCGTGGGTTACCTCGATGGACTGAGCATCGCCGTCACCGGCGCCGGGCGGGGCATCGGCCGCGCCGTGGCGATCGAGTGCGCCTCGCTGGGCGCGAACGTCGTCGTCGCCGACTACGGCGTCTCGATGGACGGCCAGGACCCCGACAGCGCGGTGGCCAACGAGGTCGTGGAGGAGATCAAGGCCGCGGGTGGCAACGCCGTCGCGGTGGCCGACACCGTCACCACGATGGAGGGCGGCGCCCGCATCGTGCAGACCGCGGTCGACACCTTCGGCGGGATCGACGGCGTCGTGTGCGTCGCCGGCATCCTGCGCGAGCGCATGCTCTTCAACATGAGCGAGGAGGAGTGGGACCCGGTCATCGAGACCCACCTGAAGGGCACCTTCACCGTGTTCCGCGCCGCGGCCCCCATCTTCCGGGAGCAGAAGTCGGGCACGATGATCTCGTTCACCTCCGGCGCGTTCGCCGGGTCGGTGGCCCAGGCCAACTACTCGGCGGCCAAGGGCGGCATCGTCTCGCTCACCCGCTCCGCCGCGGTGGGCATGTACAAGTACGGCGTCACCGCCAACGTCATCGCCCCGGTGGCCAAGAGCCGCATGTCGGGCCAGGTCCCGATGGAGCTCCAGATGGGTGAGCCCGAGGACGTCGCGCCGATGGTGGCGTGGCTGCTCGGCCCGGCCGCCCGCGAGGTCACCGGCCAGATCTACACGGTCAACGGCGGGCACATCGCGGTGTGGGACCAGCCCCACGAGGTCCGGGCCATGGACAAGGAAGGCCGGTGGACGATCGACGAGATCACCGCGCGCTTCCCCGAGGTCGGTCAGGAGCGCATGGCGATGATCGACCGCCTCGACGCGATGGCCGCCGCCGCGGCGTCGGGCACCAAGCCCAACTCCTGACGTCTCGCTCACTCGCTCCGGGGGCCGGGTTCGCCCCGCCCCCTGCGGGCCGCCGCTCGTTCGCTGGCCAGCACCCTCCGCAAGCTCCGGGTGCGGCGCGCGGTGGTCCCATGCGCGTGGGCGGGCGGGAGCGCGATATATTCGGGGTCCGAGCCGTGAAAGGGGTCCTGTGAGGCCCCTACGGAGAGGACGAGCGCATGACCGGTGCACCTGGCGCCGCGCACAACCCTGAGACCACCACGCCCGCGGCCGCCGCTTCCGGCGGTCGTTCCGCGTCCGGGCCCCCCGGGACGGGGTCGGTGGCTGAGTGGGTGATGCGGTCGCGGATCTTCGACGCCGACGACCTGCGCCGGGCCCACACCCGCATCGCCCACGAGATCGTCGAACGCAACCACGGCGCCGACGACGTCGTGCTCGTGGGCCTCTACACCCGGGGTGTCGCCATCGCCCGGCGGCTCGCCGAGGTGATCGAGGGCTTCGAGGGAGTGCAGGTGCCGGTGGGCGCGCTCGACGTCGCCTTCTACCGCGACGACATCGCGCTCCGCCCGGTCCAGCCGCTCGGCCCCACCGAGGTGCCGGTCGACGTCTCCGGTCGGGTGATGGTGCTCGTCGACGACGTGCTGTTCACCGGCCGCACGATCCGGGCCGCGCTCGACGCGCTCACCGAGCTCGGCCGCCCGCGGGCGGTGCAGCTCGCGGTGCTCGTCGACCGCGGGCACCGGGAGCTGCCGATCCGGGCCGACTTCGTCGGCAAGAACCTGCCCACCAACGAGGCCGACGACGTGCGCGTCCGCCTGACGGAGACGGACGGACCCGAGGCCACCGACGGGATCGAGCTCTGGAGTCCGAGCGAAGCGAGGACGACCGACAAGGTCGAGCCCGCTCCGCCAACCGGGGGGAGCGCATGAAGCACCTCTTGTCCATCGCCGACCTGACCCGCGACGACATCGAGGAGATGCTCGTCCTGGCCGAGTCGTTCCGCGAAGTGACCCAGCGCGACATCCCCAAGGTGCCGGCGCTGCGCGGGAAGGTGGTGGTGAGCCTCTTCTACGAGGACTCCACCCGCACCCGGATCTCGTTCGAGACCGCGGCCAAGCGCCTCTCCTGCGACGTGATGGGCTTCTCGGTCTCGTCGTCGTCGGTGAAGAAGGGCGAGAGCCTGCGCGACACTGTGCAGACCATCGAGGCGATGGGCATCGACGCGGTGGTGATGCGCCACTCGGCGGCCGGCGCGCCCAACCGGGTCGCCGACTGGATCGACGCCCACATCGTCAATGCGGGCGACGGCTGCCACGAGCACCCCACCCAGGCGCTGCTCGACCTGCTCACCCTGCGCCGCCACCTCGGCGCCGGTCTCGACGGGGCGAGGATCGCGATCGTCGGCGACATCCTCCACTCGCGCGTGGCCCGCAGCGACGCGCTGGCCTTCGCCGCGCTGGGCGCCGACGTCACGCTGGTCGCGCCGCCCACCCTGCTGCCCTCGACGCTGGCGGGCTGGCCGGTCTCGGTCAGCCACGACCTCGACGCGGTGCTCGCCGACCTCGACGTGATCTACCTGCTGCGCATCCAGCGGGAGCGCCAGAACGAGGCGCTCCTCCCGAGCCTGCGCGAGTACACCGCCCGCTACGGCCTCACGGTGGAGCGGGCCGGGCGACTCCGCAAGGACGCGCTGGTCATGCACCCCGGCCCGATGAACCGGGGCGTCGAGATCGCGGCGGAGGTGGCCGAGGGGCCGGCGTCGGTGATCACCGAGCAGGTGGCCAACGGTGTCGCGGTCCGCATGGCCGTCCTCTACAAGCTTCTCGGAAGTGGAGCGAGCGGGGTGGTGGGTCCGGGCGCGGTCGTTGGAGCGAGCGGAGCGCATGTTGAGGGAGCCACACTTGGCTGATCTGGTCATCACCGGCGGGCGCGTGCTCGACGCGTCCGGGGAGCGCGCGGCCGACGTGCTGGTGCGCGGCGGGCACGTCGTCGAGGTGGGTGAGGGCCTGCGCGGCGACGAGCGCCTCGACGCGGCGGGCTGCATCGTCACGCCCGGCCTCGTCGATGTGCACGTGCACCTGCGTGAGCCGGGCATGGAGGAGGCCGAGACGGTCGAGACCGGCGCCCGCGCCGCCGCGCTGGGCGGCTACACCGCGGTCGTCGCCATGCCCAACACCACACCGCCGCTCGACGACCCGGCGGTGGTTGCCGCGGTGCTCGCCGCGGGAGAGCGCGCGATCTGCGAGGTCGCGTCGTCGGGCGCGATCACCAAGGGCCGCCAGGGCCGCGAGCTCGCGCCGATGGGCGAGCTCCACAAGCTCGGCGTGCGGATGTTCACCGACGACGGCGACTGCGTGGCCGACGCCGGCGTGATGCGCCGGGCGCTCGAGTACTCCCTCGCCCTCCCGATGGCGGTGATCAGCCAGCACGCGGAGGACCCCGCGCTGGCGGGCGGCGGCGCGATGCACGAGGGAGAGTGGTCCAGCCGGCTGGGGATCCCCGGGCGACCGGCCGCGGCCGAGGAGGTCATCGTGGCCCGGGACCTCATCCTCGCCGGGGTCACCGGCGCGCACGTGCACTTCCAGCACGTGTCCACCGCGGGCGCGGTCGAGATGGTGCGCGCGGCCAAGGCCAGGGGCCTCCGGGTCAGCGCCGAGGCGTGCCCCCACCACTTCACGCTGACCGACGCGTGCTGCGCGAGCTTCGACCCGGTGTTCAAGGTCAACCCGCCCCTGCGCACCGAGGCCGATCTCGCCGCGATCAAGGCCGGACTCGCCGACGGGACGATCGACGTGATCGCCACCGACCATGCGCCGCACCCGACCGAGGCCAAGGAGCGCCCGTTCGAGGAGGCGCCGTCGGGGATGCTCGGGCTGGAGACCGCGCTGGCGCTCGTGTGGGAGGAGCTGGTGCGCCCCGGCGTGCTCACCGAGGCGCAGGCCCTCGCGGCCGCGTCGTGGCGGGGTGCGGCCATCGCGGGGCTGGCCCACCAGGGGCAGCCGGTGGCACCCGACGCGGTCGCCAACCTCTGCATCTTCGACCCCGAGCACCGCTGGGAGGTCGACGCCGACCGCCTGGCCAGCAAGGCCCGCAACACGCCCTACGCCGGGCGCACCCTCACCGGCAAGGTGCGCCACACGATCCTGCGCGGCGAGGTCGTCGTGCGCGACGGAGAGGCCCAGCGATGAGCAGCGACGTGATCCGCACCGACGGCGTGCTGGTCCTCGACGACGGGACCCGGTTCGAGGGCGACGTGTACCGCCGCGCCGGTGCCGCCGACGCGACGGCCGTGGCGAGCGGCGAGGTGGTGTTCAACACCTCGCTGTCGGGCTACCAGGAGATCATCACCGACCCCTCGTACGCCGGGCAGATCATCACCTTCACCTATCCGCACATCGGCAACTACGGCGTCAACGCCGACGACGACGAGAGCGCCCACCCGCACTGCCGGGGCATCATCGTGCGCGACCTGGCCCGCCGGCCGAGCAACTGGCGCAGCACCGGCGACCTGCTCGGCTTCCTCGATCGCCACGCCGTGCCCCTGATCGCGGGGATCGACACCCGTCGCCTCACCCGCCACCTGCGCGACACCGGGGCCCGACCGGGGGCGTTCGGGACCGACGAGGCCGCGGTGCAGGCCGCCGCCACGGTGGCCCGCCCGACCGATGGCATCGACCTCGTCGCCGAGGTCACCACGCCGGAGCCGTACGTGGTCGGCGACGACGACGCGCCGTACCGGGTGGTGGCGTTCGACCTCGGCATCAAGCGCACGATCCTCGCCCACCTGGTCGACGCGGGCTGTCGGGTGGAGGTGGTGCCGGCCTCCACGAGCGCGGCCGAGGTGCTCGGTCGGGAGCCCGACGGCGTGTTCCTGTCCAACGGTCCGGGGGACCCCGCCGCGGTCGCGGGGGTGCCCGAGACGGTGCGCGCGCTGCTCGGTGAGGTGCCGATCTTCGGGATCTGCCTCGGCCATCAGGTGATGGGCCTCGCCCTCGGCGCCGAGACCCACAAGCTCCCGTTCGGGCACCACGGCGCCAACCACCCGGTGCGCCACGTGGCCACGGGCCGGGTCGAGATCACGAGTCAGAACCACAACTACGTGGTGATGGCCGACACCGTGCCCGGTGGCGCCGACGTCACCCATGTCAACCTCAACGACGGGACCGTCGAGGGCCTGCGGTTGACGGACGTGCCGGCGTTCAGCGTGCAGCACCACCCCGAGGCCGGGCCCGGACCCCACGACGCCGCCTACCTCTTCACCGAGTTCACCACCCTCATGGACGAGAGCTGACCGACACCGATGCCCCGCCGCACCGACCTCGAGACCATCCTCCTCATCGGCTCCGGTCCGATCGTCATCGGGCAGGCCTGCGAGTTCGACTACTCCGGCACCCAGGCGTGCCGGGTGCTGCGCGACGAGGGCTACCGCGTCGTGCTCGTCAACTCGAACCCGGCGACGATCATGACCGACCCGGAGTTCGCCGACGCCACGTACGTCGAGCCGCTCGACGTGCCCACGCTCACGCGGGTGATCGAGCGTGAGCGCCCCGACGCGCTGCTGCCGACCCTCGGCGGTCAGACCGCGCTGAACCTCGCGATCGCGCTGCACGACGCCGGGGTGCTCGAGCAGTACGGGGTCGAGCTCATCGGCGCCAGCGTCGACGCCATCCACACGGCCGAGGACCGGTCCCGCTTCAAGGAGGCCATGGCCGAGATCGGCCTCGCCACACCGAAGTCGGGCCTGGCGTACACCGTCGAGGAGGGGATGCGCGTCGGCGTCGAGGTCGGCTTCCCGCTCATCTGCCGCCCGTCGTTCATCCTCGGCGGCGGCGGCACCGGCTTCGCCCACGACGAGAGCGAGCTGCGCGACCTCGTCACCCGGGGCCTCGACGCCAGCCCGGTGCGCGAGATCCTGCTCGAGCAGTCGGTGTTCGGGTGGAAGGAGTACGAGCTCGAGGTCATGCGCGACCGCGCCGACAACGTCGTCGTCATCTGCGGCATCGAGAACTTCGACCCGATGGGCGTGCACACCGGTGACTCCATCACCGTCGCGCCGATCCAGACCCTCACCGACGTCGAGTACCAGCGCATGCGCGACGCCGCGTTCGCGTGCATCCGCCGGATCGGGGTCGAGACTGGCGGCTCCAACATCCAGTTCGGCCTCGACCCGGCCACCGGCGAGATGGTCGTCATCGAGATGAACCCACGGGTGTCGCGGTCGAGCGCGCTCGCGAGCAAGGCGACCGGCTTCCCGATCGCGAAGATCGCGGCCCGGCTCGCCGTCGGATACACCCTCGACGAGATCACCAACGACATCACCCGGGAGACGCCCGCGTCGTTCGAGCCGACCATCGACTACGTGGTGAGCAAGATCCCGCGCTGGGCGTTCGAGAAGCTGCCCGGGGCGTCGGGCGTGCTCGGCACCCAGATGCAGTCGGTGGGGGAGGTCATGGCCATCGGCCGCACCTTCACCGAGTCGGTGCAGAAGGCCTGCCGGTCGCTGGAGACCGGTCGCCTCGGTCTCAACTGCGACCCCGCCGAGTCGGCCTACGAGCAGCACGACCTCGACGAGCTGGTGCGCCACGCCGCGATCGCCACCCCCGAGCGCCTCTTCCACGTGGAGGCCGCCTTGCGGCACGGCGCGAGCGTCGAACGGCTCCACGAGGCGACCGCCATCGACCCGTGGTTCCTCGACCAGATCCTCCAGCTCGTCGAGGCCCGGGCCGAGCTCGACGCGATCGGGAGCGCCGCGGCCATGACCGCGCGCGACTGGAAGCGGGCCAAGCGCCTCGGCTTCGGCGACGGCCAGCTCGCCTACCTGTGGGGCGCGACCGACGACGCCGTGCGCGACGCCCGCCTCGCCGCGGGCGCCGAGGTCACCTACAAGACCGTCGACACCTGCGCGGCCGAGTTCGCGGCCCGCACCCCGTACCACTACGGCACCTACGAGGACGAGGACGAGGTGGCGCCGGTCGAGCGGCCCGCGGTCGCGATCCTCGGCAGCGGGCCCAACCGCATCGGCCAGGGCGTGGAGTTCGACTACTGCTGCGTGCACGCGGCGTTCGCGCTGTCCGACGCCGGGTTCGAGACCGTGATGGTCAACTGCAACCCCGAGACGGTGTCGACCGACTACGACACGAGCGACCGCCTGTTCTTCGAGCCGCTCTCGGTGGAGGGCGTGCGCAACGTGTGCGACGCGCTCGCCCGCGACGGCCAGCCGCTCGCCGGAGTGATCGTGAGCCTGGGCGGGCAGACGCCGCTGAAGCTCGCGCACGCGCTCGAGGCGGCCGGCATCCCGATCCTCGGGACCAGCCCGGCGTCGATCGACCTCGCCGAGGACCGCGAGCAGTTCAACGCGCTGTGCGAGCGCCTCGGCATCCCGCAGCCCGCGGGCGGCACCGCCGTCGACGTCGTGGGGGCCCGGGCCATCGCCGCCGATGTCGGCTACCCGGTGCTGGTGCGTCCGTCGTACGTGCTCGGCGGGCGGGCGATGCAGATCGTGTACGACGAGGCCCAGCTCGACGCGGCGATGGCCGAGCTCGCCGGTGCCGGCTCCCTGGGCCGCGAGGGCGGGCTGTCGGCCGAGCGGCCGGCGCTGGTCGACCGGTTCCTCGAGGACGCCACCGAGGTCGACGTCGACGCCATCCGCGACGCCACCGGCGACTTCGTGATCGGTGGCGTGATGGAGCACATCGAGGAGGCCGGGGTGCACTCGGGCGACTCCGCCTGCGCGATCCCGCCCCAGACCCTCGGCGCCGAGGTGGTCGCGACGATCGAGGAGCACACCCGCCGCCTCGCCGAGGCGCTCGACGTGCGGGGCCTGCTCAACGTGCAGTACGCCGTGAAGGACGGCCGGGTGTTCGTCATCGAGGCCAACCCCCGCGCGAGCCGCACCGTGCCGTTCGTGAGCAAGGCGACGGGCGTGCCGTTGGCCAAGGTCGCGGCGCGGGTGATGGCCGGGGCCACGCTGGCCGAGCTGCGCGACGAGGGGCTCCTGCGGGCCCCGAGCGACGCCGGCCACGTGTCGGTGAAGGAGGCGGTGCTGCCGTTCAACCGCTTCCCGACCGTCGACACCGTGCTCGGACCGGAGATGCGCTCCACCGGCGAGGTCATGGGCGTCGACCGGTCGTTCGGCCTCGCCTTCGCCAAGAGCCAGGCCGGGGCGGGCAACCCGCTGCCCGAGTCCGGCACCGTGTTCCTGTCGCTGGCCGATCGCGACAAGGACGCCGGCCTGCTCGCCGCCCGGCGCTTCGTCGAGCTCGGGTTCGAGCTCGTCGCGACGGCCGGCACCGCCGCGGCCCTGGCGGCCGACGGGCTGGCGGTGAAGTCGGTGGTGGCCAAGGTGGGCGACGACCACGACAGCCCGGTGGCCGATGCCGTCGACCTGATCGCCAACGGTGAGGTCGACCTCGTGGTCAACACGCCGCGCGGCCGGGGGCCGCGCGCCGACGGTGACCACATCCGGCGGGCCGCCACCCGGCACAAGGTCCCGTGCATCACGACGGTCGCGGCCGCGCTCGCCGCGTCGGCCGGCATCGCCGAGCAGACGAGGCACGAGCCGATCGTGCGGTCGTTGCAGGAGTACCACGACGACGGTCAGATGAGGCTCGGGGTCTGAGCCGTGTCCGCCCTCCCGCCCTCCGCACCCTTCCGGCGTCGCTCGTGGAGTGGGGAGACGGGTTCGTGACGCCGAGACGTCGTTCGGGGGTGGTCGTCGACACCGAGGTGCGGCTGGGGCCGCTCGTGCTGCCCAACCCGATCGTGGCCGCGTCGGGCACGTTCGGCCACGGTGACGAGGTCGCCCGGCTGTGCGACCCTGCCGGCCTCGGTGCGGTCACGACCAAGAGCCAGGCGCCCTTCGCCTGGGACGGGAACCCGGCGCCCCGGCTGCACCCGAGCACCGGCGGCATGGTCAACGCGGTCGGGCTCCAGGGCCCCGGCGTGGAGCGGTGGCTGGCCGACGACCTCCCGCCCCTCGTGGCCCGGGGCGCCCGGGTGATCGCGTCGGTGTGGGGTCGGGAGCTGGACGACTTCGTGACGGCCGCCGCGGCGGTCGCCGCCGCGCCCGGGGTGCTCGCGGTCGAGGTGAACCTCTCGTGCCCGAATCTGCATCCTCGTCACGATGGCTCGCTCGGCGAGCCTCGCTCGGCGTCCGACCTGGTGGCCCACGATCCACAGGCAACGGCGGAGACGGTGCGGGCGGTGGTCGACGCCGTGGGGGAGACGCCGGTCTTCGCGAAGCTGTCGCCCAACGCCACCGACGTCGTGTCCGTGGCGGTGGCGGCGATGGACGCGGGCGCCACCGGCCTCACCTGCGTCAACACGGTGCGCGCGTTCCTGGTCGACGCCGACGCCCGGGCCCCGGCGCTGGGCGCGGGCAACGGGGGCCTGTCGGGCGCGGCGATCAAGCCCATCGCGCTGCGCGTCGTGCACGACGTCACCCGTGCGCTCCCGGGGGTGCCGGTCATCGGCACCGGCGGGGTGTCGAGTGGGGTCGATGCCGCGGAGATGCTGCTCGCCGGCGCCACCGCGGTGGGCGTGGGCACCGCCACCTTCCTCGAACCGCGCGCCCCGCTGCGCATCCGCGACGAGCTCGTCGACTGGTGCGCGCGCCGAGGCGTCACCTGCGTCGCCGACCTGACCGGCGCCCTTCACCCGAGGTGATCCGATGACCGCTGCCCCCTCCGCCGCCCGTCCGACGGCCGACACCGCCCGCGACCGGCTGGTCCTCCCGCTCGACGTGGGCGACCTCGCCGCGGCGGAGGCGATGATGGCGATGGTCGGGGAATGGTTCGGCGTCGCGAAGGTGGGGATGGAGCTCTACGCCGAGGCCGGGCCTGCGGCGTTCGCCCGCTTCAAGGACCTCGGCTATCGGGTCTTCGCCGACCTCAAGCTCCACGACATCCCCAACACGGTCCGGCGCGCGGCGCGGGCCCACGGACGCCACGGCGTCGACTTCCTGAACTTCCACACCGCGGGCGGCCTCGACATGATGCGCGCCGCGGTCGACGGGCTGCGCGAGGGTGCGGCCGACGCCGGACTCGCGCCGCCCGTGGCGCTCGGGGTCACGGTCCTCACGAGCGACCCCGACGCGTCGGCGTTCCCCGCCCGGCTGCAGGTGGCGGTCGACGCCGGGTGCGACGGCGTGGTGTGCTCGGCCCTGGAGCTGCGTGCGGCGCGGGGCGCGGGGATGACGGCGATGGTGCCCGGCATCCGGCCCGCCGGCGCCGCGGCCGACGACCAGGCCCGGGTCGCGACGCCGACCACCGCGATCGCCGACGGCGCGACCTGGCTCGTGATCGGGAGGCCGGTCACGGCCGCGGCCGACCCCGCCGCGGCGGCGGCGGCGATCCACACCGAGGTGGCGACCGCCCTCGGCGGCTGAGCGGCGGCCGCCGCTGCTCCACTGCGGCACCGCGCTCGCGCCGGAGTGCTGATCGCCTCCGTGAAGGGCCGCCGGGGTCGTTGCCTATACTCCGCGCTCCGCCCGGTCCGGAGGTACCCCGCATGTCGCAGCCGCCCCAGCTCACTCCCGAGCAGCGCCGTGCCGCCCTCGACAAGGCGGCCAAGGCCCGGCAGAAGCGGGCCGAGGTGAAGGAGCAGCTCAAGTGCGGGCAGCTGGGGCTCCCCGACCTGTTCGCCGCCGCCGACGCCGACGAGATGGTCGGCAAGCTCAAGGTCGTGAGCATGCTCGAGTCGCTCCCCGGGGTCGGCAAGGTGCGGGCCCGCCGCCTGATGGAGGAGCTCGACATCAGCGAGAGCCGGCGGCTGCGCGGACTGGGCGACAACCAGCGGCGGCGCCTGCTCGAGCGCTTCGCATCCTGACCCGGCGGGCCCGCCGTCGTGCTGATCGTCATCGCCGGCCCGTCCGGCGTCGGGAAGGGATCGATCGTGCGGGCGCTGCGCGACCGCTTCCCGCACCTGTGGTTCTCCGTGTCGCTCAACACCCGTGCGCCCCGGCCCGGTGAGGTCGACGGCGTCGACTACTGGTTCGTCGACCACGACGAGTTCGTGCGCCTGCGCGACGCCGGCGGCCTGCTCGAGTGGTTCCAGGTCTACGACGACATGAAGGGCACGCCGAAGGCCCCCGTCGAGGCGGCGCTGGCCGCGGGGGACGACGTGATCCTCGAGCTCGACGTGCAGGGCGCGAAGGCGGTGCGGGCCCTGTTCCCAGATGCGCTGCTGGTCTTCGTGACGCCTCCCGGTCGGGCCGCCCAGCGCGAGCGCCTCTTCGCCCGCGACCCCCACATCGACCCCGCGGTGCTCGAACGGCGCCTCGACCAGGCGGAGGCCGAGGAGGCCCAGGCGGGGGACTTCGACGTCGTCGTGGTCAACGACGACCTGTCCCGGGCCGTCGACGAGGTGGCTGCTATCCTCCAGGCCCGTCGCGAAGCGCCGTGACCTGGCCTTTCGCGTTCGTCTTCCCCTCGTGATGGAGAGATCCGATGGCCGACCGGCGCGCCAACCTCATGGAACCGCGGATGGAGGGCCTGCTCGACCGCGTCGGCTCGAAGTTCACCCTCGTGACGCTCGCCTCCATGCGGGCCCGTGAGATCAACGACTACTACAACCAGCTGGGCGAGGGCCTCGGCAAGATCGTCCCGCCCCAGGTGACCTCGGTGTCCCGCAAGCCGCTGTCGATCGCCCTCGAGGAGATCGACAAGGGCAAGATCGAGGCCCATCCGATCGACCACGAGGCGCTGGCGGCCGAGGCCGCCGCGGCGGCCGATGCCGCGGCGGCGGAGGCCGAGGCGGCCGAGTAGACCCCTCGCGCCGAGCCCCGCGACCCGGGTCCACCGTGTCCACTCCCGACGACACCCTCGCCGCCCTGCGGGGCCGTCGCGTCGTCCTCTGCGTCACCGGCGGGATCTCCGCCTACAAGGCGGTCGAGGTCTGCCGACGACTCGTCGACGCCGGCGCGCACGTGGCGCCGGTGCTCACCGACGACGCCCAACGGTTCGTGGGGGCGGTGACGTTCTCGGCCCTCGCGTCGGAGCCGGCACGCACGTCGCTGTTCGACGCCGCGGAGCCGATCCCGCACACCCGGCTCGGGCAGCAGGCCGACCTGATCGTCGTGGCGCCGGCGACCGCGAAGGTGATCGGGAAGTACGCGCACGGGATCTCCGACGACCTCGTCTCGGCCACCTTGCTCGCCACCCGGGCGCCGGTGCTGGTCGCGCCGGCCATGCACACCGAGATGTGGGAGCACCCGGCCGTGGTCGACAACCTCGCGACGTTGCGGGCCCGGGGCGTGCACGTGATCGACCCCGAGGAGGGTCGCCTCGCCGGTGGCGACATCGGGGCCGGTCGTCTCGCCGCGCCCGAGCGCATCGTGGAGGCGGCCGCCCGCGTCGTCGCCCGCGACGGCGACCTGACCGGGCTGCGGGTCGTGGTCACCGCGGGCGGCACCCGGGAGCCGATCGACCCCGTGCGCTACATCGGCAACCGCTCGTCGGGGAAGATGGGCTTCGCGATCGCCAACGCCGCCGCGGCCCGCGGCGCCGACGTCGTCGTCGTGGCGACCGTGCGACGCCCGGCGCACCCGCGCGTGCGGGTCGAGCCCGTCGACACCGCCGAGCAGATGGCCGCGGCCACCCTCGCGGCGGCCGCCACGGCCGATGCCGTGGTCATGGCCGCGGCCGTCGCCGACTTCCGTCCCAAGGCCGCGGCCGACACCAAGATCAAGAAGGCCGACGGCGTGCCCGAGATCGTCCTCGAGCCCACGCCCGACATCCTCGCCCTGCTCGGTGAGCGCAAGCGCGCCGACCAGTACCTCGTCGGTTTCGCCGCCGAGACCGACGACGTGCGGGCCAACGCGGCGTCGAAGCTCTCGGCCAAGCGGGTCGACCTCATGGTCGGCAACGACGTGCGCTCCGGTGACTCCGGCTTCGAGGTCGACACCAACCGCGCCGTCCTGCTCGACGCCCACGGCGGCGTCGACGAGCCCGGGCTCGTCACCAAGGTCGCGCTCGCCGACCTCATCCTCGACCGCGTGCGCGACGCCCGTCGCCCCCACGAAGGAGCACATGCTTGAACCGGTTCACGTTCACGTCGGAGTCGGTGACCGAGGGTCATCCCGACAAGCTTTGCGACGCCATCTCCGACAGCGTCCTCGACGCCATCCTCGACGAGGACCCCGAGAGCCGCGTCGCGTGCGAGTCGATGGCCACCACCGGCCTCGTCGTGGTGGCGGGGGAGATCAGCACCCGGGCCTACGTCGACATCCCCCGGGTGGTGCGCGACACGATCAAGAGCATCGGCTACGACCGTGAGTCCTTCGGGTTCGACGGCAACACCTGTGGCGTCATCACCTCGATCGACGAGCAGTCGCCCGACATCGCCATGGGCGTCGACAAGGCGGCCGAGCAGCGGGCCGGCGGCGACGACCGCTACGACGAGACCGGCGCCGGCGACCAGGGGATGATGTTCGGCTACGCCTGCGACGACACCGAGGACCTGATGCCCATGCCGATCTGGCTGGCGCACCGGCTCGCGCACCGGCTCGCCGAGGTCCGCAAGAGCGGCACGTTGCCCTACCTGCGACCCGACGGCAAGACGCAGGTGAGCATCGAGTACGTCGACGGCCGCCCGAACCGGCTCCAGACCGTGCTCATCTCCACCCAGCACGCGCCGGGGATCGACCGTGAGGGTCTGCTCACGCCCGACCTCGTCGAGCACGTGATCCGGCCGACGCTGCCCGAGCAGTTCGCCGACGACGACTTCGAGGTGCTCTGCAACCCGACCGGCGCGTTCGAGCTCGGCGGCCCCCACGCCGACTGCGGCCTCACCGGGCGGAAGATCATCGTCGACACCTACGGCGGCATGGCCCGCCACGGTGGTGGCGCGTTCTCGGGCAAGGACCCGACCAAGGTCGACCGCTCGGCCGCCTACGCGGTGCGCCACGTGGCCAAGAACGTCGTCGCCGCCGGCATCGCGTCGCGCTGCGAGGTCCAGGTCGCGTACGCCATCGGCGTCGCGCGGCCGGTCTCAGTCATGGTCGACACGTTCGGCACGTCGGAGATCGACCCGGCCAAGCTGCCCGACCTCCTGCAGGAGATCTTCGACCTGCGGCCCGCCGCGATCATCGAGCGGCTCCAGCTCCGCCGCCCGATCTTCCGCCGGACCTCGGCGTACGGCCACTTTGGCCGGTCCGAGCCCACGTTCACCTGGGAGTCGACCGAGCAGGCGGCCGAGCTGCGCACCGCTGCCGAAGCGCTGGCCTGAGCCCGGACCACCCGAACCCGCGTCGTCACGGCCGGGACGTCGAGTTGCCCACCCGCATCTGCCGGGTCCAACCCGACGTCCCGGCCGTGACGCGCGCCTTCGACTACGTCGTGCCCGAGGCGCTCGCCGGGGTGCTCACCGTCGGTACCATCGTGCGGGTGCCCCTGCACGGGCGTCGGGTGCGGGGTTGGGTCGTCGCCGACGACGTGAGCCCCGAGACCGACCCGGGTCGCCTGGTCCCGGTGCACAAGGTGGCTTCGGCCGGTCCGCCCCCGGGCCTGGTGGACCTCGCCCGGTGGGCGGCCCACCGGTGGGCCGGTCCGGTGACCGCGTTCCTCCGGGCCGCGTCGCCCCCCAACGCGGTGCTCGGACCCGTGCGGGCGGAGACCGAGTCGGCCCTCCACCCCGTGGCGGCCCCGCCGGTGGAGGTGGGCGACACGTGGCCTCCCGACGCGGTGCGCTGCGTCACGTGGCCCCCCGCGGCGGACCGTCGGGCCTTGGTCCGGTCGCTGTGCGCCGCGGCGGGCTCCACCCTCGTGCTCGTGCCCGAGCCGGGGGCCGCCGGGCCGCTCGTCCGGGCCATCGCCCACGAGGGCCGCGAGGTGCTCCACCATCACTCCGGTCTGAGCGACCGCGCCCGCACGGCGGTCTGGGACGGTGCGCGAGCCGGGGCGCAGGTGGTCGTGGGCGGCCGCGCCGCGGTGTGGCTGCCGATCCCCGACCTCGCAGCGGTGGTGATCCTCGACGAGCGCGACGAGGCCTACCAGGAGGAGCGGGCCCCGACCTGGAGCGCGCGCGACGTGGGAGCCGAGCGCGCGGCGCGGGCCGGCGCGACCACGACGCTCGTCAGCCCGGCGCCCGGCCCCGAGGCCCGGGCCCTGGCCACGACCACGGTGGTGCCCGCGGC
>VGCA01000058.1 GCA_016870245.1 Actinomycetota bacterium | reverse complement strand
GCTTCACGTCGGTGGCGTACGACGCGACCGAGCCGCGGAACACCTCCGACGCGCCCGGCACGTTGGCCAGCCGTGCGCCGATGAGCCCGCCGGTGAGCGACTCGGCCACTCCGAGGGTCCAGCCCCGCTCCCGGCACATGCGCAAGACGGTGGACTCCATCGTCTCGTCGTCGATCCCGAAGACCAGCTCGCCGAGCACGGAGCGCAGCTCGGCGTCCTCCGCGTCGAGTAGCGCCTGCGCCTCCGCCTCGGTGGCCGCCTTAGCGGTCATGCGCACGTAGAGGCCCTCGATGCCCCGGGCGAGGAACGCGATGGTGGGGTTGCTCTGGGCGTCGACCCGGTGGGCGATCATCTCGGCGAGCCCCGACTCCGACGTGCCCCAGGTCTTGAGGGACCGCGACCGGATCACCGACTGCTCACCCGAGCGGGCGAGCAGGTCGGGCAGCACGTGGTCGCGCACCATCTGCTGCATCTCGTAGGGCACGCCGGGCACCGCGTAGACCACCCGCGGGCGGCCGTCGGGGAGGACGAAGGCGGCCATGATCCCCGGCGCGGTGCCGATCGGGTTGTCGATCGGCTCGGCGCCGACCGGGATGTCGGCCTGGCGGAGGTTGTTCTCCGGCATGTCGCGACCTCGCGACCCGAACATGCCACGGATCGTCTCGATGAGGTCCTCACGCCGCTCGAGCCCGACCCCCATCACCTCGGCGATCATCTCCCGGGTGACGTCGTCGGGGGTGGGGCCGAGGCCGCCGCACACGATGACGGCGTCGGACTCCACGAGCATGTCGCTCAGCGCGTCGACCATGCGGGTGAGGTTGTCGCCGATCTTGCGGTGGTCGTAGGTGTCGATGCCGGCCTCGGCCAGCTGCTCACCCAGCCAGGAGCTGTTGGTGTCGACGATCTGGCCGAGCAGCAGCTCGGTTCCGATGGCAAGGACGTCGCAGCGCATGGCGGGAGCGTAGCGAGCGTCCCGAGACCCCGCCGACGAGACGCCCGGAACCACCAACCGCACCCAGCGAGCGCAGCGACCCAGGGAGCGGGAGCGTAGCGAGCGTCCCGAGACCCCGCCGACGAGACGCCCGGGACCCCGCCGACGCGACGCCCGGAACCACCAACCGCGCTCAGCGAGTGGCGCGACCCATCGAGGCGGCATCACGCCGGGAGTTGACGACGAGGTCGATGCCGGAGATCACGGTGAGGGCGACGGCGACCCACAGCGCGGTGTCCGCGACCCAGGGGGTGTCGGCGGTGGGCGGGAACAGGGCGGCCGCGACGGCGAAGTACTGGATCGTCGCCTTCCACTTCCCGAGGCGGCGGGCCGGCATGGAGATGCCGCGCTTGGCGGCGGCCGACCGGTAGACGGAGATGAACACCTCGCGCACGCCGATGATCACCACCGGCAGCCAGGCGAAGTCGCCGCGGACGGCGAGGGTGATGAGGCCCCCCATCACGAGGACCTTGTCGGCGAGCGGGTCGAGGAACGCGCCCGACCGGGTGGTGCCGTCGCGGCGGGCGAGCCAGCCGTCGAGCCAGTCGGTGATCCAGAGCACGAACCACCCGGTGAACGTCGTCCACGACTCGGAGCCGGGCTCGCCGTCGAGCACCATCATCAGCACCGGGATGGTGAACAGCAGCCGGCAGATGGTGACGACGTTGGCCGGCGTGCGAATGGCGTCGGGCCCGAACCGCGGCACGCGGGGGGTCGGCGGCGGGGGCGCCGGCGCCTCGGGGCCCTCGGGCGGGGTGGGCGGCATGGACTCGGCCGTCACCGGGTGACCCCCGCGACGACCCGCGCGTACAGGTCGGGACCCAGCGCCTCGGTCGCGACCGCGTCGACGATCGTTCCCGGCGCGGGGGTGGGGTCGCCGTCGGCGACCTCCACGAACACGACGCCGTCGATCTCGGGTGCCTCCCGATGGGTACGACCGACGGCCTGCCCGTCGGCCTCGCCGTCGACGAGCACCGAGAGCGCGGCCGCGTCGGCGCACAGCGCGTCGCGGGCGGCCTGGGTGATGGCGGTCTGGCGCTCCTCGCACTCGCGGATGCGCTCGGCCACGAGTGCCCCGGGCACCGTGCCGTCGAGCTCGACGGCGGCCGTGCCCTCCTCGGGCGAGTACGGGAAGAGGCCGGCCCAGTCGAGGGCGGCGGCGTCGAGGAAGGCGAGCAGCTCGTCGTGGTCGGCCTCGGTCTCACCGGGGAAGCCGACGATGAACGACGACCGGAACGCCGCGTCGGGGGCCTGGGCGCGGATCGAGGAGATGGCGTCGAGGAAGCGGTCGCCGCTCCCCCACCGGGCCATGCGGGCGAGCAGACCCCGCGCCGCGTGCTGGAGCGACAGGTCGAAGTAGGGCACCACGGTGTCGAGCTCGAGCATCGTCGACACGAGCGGGTCCTTGACCTCCGACGGGTAGAGGTAGAGGAGCCGGACCCGGGCGAGGCCGTCGGCCGCGAGCTCGCGATCGAGGCGGCGCAGCAGCGGTGCGAGCGCGCCGACCTCACCGGCGTCGCGGCCGTACCAGGCGAGGTCCTGGGCCACGAGCACCAGCTCCCGCGCCCCGCCTTCCACGAGCGCGCGGGCCTCGGTGACGATCGAGTCGGGGGTACGGGACCGCTGCTTCCCGCGGAACGACGGGATGGCGCAGAACGCGCAGGCGCGGTCGCAGCCCTCGGCGACCTTCAGGTACGCCCACGGCGCGCTCGGGGCGGCCCGCGGCAGCTCGAGCAGGTCGCGCACTCCCACGGGCGCGTCGGCGGCGACACCCCGACGGCGGGAGAGGATGACCGGGGTGATCGCACCCGCGATCGTGCCGGCGCCTTCGAAGCCGATCACCGCGTCGGCCTCGGGGAGCGCGTCGGCGAGCTCGTCGCCGTAGCGCTCGGCCATGCAGCCGGTGACGACCAGCCGGGCGTCGTCGGCCTTCACATCCGCGAGCGCGAGGATCGTGTCGACCGACTCCCGGCGGGCGTCCTCGATGAACGCGCAGGTGTTGACGACCACGATGTCGGCCGCGTGGACGTCGTCGGTCGGCACCAGACCGTCGGCGCCGAGTGCCGCGGCGATCTTGTCGGAGTCGACGGCGTTCTTCGGGCAGCCGAGCGTGACCAGGTGGAAGCGTCCCGCCATCACAGGAGAGCGTAGCGAGCGTCCCGGGGAACACCGGCCCGAGGGACCGGCCCGGCCCCGAGGCTCAGCGAGCGGAGCGACCAGACGCGGCGGTTGCCTTGCGGAGGGCGCCTTCGACGAGCAGCACGAGGGTCTCCTGCACGTGCGACTTGCGGCGGGCGTCGCAGAGGACCACCGGAGTGTTCGACGGGACCCTCAGGGCCTCCCGGACCTCTCGGGGATGGTGGGTGGCGACCCCGTCGAACAGGTTGCAGGCCACCACGAAGGGCACGTCGAGCGCCTCGAAGTAGTCGACGGCCGGGAAGCAGTCCTCGAGCCTCCGGGTGTCGACGAGCACCACGCCCCCGATCGAGCCCCGGGCCAGCTCGTCCCACATGAACCAGAACCGGTCCTGCCCCGGTGTCCCGAACAGGTACAGGACCATGTCGGGGCCGATGGTGATGCGACCGAAGTCCATGGCGACGGTGGTGCCGGTCTTGCCGTTGATCGGACCGGCGTTGTCGATGCCGAGGCTCTCGACGGTGATCTGGGCCTCGGTGCGCAGCGGATCGATCTCGGAGATCGCTCCCACGAAGGTGGTCTTGCCCACGGCGAAGCCGCCGGCGACGACGACCTTCATCGCGACCGGCACCTGGCGCACCGCGCGCGGCGCGGCGCCCCAGCCCGTCTGGCGGAGCCGGTCAGAGAGCACGGATTCCATCGAGCAACCTCTCGAGGAGCGCGACGTCGGTGGCCGCATCGGGCGCACCCACGTCGACGGCGAGCGCACCCACGGCAACGAGGTCGCCGACGAGCACGCGGGTCACACCGAGCGGCAGGGTCATGCGGGCCGCGACCTCGGCCACCGAGGTGGAGCGCTGGCACAGCTCCACGATCCCGCGGGCCTCGGGGGTCGCGGCGCGGTCGAGCTGCTGGGGCGGCACCAGCGCGCGCACCTGGGCCTCGAGCCCGTAGGTGGACTCGGGCGCCTTCGTGCGGCCCTGCGTGAGCACGTAGGGACGCACGATGCGCGGCGGGTGCGGCGACTGGGTCATGGTCAGCGCGGCAGGGCCGTCTGGAGCTCGGCCACGAGGGCCGGGGTGAGCGCCGACGAGCAGCGCTCGACGAGGACGGCCATCTCGTAGCCGATGAGCCCCACGTCGCAGGGTCGCCGGGCGGTGACCGCGAGGACCGACGTCTCGCTCACGCTCATGACGAACAGCAGCGCGTGCTCGAACTCGACGATGACCTCGTGCACGGCGCCGCCCTCGAGCGGTCCGGCCGCGCCGCGGGCGATGCTCTGCATCCCGGCGGCGACGGCCGAGAGGCGGTCCGCCGCGATCCGGTCGAGGCCCTCCGACATCGCGATGAGCAGCCCGTCGGAGGAGACGACGGCCGCCTGCTCGACGCCGGGCACGCCGGCGACGAAGTTGGACACGAGCCAGTTGAGGTTCCGCGCCTCGGTGCTCAGGCGGATCACGGCCGGTCCTCCGGATCGAAGCGGTCGGGAAGGGGATCGACGGTCACCCCGCCCACGGGCTCGTCGCGGCCGTCGCGGATGCCGCGGAGGTGCCGGGTGAGGAGGTCGTGGACCCGCTCGGGCCGGGGCCGGGCGTCGTACTCGCCGGGCGGGCGGGCGCTGCCCCCGGGCTGATGGCTCAGGTGGTTGCCGGGGTCGCGCTGAGGCAACGTCGACCGCCCGGGGTCGTTGGCGAGCGGCGACTGGCCGGGAGTGCGCTGGGGCAGACCGTTGGGGTCGAACACCGCGCCGGCTGCGGGGTGGGCGCCGTGGCCGTTGCCGTTGAGGGGCTCGGCGGGGATCGCCGCCGGGGGGACGGCCGCGAGGGGATCGAACGCCGGCGGGATGATCTCGGGCTCGGTCCACGCGGCCGGCGGCTCCTCGACCGTGAAGACGGACGGCTCGGGCGGGGGCGACGTCGGCGTCCAGCTCGCCACCGGCTCGGCGACCGGCTCGGGCGTCGGCGGGTGCGCGATCGGTCGCTCCGGGAGCGGCGCAGGCGGCACGGGCGCGGACGGCATCGGCGCGGATGTCATCGGCGCGGACCCCGGCGGGCCCCACGCGGCCATCGGGTCGGCCGCCACGGGAGGCGTCGGCGCTGCGGGCGGAGCCGGCGCGACCGTCGGGGGCGGAGCCTCGGGCATCACGACCGTCGGGGGCGGAGCCTCGGGCATCACGACCGTCGGGGGCAGAGCCTCGGGCATCACGACCGTGGGGATCACCGGCGCGGCGGGCGCCGCCGCCGGGCTCGTCGGCGCGGGGTCGCCAAGGTGGGTGAGGACGGTCGAAGGCAGCGCCACGATGGCCGTCAGGCCACTCGCCGCCGATCGCCGCAGCTGCACTCGCACGCCGTAGCGGGTCGCGAGGTGGGCGACCACGTGCAGGCCGAGGGTGCGGGAGAGGGAGAGGCCCGGCGGCGGCGGTGCCTGGAGCAGCGCGTTGGCCGCGGCCAGGCGGGCGTCGTCCATCCCGATCCCCTCGTCGGTGATGGACACCACGAACCGGCGCTCGGCCAGCATCCCGGCCACGACCACGGGGGTGCCGGGCGGCGAGAAGGCGGTCGCGTTCTCGAGCAGCTCGGCGAGGATGTGGGTGACGTCGGCGACCGCGTTGCCGGCCACGGCGATGTCGCCGTCGAAGCCGACGAAGCTGACCCGGGCGAAGTCGGCGATCTCGCCGCTCGCGGCCCGCACGACGTCGAGGATCGGGATCGCCTCGGTCCACTGCCGGCCCTGACCGGCACCCGAGAGCACGAGCAGGCTCTCGGCGTTGCGCCGCATCCGGGTCGCCAGGTGGTCGAGCTCGAACAGCGACGACAGCTGGTCGGGGTCCTCGGCCCGGGCCTCGAGCACGTCGAGCAACGCGATCTGCCGGTCGACGAGCGACTGGTTGCGGCGGGCGAGGTTGACGTACAGGTCACCGATGCCCTTGCGCAGCAGGGCCGCCTGCTCCTCGGCGACGCGGACGGTGGTCTCCTGGATGGTGTTGAACGCCTCGGCGAGGGCGCCGATCTCGTCCTTCGACTCCACCACCAGCGGCGGGATCGGATCCATGTGGGTGGTCTCGCCGCCCTTCTGGAGCGTGTCGACCAGGTGCGGGAGCTGGTGCTCGGCCACCTCCCGCGCGCGCTCGGTGAGGCTGTGGAGCGACCGGTTGACGGACCGGATCATGACCCAGGCGAGGACGAGGACCAGCAGCACGAGCAGCGAGATGCCGAGCCCGTAGGCGAGCACGGCCCGCAGCGCCTCCGACTCGAGATCGGCGGCGACGTTGTCGACCACCCGCTGCACCGACGCGATGGCCCCCGTGTAGACGGCCTGGCGCTCCTGCCACGACGCGTAGTACTCGGCGGGGGTGATGGTGGTCTTCGGGAACGCGCTGGGCGCGTCGCCGGCCGCCTCGCGGAACGGGTCGTCGGGCATGGCGCGTCGGGCGCGGTCGAACGCGTCGATCTGCTCGGCCGAGGCGGCCGCCCGGAAGGCCGTGCTCGCGTCCTCCTGGGTGCCGATCGCGGTGATCCACTCGTTGAGCTCGGTCGAGGTGCCGGCGACGAGGAACGGCATGACGATCATCGCGTCGTCGGCGGCGGCGGCCTGCTCGCGCCGCAGGTTGACGATGCCGAGCATGTCGTCGGAGAGGTCGCGGTCCTGCACGTCACGGGCGAGCCGGGCCGAGACGTCGATGGTGGCGTCGGTGAGCGACGAGTACCGGTCGGCGAACGCGGCCGGGAGGCCGGCCTGCTCGTCGGCCTGGCGGCGCAGGGTCGTCAGCGTGTCGTACTTCGCGTCGAGACCGTCCCAGGCGCGCATCGTCGCCGCCGAGACATCGTCGTCCGAGAGGCCCCGCCCCGCCGCGGCGACCGCGTCGACCGCCCGGTCGGTGCTGGTGCGGGCCCGGTCGAGCTGCGCTTCGACGGCCGCGGCGCCGTCGGCCGCGACGAACCACGTCGTGACGACGCCCTCGTCCTCGAGGGCTCGCTGCGCGGCGCCGAGTGCGTCGTTGGGGAGCCGGAGGTGCCCGTACTGGCGCTGCGCCTCGAGGTCGTCGAGCCGGTTGGCGATGCCGAACCCCGCGAAGCCCAGGATGACGAACAGCGGGACGCTCACGACGAGGATCAGCTTGCTGCGGAGCGGCAGTCTGGCGAGCACGGACGTCCCCCACGGGGCGAGCGGAGCCTCGGACGGCCGTCCGGGGCGTTGCGTACCGTGTCGGCAGCCCCCAGAGGCCACTTGAGAGTGACCGCGGGCACCCCCACCGTGGCCCCCGTCACCTTTACCGAACCTTGGCCGACGCCCCCGTCACCACCGCTCCCCACCCCTCGTTCCGGGCCCGCCCCTCCAGCCATCCCCTCCGACCGAGCGGAGGTCGGGGCGCCGGTGGGTCGGCGAGGGAACGTAGGAGCGGCGGAGGGAGCGCAGCGAGTGACGCCGGGACGAGTGGAGGAGCCGATCTGCCGGCGCCTCGGCCGTTCAGTCGACCTCGGGCACCTGCACGGCGCCCCGGGCCTCCATCTGCTCGAGCTCCTCGACGGTCATGAGGACGGTGCGGGCCTTCGACCCCTCGCTCGGGCCCACCACGCCCTTGCGCTCCAGCAGGTCCATCAGCCGTCCGGCCCGGGCGAAGCCCACCCGCAGCTTGCGCTGGAGCATCGAGGTGGAGCCGAGGCCACTGCGGACCACGAGGTCCATGGCCTCGCCGAGCAGCTCGTCGTCGTCGTCGGCATCGGCACTGCCACCGCTCGCCCCACCGGCCCCGTCCTCGGCGATGCCCTGCACGTACTCGGGCTCGGCGACCTGGCGGCGCCAGTGGGCGGCCACCCTGCGGACGCACTCCTCGTCGACCCAGGCGCACTGCACGCGCTCGGCCTTGCTCGACGACGCGGTCACCATCAGGAGATCACCCTTGCCGATCAGCTTCTCGGCACCGGGCTGGTCGAGGATGACGCGCGAGTCGGCGAGGCTCGTGACGCTGAACGCGAGGCGGCTCGGAACGTTCGCCTTGATGACACCCGTGATGACGTCGACCGACGGGCGCTGGGTCGCGATCACGAGGTGGATGCCGACGGCCCGGGCCATCTGCGAGATCCGGACGATGCTCGCCTCGACGTCGCGCGCCGCGACCATCATGAGGTCGTTGAGCTCGTCGACGACGATCACGATGAACGGTAGGCGCTCGTAGCCCTTGCCGGTGACCGGGTCGGGATCCTCGGGCGTGGGCAGCTCGCCGCGGTCGAACGCCGCGTTGTACCCCGTGATGTCGCGCACGCCGACCTCGGCGAGGACCTCGTAGCGCAGGTCCATCTCGCGCACCGCCCATTCGAGCGCGTTGGCGGCCTTCTTGGGGTTGGTGACCACCGGGGTGAGCAGGTGTGGGGTGTCGTTGTACGCCCCGAGCTCGACCCGCTTCGGGTCGACGAGGATCAGGCGCACCTGCTCGGGGGTGTTGCGGATCAGCAGCGAGGTGACGAGCGAGTTGATGCAGCTCGACTTGCCGGCACCGGTCGAGCCCGCGATGAGCACGTGGGGCAGCGTGGCCAGGTTGAGCATCACCGGCTCGCCGTCGATGCCGCGCCCGAGCCCGATCTCGAGCGGGTGGCCCGCCTCCTTCGCCGCCTTCGAGGTGAGGATGTCGCCGAGGGTGACGAGCTGACGCTGGCGGTTCGGCACCTCGACACCGATGGCGCTGCGCCCCGGGATCGGGGCGAGGATCCGCACATCGGGTGAGGCCATCGCGTAGGCGATGTCGTGGCTGAGCGCGGTGACCCGGTTGACCTTGACGCCGGGCGCGAGCTCGAGCTCGTAGCGGGTGACGGTCGGGCCGACCGTCATGCCGATCAGCCTGGCGTCGACGCCGTGCTGGTGGAGCGCGGCTTCGAGGGTGCGCCCGCCCTCCTCGACGTACCTGCGCTCGACGCCCTTGCCGTCACCGCTCTTCAGGAGGTTGGCCGACGGCAGCTTCCAGTGACCCGGCTTGACCGGCGGCGCGAGGTCCATCGCCGTCTGCTTCCCGGGTCCGGCGTCGACCACCGCGGGGCCCGCACCCGAGTCGGCCTCGACGTCGTAGAGCGTGACCGCGGCAAGCACCGGCGCGTCGAACGCAGCCTCCTCCACCACCGGATCGTGGTGGTCGTCGCCCTCGGAGGCCGCGGCGATGCCCGCGACGTCGCCGGCGTCGAACGCCTCGGTGTCGTCGGCGTAGACGTCGTCCCCGAATCCCGGTGGCGCCTCGGCGGTGCCTCCGGCGGCGTCGACCGCGACGTCGTAGTCGTCGACGTCGGCGATGGCCTCGTCGCCGTCAGCCGGCGGCTCGAGGTGCACGAAGGAGCGGAGCTGACCGCCGGCCCAGCGCACGCCGGTGGCGACGCTCGCCGCGACCGCGCGCATCGGCACGCCCGGTACGAGCAGGATGCCCAGCAGGGCGATCCCGCCGAGGACGACCGCGGCGCCCGCGGTGCCGGCCAGGGCGACCAGGGGCGCGCCGATCACCGCACCGAGCAGGCCCGCCGAGTCCTCCAGCTCGTCGAGCGGGGCGTCGAGCGGAGGGGAGCCGGTCGCCAGGTAGAGGATGCCGAGGCCCGCGATCGTCAGGAGGACGAGGCCGAGACCCACCCGCCACGGCGCCCGTTCGGCCCCGGCCGGTGCCTCGTCGAGGTCACCGTCGGCCTCGGCCGCCTCGACCGCGGCGAGCGGCACGGCACCGGGTCGCCAGAAGAAGCACAGCACGGCGAGGCCGACGCAGGCGAAGGGCACGACGTAGCGGGCGAGACCGAACAGCGCGGCGCTGGCCGAGGCCAGCACGCGACCCACCCCGCCGGCGGCGTCGCCGACCAGGCCGAGGGCGGTGAGCACCCCGACGATCAGGAGGACGATCGCCGCCGCGTCGGGCCCGTGGCCGTGCAGCTGGCGGCGCGCCTCCTGGCGGTGCCGGTCCCAGTCGGCCGAGCGGCGGGAGGTCGCCGGGGCCGCCTTGGTCGACCGGCCCGTACCCGACGACTTCGACGACCCGCGACCCGTCGTGGAGCGCCCCTTCGTGGATCCCTTGGTGCGCTTGCCCTTGCCGGTGCTGCGGGACGCGTTCGACCGCGACGCCGTCCGAGTGGCCATTCCCCAACGGTAACACCACCCCCGCCAGCCACAGGGGTTACGGCCACATTTCCCGGCCGACGGGGTCGGTCGGCCCCGAGCCCGCCGCGCCACGCCCGAGGCGGGACGCGGCGGAGTTCAGAGGGCCGGGGCGTAGCCGCCGTCGACCGGGTACACCTGCCCGGTGATCCACTCGGCGGCGTCGGAGCACAGCAGGACGGCCAGGGGGGCCGGATCGTCGACCCGGCCGAGACGGCCCACCGGGTAGGGCCGGATCAGGGTGTGCTCACGCTCGGGGTTGGCGTCGAGCGCGCGGGCCATGTCGCCGTGACGGATCGAGCCGAGCGAGATGCAGTTGGCGGTGACGCCCGATCGCCCGACCTCGACCGCGAGTCCCCGCGTGAACCCGGCCGCCGCCGCCTTGGCCGCGCCGTAGACCACCTGGGTCCGCTCCCCCTTACGGCCGGCGTCGGAGATGATCGTCAGGATCCGGCCCCACTGCCGCTCGAGCATGTCGGGCAGGTAGGTGTGGGACATGTACATCACGCCCGCGAGGTTCACCCGCATGATCGGGTCCCACTCGTCGGGCTTCGACTCCGCGAACGACACCAGCCGGGCCTTGCCCTCGCCGAAGAAGCGAACCCCGGAGCCGGCGTTGTTGACGAGGACGTCGACGGGGCCGGTGGCCTCCCGCATCTCGAGCACCGCCTCCCACTCCGTGACGTCCCCGGCGATGGGCCGGGCCGCCAGTCCCTCTACCTCGATCTCCCCGACGACCTTCTCGGCCCGGTCGAGGTTCAGGTCGTTGACCCAGACCGTCGCGCCCGCACGCGCCATCTGGATGGCGATGGCCCGGCCGACCCCGGCGCCGGCGCCGGTCACGATGGCGGTCCGTCCGCCGATGAAGTTGGACCAGTCGCGGATCATGGGCATCGGAGACTCCTTCGCAGCGCGCCGCCACCGCGGCCCGGTCAGACCTCGAGGACGACGGGGATGATCGCGGGACGGCGACGCGTCCGCGTGTTGATGAACCGACCGAGCGCGCGCCGCGCGTGGCGCCGCAACGTCTCGAAGTCGGTGGCTCCCTCGGCCGCGGCCTCGGCCAGCGACGCCCGCACCGCGGCCTTCGCCTCGTCGAGCAGGTCGGCGGCCTCGGCCTCGTAGACCCAGCCCCGGGTCACGATGTCGGGGCCGGTCACGAGCTCACCCGTCGTCGCGTCGACCGTGACGATGACCACGACCACGCCCTCCTCCGCGAGGTTGCGCCGGTCGCGCAGCACCCCGACGGAGATGTCGTCGAGCAACCCGTCGACGTACTGGTAGCCCGCGGGGACCGCGCGGTGCTCGACCTCGAGCTCGTCGTCGATCGTCACCGCGTCGCCGTCCATGCACAGCAGCACCCGGTCCTCGGGGACGCCGACCGCGTGCGCGAGGCGGGCATGGTGCACGAGGTGACGGAACTCGCCGTGCACCGGCACGAACCACTCGGGCCGCACCAGCGCGAGCATGAACTTCAGCTCTTCCTGCGACGCGTGGCCCGACACGTGCACCGGTGCGTTCTTGTCGTGGATGACCTCGGCCCCGGCGCGATACAGGGAGTCGATCACCCGGCCGACGTTGTGCTCGTTGCCGGGGATCGCGTGCGCGCTGATGATGACGACGTCGTCTTCGCTCACCTTCAGGTGCTTGTGCTCACGCGCCGCCATCAGCGCGAGTGCGCTCATGGGCTCACCCTGCGAACCGGTGCAGACGACCACGACCTCGCCGGGCGCGAAGCGCGCGACTTCGTCGACATCGATCGTGTCCGACTCGGGCAGGTCGAGCATCCCGAGGTCGCGGGCGAACGCGGTGTTCTGGAGCATCGACCGGCCCACGAACGCGACCTTGCGCCCGCACGAGCGGGCCGCCTCCACCACCTGCGCCACGCGGTGGAGGTGGGACGAGAAGCTCGCGACGATCACCCGCTTGTCGGGGTAGTCGCGCAGGATGTCGCGGATCACCGGGCCGACGGTCGTCTCCGACGGGGTGTAGCCGGGCCGCTCGGCGTTGGTGGAGTCGGACAGGAGGACCTTGACCCCCTCCCCCGCGATCTGCCCGAGCCGGGGAAGGTCGGTCATCCGCCCGTCGAACGGGGTGAGGTCGAGCTTGAAGTCGCCGGTGTGGAGGATGGTGCCGGCCGGCGTGCGGTAGGCGGTGGCGAAGGCGTGCGGCACCGAGTGGGCGATCGGCACGAACTCGACGTCGAAGGGGCCGATGTCGATGCGGTCGCCGTCCTCCACCGGGACCAGCGTGGTGCGGCCGAGCAGGCCCGCCTCCTCGATCCGGTTGCGGGCGAGGCCCAGGCACAGCGCCGATCCGTAGATGGGCGCCGACACGTCGCGCAGCAGATACGCCAGCGCGCCGACGTGGTCCTCGTGTCCGTGGGTCAGCACCACACCCTCGACCCGGTCGGCGTTGTCCCGCAGGTACGTGAAGTCGGGCAGCACGAGGTCGATGCCGGGCATGTCGGCGTCGGGGAACATCAGCCCGCAGTCGACGACGAGGATGCGCCCGTCGACCTCGAGGCAGAAGCAGTTGCGGCCGATCTCCCCCAGACCACCGAGGAAGACGATCCGGACGGGCGCAGTCACCCCCGGAGGGTACCCCTCGTCGCCTTCCGGGCCGTCGTCACGAGTCCACGAGCGGGACGCCGCCGGGGTGGTCTACAGGTTCAAGAGCGCGTCGAGGCCGACGGTCAACCCCGGCTTCTCCCGCACGGCCCGCACGGCCAGCAGCACGCCGGGCATGAACGACGACCGGTCGTAGGAGTCGTGGCGGATCGACAGCGACTGGCCGGTGGTGCCGAGCAGCACCTCCTGATGGGCGACCAGGCCGCGCAGGCGCACGGAGTGCACCCGGATCCCGGCCGGGCCGGCACCGCCGCGCGCGCCCTCCACCACCTGCACCTCGGTGGGGTCGTCGCCCCAGGAGTCGGAGGCCTCGGCCATGCGGGCGACGGTGAGCATCGCCGTACCCGACGGCGCGTCGACCTTCTCGTCGTGGTGGAGCTCGATCACCTCGGCCGTCTCGAAGTAGGGCGCGGCGATCTCGGCGAACCGCATCATCAGCACCGCCCCGATGGCGAAGTTGGGCGCGATCACGCAGTTGGCCGCGCTCGCGTCGAAGCGGGCGGCGAAGTGCTCGAGGTCGGCATCGGCGAAGCCGGTGGTGCCGACGACCGCGTGCACGCCGTTGTCGGCGCACCACTCCAGGTTGGCGCGCGCGGCGTCGGCGACCGTGAAGTCGACGACCACCTCGGCGCCGGCGTCGAGCAGCGCGGACGCCGAGCGGGCGACCTGCACGCCCGACCCGCCGACCCCGAGCTGCTGGAGGTCGATCCCCGAGTGGTACGGGTCGACGGCGGCGACGAGCTCGAGCTGGGGGTCGGCGGCGACGGCGCCGCACACCGTGGAACCCATGCGCCCACCGGCGCCGAACACTCCGACCCGGATCACGGCCGCACACCTGCGCTCATGGCGAGAGCCTAAACGGCGCGGGCGAGGACCGCCTCCGTGACGGGCCCGACCGCGGCCACCGTGCGCGGGTTGTCGCGGAAGATCCGGTCGACCACGCGCTCGACGTCGGTGGCGGTGACGGCCTCGCACGCGCGCACGAGCTCGTCGAGCGACGGGATCTCCCCCATCAGCAGCTCGCTGCGACCGATCCGGTTCATGCGGCTGATCGAGCTCTCCAGGCCGAGCGCCATCGACCCGGTGAGATGGCCCTTGGCCGACTCGAGCTCGCGCTCGCTGACCCCGCCGTCGGCCTGGAGTCGCGCGAGCTGGCCGTCGAGGACGTCGAGGAGCTCGTCGACCCGCTCGGGCGCGGTGCCCGCGTAGATGCCGAACGCGCCGGTCTCCTCGAACGCGGCTCGGTACGAGTAGACGCTGTAGGCGAGGCCGCGCTGCTCGCGCACCTCCTGGAACAGCCGCGACGACATGCCGCCGCCGAGCACCTGGTTGACCACGCCGAACGCGTAGCGATCGGGGTCGTCGCGACGCATCGCCCGCATGCCGAGCACGAGGTGCACCTGCTCCGTGTCGTCCTCGACCAGCGCGATCGGCTTGGGGCCGGGCTCGCCGTCGTGGGCGAGGCGGGCCGGCCGGTCACCGGCCACCCCGCGCATGCCGTCCTCCACGAGCCGGACGACCTCGTCGTGATCGACGTTGCCGGCGACCGCGACCACCACGTTGCCCGGGTGGTAGTGGGCCGCGTGGAACTCGGCGATCGCGTCGCGCGCCATCGGCTCGATGGTCGCCGGGCTCCCGGTGATCTCGCGGCCGATCGGGTGGTCGGGGAACATCGCCGAGGCGAACAGGTCGTGCACGAGGTCGTCGGGCGTGTCGTCGCGCATCCGGATCTCCTCGAGGATCACCTGGCGCTCCGAGTCGACGTCGGCCGGGCGCAACGCCGGCGACCACACGATGTCGGACAGGATGTCGACCGCGAGGGGGAGTCGCTGGTCGGGCATCCGCACGTAGAACGCGGTGAGCTCCTGGCCGGTGAAGGCGTTCATGTCGCCGCCCACCGACTCGACCGCCTCGGCGATCTCGGCGGCGCCGCGCCGCTGCGTGCCCTTGAACAGCAGGTGCTCGAGGAAGTGGCTCGCGCCCGCCATCGGGTCGGTCTCGTCGCGCGACCCGGTGCCGACCCAGAACCCGACCGCCACCGACCGCAGACCGGGCATGGCCTCGGTCACGACGCGCAGTCCCGAGTCGAGGGACGAGGTGCGGATCATCAGGCCTCCATCGTCACGGGGGAAACGGGGGTTGAGACGAATCGGCCGCGCACCGGGATCGCCCGGTGCGCGGCCTCATCGGTCGATCGGCTGGTGGCCGTCGGCTCAGCGGCGACGGCCGCCACCACCGCGGCGTCGCCCACCGCCGCCCTCACGGCCACCGGAGTCGCCGCCGCGCTCGGCCGGGCCGAGGTCGCCGAACTCACCCTTGGCCTCCTCTTCCCACGAGTCCTCGAACGAGACCGAGGCCCGGGAGCCCCCGTCGCCGCTCGGGGCCGCCGCGGCCGGCGCCGGGGCGCGCTCGCCGCCACCGGCGGGGGCC
>VGCA01000057.1 GCA_016870245.1 Actinomycetota bacterium | reverse complement strand
CGCGCCGGGCGCGAGCGTGCGCAGCACCCCGTCGGGCCCGTCGACCACGTCGATCGCCTGCGCGTCGTCGAGCACGACGACTCCCACGTACCCGGCGCCGTCGGCGGCCGCGGCCGGCGTCGACGCCGCCACCGCCCCGGCCGCGACCCGCGGGGCCATCGCGGCTTCGTCGACGTCGACCACCACGGTGTCGAACCCGGCCGCGAGCACGTGATCGGTCATCGGTCCGCCCATGCGGCCGAGGCCGATCATCGCCACCCGCGCGGTCACTCGAGCTCCTCGTCGCCGTCGCCCGCCGCGGCCAGCGCATGCAACGCGATCGCGGTCTCGCTCACCCGGAACAGGTCGCTGCTCGACGGGTAGCCGACGTACTGGATCAGGTGGAGCGCGACCTCACGGACCTGGTCGACCGTGAGCTCGCCGGTCGCCAGCACGCGCGCGAGCTGGAGCTGGAGCGTGTCCCACTTCGCCTGCGCGGCGAGCACCCCCATCACCAGCAGCCGGCGCTGCGGGATGGCCAGCGCCTCCCGCGCCCAGATCTCGCCGAACAGCTGGCCCATCATGAGGTCGAAGAACGCGCTGTCGCCGTGCCCGAACGCGACCGCGTCGTCGCCGTACACCTCCCGGTACTTCGCGAGACCGGCGGCGAAGCGCTCCGGGTCGACCGCCGGTCCGTCGGGTCCCTGGCTCATGGCCGGACCGTATCCCGCCCGGCGCCGGTGAGGAACTCCGCCGTCCGCGCCCGCTCCTCGGGGGACCCCATGAGGTTGGCGCACAGCTCCGTCATCCCGGCGGCGCCGTAGGCGGCGAGCCGCGCCGCCACCGCGTCCTCGTCACCCAGCACCACGAGGTCGACCGGGTCGGTGAGCCCCTCGGCCGCCATCTGCCGCGCGTACGCGGGCATCGACGCCGACCGGGCCATCATCGACGCGACGCGCTCCCGGGCGCCGGCCTCGTCGTCGGTCACGCAGACCGGGATGCCGACGACGACACGCGGCGCGGGCCGTCCCGCCCGCTCCGCCGCGGCCCGCAGGGCCGGCGTGATGTCGCGCCCGAGCGTGACCGGACCGGTCATCCACGTGATCGTCCCGTCGGTCTGCGCCCCCGCGAGGTCGACCATGCGCGGGGCGAGCCCGGCGAGCATCAGGCTCGGCTCGGGCGCGTCGACCATCGCGGCGGCGTGCACCGTGACGTGCGCGCCGTCGAGGTCGGCCCGACGGTCGGGCCCGAGCAGTCCGTTCAGCGCGGTGAGGACCTCCGCGCACACGTCGACGATCCCCCGGTAGGGCACGCCCAGCCACCCCTCGGAGATCGCGGCGTGGGTGACCCCGACCCCGAGCGTGAAGCGTTCGGGGCCGGCCGCGCTCGCCACCGTGAGCGCCTGGAGCGCGAGCGGCAGCGGGTGGCGGCCCTGGATGGGCACGACCGCGGTCCCGAGGTGCACGTCGGGCACCTCGCGGGCCACGACCGTGAGCACGCCGAGCGCATCGAGCCCCATGACCTGGGGGAACCAGAGCGCGTCGAACCCGGCCTCGGCCGCCGCCCGCGACCACGCCAGCGCGCCGTCGACCGAGCCCAGACTCGTCGCGTTGAACGTCCCGACCCGCATGGAGCCCCCCTCCCGTATGCCCGCCCCGGCGTTGCCCGGAGCCTGTAGCACCGTTACATTAGGCCGACTGTAACGCTGTGACAGGAGGGCCGGCATGGCCGAGGGACACCAGTACGAGCGGCACGGCGCGGTCGTCGTCGACGACGCCGGCGAGGAGCGCTACATCGTCGTCTCCGCCGACGGGCACGCCGGCGGCAGCATCCCCGACTACCGCCCCTACCTCGAGTCGAAGTGGCACGACGACTTCGACGCGTGGGCGGCGGGCTACGAGATCCCCTACGAGGACCTCCTCGGCGACCTCGGCCCCCGCAACTGGGACTCGGCCCGACGGGCTCGCGACCTCGAGGCCGACGGCCAGGTGGCCGAGGTGATCTTCCCCAACACGGTGCCGCCGTTCTTCCCGAAGGTCTCGCTGGCGGCCCAGCCGCCGGCGATCACCCCGGTCGACATGGAGCAGCGCTGGGCCGGCCTCCAGGCCCACAACCGGTGGCTCGTCGACTTCTGCGACGACCTGCCGGGGCGGCGCGCCGGCGTCCTCCAGATCACGCTGCACGACATCGAGGCGTCGGTGCGCGAGATCGAGTGGGCGGCGGGATCCGGCCTCACCGGTGGGGTGCTCCTCCCCGGCACCCCGCCGGGCGTCGGGCTCCCCCAGCTCTACGAGGAGCACTACGAGCCGCTGTTCGCGAAGTGCGCCGAGGTCGGCCTGCCGCTCAACCACCACACCGGCAGCGCGGCGCCCCCGATGGGCGAGACCGACCGCGACGCCGTCGTGTTCCTGCTCGAGGTGTCGTGGTGGGCGCACCGGGCGTTCACGCACCTGATCGTCGCCGGCGTGTTCGAGCGCTACCCCGAGCTGCAGCTGGTGTTCACCGAGCAGGGCACCGCGTGGGTCCCCGACGAGCTCGCCCGCCTCGACATCTTCTTCAGCCGCATGCGCGGCGCGGGCGGGTCGCAGGAGCAGGTGTGGGGCAAGGTGATCGCCGACTCCATGTCGTTGCTGCCGAGCGAGTACTGGGCCCGGCAGTGCCACCTCGGGGCGAGCTTCATCCGCCCCGTGGAGGTCGGGCTGCGCCACCAGGTGGGGATCGACCGGATCATGTGGGGCAGCGACTACCCGCACAAGGAGGCGAGCCACCCGTTCTCGCTCGAGGCCCTCAAGGCCTCCTTCGGCGGGGTGCCCCGCGACGAGGTCGCCCTGATGGTCGGTGGCAACGCCGCGGCGCTCTACGGGTTCGACCTCGACGCGCTGGCCCCGCTCGCCGCGCGCATCGGCCCCAAGGTGGCCGAGATCGCCGGCGGGCTCGATCGCACCACGCTGCCGATCGAGGCCTACAAGTGCCCCGCATTCGCGCCCGAGTACGCGTCCGCGTGAGCGCGAGCGCAGCGAGCCCGACCCGGCAACCGGATCAGGAGACCCGATGACCACGCACCAGTACGCCGACAACGACCCGTACCTGATCATCGCGGCCGACTCGCACGCCGGCCTGCCCACCGAGGAGTACCGCGGCTACCTCGCGTCGAAGTACCACGACGCGTTCGACGACTTCCTCGGTGAGCGGGCCGCGGTGCTCGAGGAGGTCACGAAGATGGGCATCCGCGACGACGCCTACGCGAAGAAGTGGTTCGAGGACCACGACGAGGAGCTCGCCGGCGGGTGGGACGCGATCAAGCGCGACCAGGCACTCGACGCCGACGGCGTCGCCGCCGAGGTCGTGTACCCCGACGCCGACGCGGTCGAGAGCCGAACCTGCGTGCCCTTCGGCGCCGGTCTGGGACTGCGGGGCGACCTCGACCCGGAGCTGGGCATGGCCGGAGCGCAGGCCCACAACCGCTGGCTCGCCGAGCTGTGCGCGGTGAGCCCGGAGCGGCGCTGCGGCGTCGCGCTGGTGCCGATCACCACCGAGCTCGACGACGTGCTCGGGGAGATCCGGCGCGCGAAGGACGACGGGCTCGGCGCGGTGATGATCCCGGCGATGTGGGTCAACCAGGCGCCCTACCACGACCGGAAGTACGACCCGGTCTGGGCCCTGTGCGAAGAGCTGCAGATGCCGGTGGTCACGCACTCCGGCTCCGCGTCGCGCGACGAGTACGGAGAGCACCTCGGCATCTACGTCACCGAGGTCACCTGGTGGCCGGCCCGTCCGCTGTGGTTCCTGCTGTGGTCGGGCGTGTTCGAGCGCTTCCCCGGACTGCGCTTCGGCGTGACCGAGGGCGGCTGCTGGTGGCTCCCCGGCCTGCTGTGGTCGTGGGACCGGCTGTGGGCGGGCCAAAAGGGCGCGGAGAAGCTGGGCAAGGGCGCGTTCTCGGGCAAGGTGGAGATGCTCCCGAGCGAGTACGTCGACCGCAACGTCTTCACGGGGCTCGCCAACGTGAAGCGCCGCGAGCTCGGCATGCGCTACGAGATCGGCATCGGGAACATGTGCTGGGGCACCGACTTCCCCCACCCCGAGGGCACCTGGCCCAACACGCACGAGTGGCTGTGCAAGACGTTCCTCGACATCCCGATCGACGAGACCCGCCAGATGCTCGGCCTCAACGCGGCGGACATCTTCGGCTTCGACGTCGAGGCGCTCACCCCGCTCGCCGAGAAGGTCGGCCCGACGCCCGAGGACCTCGGACAGCTCAGGCCCGGGCAGACGGCAGCCGACCTCACCGCGAAGTGGGCGGGCGTGAAGGAGGTCGGGCGCCACTGGCTCACCGACCACGACTTCCCGCTGCTCCCGGGCTTCGGTTCCTAGCCTGCGCTCCGTGAGCACCGGCGGGGGCGGGGCGCAGTGAACGCGGCGACGGGCACCAAGTCGGTCACCGCCGACGAGGTGATCGAGGTCGCGGGCCGCATCGTCGACACCCACGGTGCCGACGCGCTCACGATGCGGCGGCTGGCCGACGAGCTGGGCGCCGCGGTCACCAGCATCTACTGGCACGTGGGCAACCGCGACGAGCTGGTCGACGCCCTGGTCGACCGGCTCATCGCCGACATGGGGACGCTGCGGGCGCGGGGAGCCACGCCGCGCGAGCGGATCGCGTCGCTCGCGCGGGCGATGCGCAGGCAGCTGCTCGAGCGGCCCCAGCTCGTCGCGCTCGCCCACGAGCGGGCGCGGACGCCGGCGATGTTCCAGCCCGTCCAGGACGCGATCGCGCGCGAGCTCGCAGTGATGGGCCTCCCCGGCGACGAGACCGCCCTCGCGCTCCGGGCGCTGCAGATGCACGTGATCACCTCGGTCCTGCTCATCCGTTCGATCGACCGCTTCGGGGCGCAGGAGCCGGTCGACGCCGTCGAGGTCTTCGAGTTCACGTTGGCCGCCATGCTCGACGCGCTCGAGGCCCGCGCCCGCACCGCGTGATCCACACGACCGACGACGGCGTCCGCATCCACTACGAGGTGCAGGGCGACGGCGAGCCCGCCCTCGTGCTCGTGCACGGCTGGTGCTCCAACCTGCGCCACTGGGATGCCCAGGTCGCGCACTTCGCGCCTCGCCACCGCGTCCTGGCCGTCGACCGGCGTGGCCACGGGGAGTCCGACGTGCCCGCGGTGGCCTCGGGCGGGTACACCGCCTCCCGCCACGGCGCCGACCTGGCCGAGGTGATGGACGCGACCGGAACGACCGGTGCGGTCGTGGTCGGCCACGCCGGTGGTGCACCCGGCGTGCTCGCCCTCGCCGCCGATCGGCCGGACCTCGTGCGCGGGCTGGTGCTCGTCGACACGATCGTGTCCCCCCAGAGCACCCTCGGCGACCCCGACGACCCGGCAGGCGCCGCGCTCGGCGCCATGGTCGACCGGATCGTCGGCGCGGACGGAGAGGACGGAGCGGCCGCGTTCGCCACGATGTACGCGGCGATGTTCTCGCCCCACGCCGGCCCCGTCGCGACCGAGGCCGTCACCTCCGCGTCACGGGTGCCGGCCGCCGTCGCGGCCGAGGAGCTGCGGTCGCTCGCGATCGACACCGTCGCGCTGGCACGCGCCGGACGGGCCCCCGTCCTGTGGCTCACCGTCGCCGGCGCCGACGAGGCCCGGCTGCGCACCGTGTTCGCCGACGTGCAGTTCGGTCAGGTCGTCGGATCGGGCCACTTCCCCCACCTCGAGGTGCCCGACCAGGTGAACGCGATGCTCGACCGCTTCGTGAGCACGCTGCCGTGAGGATCGCGATCATCGGCGCGGGCCCGGGCGGGCTCGCAACGGCGAAGCGGCTGCTCGACGAGGGCTTCGACGACTTCGTGATCGTCGAGCGCAACGGCGGCGTGGGCGGGACCTGGTACCAGAACCGGTACCCCGGCTGCGAGTGCGACGTGCCGTCGGCGTACTACTCGTTCTCCTGGGAGATGAAGACCGACTGGTCGAAGCCGTACGGCCGCCAGCCCGAGATCCTCGCCTACCTGGAGCACGTCGCCGAGAAGCACGGGATCCTCCCCCACTGCCGCTTCGGGGTGTCGGTCACCCGGGCCGTGTGGGACGAGGCCCGGTCGGGCTGGACCCTGCACCTCGACGACGGCGATGTCGTAGAGGCCGATGTCGTGGTGAGCGCGATCGGCATGTTCAACGAGCTCGCCTACCCCGAGATCGAGGGGCTGTCCGACTTCGCCGGCACGATGTTCCACTCGGCCCGCTGGGACCACGACCACGACATCACCGGCGAGACGGTCGCGGTGATCGGCAGCGCCGCGAGCGCCGTGCAGCTCGTCCCCGAGATCGTCGAGACGGCGGGGCAGGTGTACCTCTTCCAGCGCAGCGCGAACTGGATCATGCCCAAGCCCGACGACCCCTACACCGAGCAGCAGCTCGAGGAGTTCCGTCGCGACCCCGGCCCGCTGCTGCGATTCCGGGCCGAGGTCGAGCGCAGCACCAACGAGAACATGACCCTCGACAACGCCGGGCTCATCGCGACGCGCGAGCAGATCGTGCTCGACGCGATCGAGGTGGTGGAGGACCCGGCGACCCGGGCGAAGCTGCGTCCCACCTCGCCGTACGGGTGCAAGCGCCCGTTGTTCGCCAACACGTTCTATCCGGCGTTCAACCGCCCCGACCTCGAGCTGGTGACCGAGCCCATCACCCACATCACCGAGGACGCGGTGGTGACCGCCGACGGGGCGGCCCGCCGGGTCGACACCATCGTGTGCGCCACCGGGTTCCAGGCCGCCAAGTTCCTGTCGGCGATCGACGTGGTGGGCCGCGGCGGCGTCCACATCGACGACGCGTGGCGCGACGGCGCGCAGGCGTACCTGGGCATCACCGCGACCGGCTTCCCCAACCTGTTCATGTGCTACGGGCCCAACACCAACAACGGCTCGATCCTCACGATGATCGAGTCGCAGGTCGAGCACATCCTCCTGCACCTCCAGCGCATGCGGTCCGGGGGGCTCGCGTGGGTCGAGGTGAGGCCCGAGGTCCAGGCGCGCTACAACGACGAGCTGCAGGCGGCCATCGACGCGGTGACGGCCTGGCACGCGGACTGCCACGGGTACTACCGGTCGGACTCCGGCCGGATCGTCACCCAGTGGCCGTTCACCATGATCGAGTACGACACCCGCACACGCGTCCTCCACGAGGACGCCTTCGCGGTGGGAGTGGGCTGAGCGAGCCCCACGGCAGCAAGACTGCACACACGGCGCGCGGGCCCGAGCGGCCCGGTGCGGAGCAACAGGAGCGGAGATGACGACGACTGAGGACGCGCTGCGGGAGCGGGTGCTGGAGCGGATCGGCAAGCCCATGGGCTCGGGCGGGCCCGCGCTCGCCCCCGACCCGGTCAACCTGCCGATGATCCACCACTGGGTCGACGCGTTCGACGACCGCAACCCGGTGTACGAGGACCCGGCCGCCGCCGAGGCGGCGGGGTTCGACGGACCCGTCGCACCCATCGCCATGCTCCAGACCTGGACGATGCCGCGGCCGCGCATCGAGGGCATTCGCGAGCGCGGCGGGTCGCCCGGCGACATGGACCCCGACACGCCCGTGTCGGCGTTGGCGGCCGCCGGCTTCCGCGGCACGCTGGCCACCAACTCGATCCTCGAGTTCGACCGGTACCTCCACGTCGGCGAGCGGATCGAGTCCGGGAGCACGCTGTCGTCGATCTCGGAGCTGAAGGGCACCGGCCTCGGCGTCGGCTACTTCGTCGAGTGGATGACGACCTACCGCACCACCGCGGGCGAGGAGGTCGGGCGCCAGCACTTCCGCATCTTCAAGTTCGACCCCACGCGCAGCGCGGCCGATCTGCCGCCGCGCGAGAAGTCGTCGGCTCCGGCCGCGGCCCCCGCGCCCCCACGGGAGAAGGTCCCCGGCGAGGCGCTCCCCGACTTCGACCTCGACGTCACCGCCACGGTGATCGTTGCCGGCGCACTCGCCACCCGCGACTTCATGCCGGTGCACCACGACCGCGACTACGCGCAGGCCCAGGGTGCGCCCGACGTGTTCATGAACATCCTGTCGACCAACGGGTACATCGCCCGCTACGCCACCGACTGGGCCGGCCCACAGGCCCGGGTGAACCGGATCTCCATCCGCCTCGGCGGCCCCTGCGTGCCCGGCCTGGTGCTGCGCTTCACCGGCGCGGTGAGCGACCAGTGGACCGACGCCGCCGGCCGCCACGTCGAGCTCACGGTGCGGGCCGCCAACGATCTCGGCGACCACGCCACCGGCACCGTCGACCTCACCCTCCCAGCCTGATCACCCGTTCGGCGCCGTTCGACCGGACCGTGGGCCGTCGACGGGCGCCGGCCGGAGATCAGTCGAGGTCGATGGCCTTGGCGTCGAGAACGCCGGGGGTCGCGAGGATGCCGTCGACGACGGTGGCCGGGACGGCCTGGTCGAGGGCGAGCACCATGAGCGCGGCCTCGCCCGACGCGTTGGTGCCGACGTCCATGTCGGCGATGTTGATGCCGGCGGCACCCACGGCGGTGGCGACCGTGCCGATCATCCCCGGCGTGTCGGAGTTGCGCACCACGAGCAGGTGCCCGCTGGGCGGGATGTCGACGGTGTGGTCCAGGATGCCGACGATCCGCATCGCGTCGCGCTTGCCGAAGATGGTCCCCGCCACGTGCACGTCGCGGTCGCCGATGCGGCCGCGCAGCGTGATGAGGTTGACGTAGTCGAGCGCCGACGACGACATCGACTCCCGCACCGCGAAGCCGCGTGCCTCGGCGAGCTGCGGCGCGTTGACGAAGCTCACCGGCTCGTCGGTGATCACTCCCAGCGCGCCCTTCAGCACCGACAGCGTGAGCACCCGGCAGTCGTAGTCGGCGATCTCACCCTCGTACGCGACGTCGAGCGTCTCGACGGCGCCGCCGGCGAGGACGGTGAACAGCCGGCCCAGACGCTCGGCGAGCGGCAGGTACGGCTGCACCGTGGCGTTCGCCTCCTTCGCCGCGAGGTTGACCGCGTAGGGAACGAACTCGCCCCGCAGCGCGAGCACCACCTGCTCGGCGATGGTCTGACCCGCCTTGTCCTGGGCCTCCACGGTCGACGCCCCGAGGTGGGGCGTGACGACCACGTTGGGCAGGCCGAACAGCGGCGACTCGGTCGTGGGCTCGGCCGCGAACACGTCGAGCGCAGCGCCGGCGATGCGCCCCTCGGCCAGAGCCTCCGCCAGCGCAGCCTCGTCGATGATCCCGCCGCGCGCGGTGTTGACGATGCGCAGCGTGGGCTTGGCCTGGGCGAGGAGCTCGGCGCCGATGAGGCCCATGGTCTCGGGGGTCCTGGGCAGGTGGATCGTGAGGAAGTCGGCCTGGCGCACGAGGTCCTCGACCGTCGGCACCAGCGTGACGCCGAGCTGACGGGCCCGGTCGGCGCTCACGTACGGGTCGTAGGCGAGCAGCTGCATGCCGAACGCGAGCAGCCGCTGCGCGACGAGCACCCCCACCCGACCGAGGCCGACGACACCGAGCGTCTTGCCGTGCAGCTCCACGCCCTCCCACCGCGCGCGGTTCCACGCGCCGGCCTTCAGGTCGGAGTCGGCCTGGGGGATGTTGCGGGCCTGCGAGAGGAGGAGGGCGACGGTGTGCTCGGCGGCCGACAGCACGTTGGACTGCGGCGCGTTGACCACCATCACCCCGCGCCGGGTGGCCGCCTCGACGTCGACGTTGTCGAGGCCGATGCCGGCCCGGCCCACGAGCACGAGATCGCTCCCCGCGGCGAGCGCGGCGTCGTCGACCTGGGTCGCGCTGCGGATGACCAGCGCGACGGCGCCGGGGAGGGCGGCGCGCAGCTCCTCGGGCGACAGGCCGGTGCGGACGTCGACCTCGAGGCCCTGGGCCCGCATGTGGTCGAGTCCGCTCGCGGCGAGCGTCTCGGCGACGAGGACGCGAGGACGCGCGGCGGGCTCGGGGGCGGGGGTCGTCACGATCCGAGGGTACCCGCAGGCCTTCTCAGAGCCGGGCTTCGGCCTTGGCCGCCAGGGCCGTCAACGTGTCCTTCAGACCGTCGGTCGCGCGGTTCGCCGCGGCGTCGTAGACGTTGCCCTGCACGTAGAACAACGTCGGACCGGCGGCGAGCACGAAGAGGGTGCCGGTGTCGGCCGCGAAGAACGCCTTCTTGCCCAGGTCCGCGATCGGCTCGGCCTGGGTGCCCGCGAGCCGCTCGCCCGTGGCGTAGCCCCCCTTGGCGCGCGCCCCCGTCTCGAGCACGACGTTGACCTGCCCGGGCGCCCGCGTGGGCGTGGCGGCGAGGGTCCACTGGCAGAACGCCGGACCCAGCGAGTCGTCGGGCTTCCCGGCCGGCTGACCGAACGCCTTCGTGAGCTGACGACGGGTCAACAGGTCGCACGGGCGAGGGAGGTCGCCCGCACCCACCGGCACACTGGCACCGACCGCCCCGACGCCGAGCGCCGCGACCATCACGGCCGTCAGCCGGGCGGCGCGTCGCCTCAACCGCCGAGCGCCTGTGCGATCCGGCCGACGCCCTCACCGAGATCGTCGTCGCCGAGCGCGAACGTCAGGCGGGCGTAGCCGGGCGCGCCGAACGCCTCGCCCGGCACGATCGCCACCTTCGCGGTGTCGAGCAGCACCTCGCAGAGGTCGAGGGTGCTGTCGATCCGGCGCCCGCCGATCTCACGACCGAGCACCCCGGTGAAGTTGGGGAAGCAGTAGAACGCGCCCTGGGGCGCCATGCAGGTGACGCCCGGGATCGACTCGAGCAGGCGGTGCATGGTCTTGCCCCGCCGGTCGAACGAGTCGCGCATCTCGGCGACCGCGTCGAGGTCGCCGCTGACCGCGGCGAGCGCGGCGAGCTGCGACACGTTGGCGACGTTGGACGTGGAGTGCGATTGGAGGTTGGTAGCCGCGGCGATCACGTCGCGCGGACCGATCATCCAACCCACGCGCCAGCCGGTCATCGCGTAGGTTTTTGCCACGCCGTTGAGCACGAGGCACATGTCGGCGATCTCGGGCACGAGCGCGGGCATCGACGTGAAGCGGTGCTCGTCGTAGGTGAGGTGCTCGTAGATCTCGTCGGTGATCACCCACACGTCGTTGTGCACCGCCCAGCGGGCGATCGCCTCGGTCTCCTCGGCGGTGTACACCGAACCCGTCGGGTTGGACGGCGACACGAAGACGAGCGCCTTGGTCTTCTTGGTGAGCGCGGCGTCGAGGTGCTCGACGGTGACGCGGAACTGCGTCTCCTCGGTCGTGGGCAGCACCACCGACGCGCCGTCGGCCAGCGCGATCGCCTCGGGGTACGTGGTCCAGTACGGCGCGGGGAGGATCACCTCGTCACCGGGGTCGAGCAGCACCTGGAACGCGTTGTACACCGCGTGCTTGCCGCCGTTGGTGACGAGCACCTGCTGCGCCTCGCACGCGTACCCGGAGTCGCGCACCGTCTTCGCGGCGATGGCGTCGCGCAGCGCGGGCAGTCCGGCGGCCGGCGTGTAGCGGTGGCTGCGCGGGTCGCGGCACGCCTGCACCGCGGCGTCCACGATGTGCTCGGGCGTGGGGAAGTCGGGCTCCCCGGCACCGAAGCCGATGACGTTCTCCCCCGCGGCCACGAGGGCCTTGGCCTTCGCGTCGACGGCCAGCGTGGCCGACTCGGTGATCGCGGCGATCTTGCGCGAGACGCGCGGGGACTGGGGGCGGTGGTCACTCATGACGACATCATCCTCGCAGACGCAGCTGGGCGCGGCAGACGGGTTTCGGAGTCGGGCTCAGGCGACGGCGTCCTCGGCCGCGGGATCCCACGCGGCGAGGTCGGCGAGGCGCGGGTCGTTGGAGAAGACCTCCACGATCGGCTGCGTGAGCGCGAGTCGGCGCTGCACGGCCCGGATGTCGTTCTCCTGGTTCCACAGCATCAGCGTGACGGCCACACCGGTGCGGCCGGCCCGCGCCGTGCGCCCCGAGCGGTGGAGGTAGTTGTTCGGGTCGTCGGTGGGGTCGTAGTGCACGACCACGTCGACGGCGTCGATGTGCAGACCGCGCGCCGCGACGTCGGTGGCGACCAGTACCGGCACCTTGCCGGTGGAGAACTGGGCGAGGGCCCGCTCACGCGCCGGCTGACGCAGATCGCCGTGGATCGCCATCGCCTTGATGCCCTCGCGCTCGAGCTGCTGGGCGACCTTGTCGGCCGCGCGCTTGGTGTTGGTGAACAGCAGCGCGCGGTCGACGCCGCGGCAGATCGCCGCGGCGACCTTCACCTTGTCGAGCTGGTGCACGTAGAAGAAGCGGTGCTCCATCTGGTCGACGGTCGGCTCGTCGGACTCGACCTCGTGCATCACCGGATCGGCGAGGTAGCGGTTGACGATGCGGGCGATCGCGCCGTCGAGCGTGGCCGAGAACAGCATCGTCTGGTGCGGGCCGGTGATCTTGTAGAGGATCTTCTGCACCTGCGGCGAGAACCCCATGTCGAGCATCCGGTCGGCTTCGTCGAGCACCAGGACCTCGACCTTGTCGAAGTGGACGTCCCGGTGCTCCATGAGGTCGATGAGGCGACCCGGGGTGGCGACGAGGATGTCGACCCCGCGCTGGAGCGCCTCGCGTTGGGGCTCGAAGCCCACGCCGCCGTAGACGGTCTGGACGGTGCGGCCCTTCACCTTCGCGAGCGGGGTGAGCACCTCGCTCACCTGGTTCGCGAGCTCGCGGGTGGGCACGAGCACCAGGCCGGTCGGCCGGTGCGGCTCGGCCTTGCTGACGCGCTGCACGAGCGGGAGGCCGAAGGCGAGGGTCTTGCCCGAGCCGGTCTTGGCCTTGCCACACACGTCACGGCCGGCGAGGCCGTCACGGATGGTCAGCTCCTGGATGGCGAAGGGGGCGTCGATCCCGTCGGCGGCCAGGCGCGCGGTGAGATCGGGAGAGACGCCGAGCGCCTCGAAGGATGCGGTCACTGGGTTCACTTTCGTACGGCTCAACGGGGGGTTGAGGATCGGGACCCACCGCAGGACAGGGCGGTGGGGCGGTCGTCCTCGTCGACGGCTGCGTGTCGATCCCCGGAGCGTCCGGTGAAGTGAGGAAGACCCGGCGGGCGCCGGCGGCACCCGCTGGACCCTCAGTGTACGGGCTCGCCCGCACCGAGCGGCGTCGAACGCTCAGTCCCGACTCGTCGCTCCGCTCGCTCCCTCGGACGGGCCCGGTGCGAAGCCGACGCTCGCTGCGCTCAGTCCTGCTTGGACTTGCCGGCGGCCTTCTGGGCCTTCTTCCACTCCCGCACCCGCAGGAGCGACTCGGGTGAGTCGATGTCGGCCACGGAGCGGGGCCGGGCGTCGGAGAACGGCGCCGTCGCCTCCTTCCAGCCCCGGGGCTTCACCCCGAATCGCTTCGCCAGCATGGCCACGAAGATCCTCGACTTCTCGTCGCCGAAGCCGGGGAGCGCCCGCACCCGGGCCAACAGCTCGGCGCCCGTCTTCGCGCCGGTCCACACCGCCGCGGCGTCGCCGCCGTACTCGTCGACGAGGTACCGGCACAGCTGATGGGTGCGTGCGCCCATCGAGCCGGGGAACCGGTGGATGGCCGGCTTCTCGGCGCAGACGGCGACGAACGCGTCCTCGGGCATCGCGGCGATGGCCGCGGCGTCGAGCCGTCCGCCGAGGCGGGCCTTCAGCGTCGACGGCCCCTTGAACGCCCACTCCATCGGCACCTGCTGGTCGAGGAGCATGCCGATGAGCAGCGCCAGCGGCTCCTGCACGAGCAGCCGGTCGGCCTCCGGGTCGCCGGTGACCGCAAGGGTGGGGGTGGGCGCAGGCATGCCCCCAGGCTATGTGCCTACGATCCCGGGTATGCCGAAGTCCGTGCACCACGTCAACCTGTCGGTCCCCGAGGACGGCGCCCGCGCCGAGGGCGACTGGCTGATCGCGATGCTCGGCTACGTCGAGGTGGAGGGCGGTCCCGACATCCAGGCGATGCTCGAGCCGATGGGTCGGCGCGTGTGGTGGTTCGAGGCCGACGACGGCTCCCAGGTGCACCTGTCGCCCAACCCCGACCACCTCGTCGTCTCGGCCGCGCACACGGCGATCCGCCTCGACGACGACCTCGACCCCTGCATCGGCCGGCTCGAGGCCGGCGGCTTCGAGACCCGCACGCTCGCGTTCGACGGCGAGCGCCACGTGTTCGTGACCGACCCCGCCGGCAACCTCTGGGAGCTCGTCGGCCCCTGACCCGCGACGTTCTGGCGTCCCCCGGGCTCGGATTTCGCGCCCTCGGGGACGCAAGAACGGGAGCGGACGCGGCGATGCGCCGCCCGACCGGCCCGGACCGGTCGAACGGCGCACCATCACGCCATCGTGCTGGGGAGGTGTCGTCAGACGGTCGCGCGCGCCGCCTGGTTGGTGGCGGAGCCGCTCGGACCGCCCCCACCGCCGGGACCCCCCGGCCCGCCGTGACCGCCGGGACCGCCGGGGCCACGGCGACCCATCGGCCCCATGCCCTCGACGCCGAGGTTGGGCTCGGTGTCCTCGCACGCGTCGTGCGCGGCCTGGAACGCGGCCTTCTGCTCGTCGGTCAGCTGCGGCCGCTGCGGACGCTCACCGGGCTGGCCGGACTGGCCCCCGGCCGGCTTCTCCGGCTTCGTGATCCCGGCCGCGCTCAGCTGCTCCTGCATGCAGGCCCGGTGCTCCTCCATCTGCGACCGGAGCTCGGCCTGCTGCTCCTCGGAGAGCTCGGGCCGGTCGGGCCGCTGGTCGGCGCACGCTTCCCGGGCCGCCTTCATGGCCTCGCGCTGCTCGTCGGTGATCTCCGGCCGTGCCCCGTCCTGGGGCTTCTCGGGCAGCGTCACGCCTTGGCCCTCGAGGCAGGCCTTGAACGCGTCGATCTGGGCCTGGAGGGTGGTCTGCTGCGCTTCGGTGAGGATCGGGTCCTGGGCGGCGAAGGCGGGTGCGGCGGTCGCCATCACGCCGAGTCCGGCCGCCAGGCTCACGCCGGCGACCGCCAGGGTTCGGGGGATCTTCCTCATGGTTCGGTTCCTCTCGTTTCCGGGTCGAGAGCGCACCCGGCCGACGGGCCGGTCGGGTGCGCGGCTCCCGGGTGGGAGCGGGACCACTCTGCCCCACGCCGTCTGAGAGCAGGCTGAACGCCGGCGGGAGATCCCCGGGCGCGGCCCTGCCCGCCTGAGCATCGGTGCAGGTCTTCTCAGGTTCGGGTGCGCGGGGGCACCCACCCCCGGGCACACTGGATCCATGCGCGTGCTGGTGATCGAGGACGAGGTGGCCCTGGCCGAGGCCGTCCGCGACGGCCTCGTGGCCGAGGGCTACGACGTCGACGTCGTCCACGACGGCGCCGACGGCCTGTGGCGGGCCCGCGAGGGCTCGTACGACGCCATCGTGCTCGACATCCTCTTGCCGGGCATGAACGGCTACAAGGTGTGCGAGACGCTGCGCGACGAGGGGGTCTGGACGCCCATCCTGATGCTGACCGCCAAGGACGGCGAGTGGGACGAGGCCGAAGCCCTCGACACCGGCGCCGACGACTTCCTGTCGAAGCCGTTCTCGTTCGTGGTCCTGCTC
>VGCA01000056.1 GCA_016870245.1 Actinomycetota bacterium | reverse complement strand
ACCTCGACGTCAACGCCACCGGAACTGCACGCATCTTCGAGGTCATTCGCAACGGCGGGCTCGACATCCGCAAGGTCGTCCTGGCGTCATCCCAGGCCATCTTCGGTGAGGGACCGTACCGGCGGGACGACGGCAGCACGTTCCACCCGCCGCTGCGGCCCCTCGCCCAGCTCGACGCAGGTGAATGGGAGGTACGCGACCCCGCGACCGGCGCGGCCCTCGACCCGCTGCGGGCCGGTGAGGAGCTGTCGCCCGACGGCATCACGCCGTACGCCCTGAGCAAGTACTTCGAGGAGCGCGCGGGACTGGCGCTGGGCCGCTCCTTGGGCATTCCGGTGGTGGCGCTCCGGTACGCGGTCACCTACGGTCCGCGCCAGTCGGTCCACAACCCGTACACCGGCGTCATCTCGATCTTCGCCAGCCGCCTGCTCAACGGGATGCCGCCCGTGGTGTTCGAGGACGGCAGGCAGACCCGCGACTTCATCTTCGTGGAGGACGTCGCCCGGGCCAACCTCCACGTGATGGACTCGGACGAGATCGGGGATGACGTCCTCAACGTGGGCACGGGCGTGCCGACCCGAATGCTCGACCTCGCACAGGAGATCGCGTCGGTGCTCGGGCTCGACCTCGAGCCCCATCTGCCGGGTGAGTACCGGCCCGGTGACGTCCGCCACTTCGTACACGACCCGGCGAAGCTCAATCGCCTCGGCTTCGTGGCTGTTCACTCGGTGCGGGACGGGCTCGCGCGGTTCGCCGAGTGGGTCACTGCCCAGGGGCCGATCGAGGAGCGGTTCAGCGCAGCGGCCACGCGTCTGCGGGCGACGGGCGTCATCCGCCCGGCGGGCGCCCCGTCGGGGGGCTGATCGTGGCGCCGAGGCCCAGCGAGCTCCTCCGCGCGGCCGGCGCCCGGAGCGTCTCGTTCGTCGTTCCGGCGTACGACGAGGCCGACAACATCGACCGGATGATCGAGCTCACCGCGGCCGTCGGGGAATCCCTCGGGGACGACTGGCAGATCGTCGTCGTCGACGACGCGAGCACCGACGACACCGCACGCCGCGTCCGCGCGCACGCACGTGACGAGCCGAGGATCGTGCTCCATCGCAACGAGCGCAACCTCGGCTGCCACCCTTCGGAGCTCGTCGGGTTCTCCATCGCGTCGGGCGACGCCATCTTCTTCATGCCGGCCGACCTGCAGATCCGCCCCGAGGCGGTCATCCAGTGCCTCCCTGCCCTGGCCGGCGCGGACCTCGTTTGCACGCGGCGTGCCCGGCGCGCCGACGGGGTGCACCGACGGTGGATCAGTGGGTGCTACAACGCGCTCGTGCGGCGAGCACTGGGTGTGTCGATCCGCGACGTGGACTCCAGCATCCTCGTCCGGCGGACGGTGGTGGAGCGGATCCTCCCCGAGATCGACGCGAAGAGCGCGTTCGTGAGCGCCGAGATCGTCGCCCGCACGCTCGCTCATGGCTACCGGGTCGCGGAGGCCGACATCGACCACTACCCGCGTGTCGGCGGTCGCGCGAAGGGGATCAACCTCCACGACCTCGTCCACGTCCCGCTCGACCTGCTGCGGTCGTGGCGCCACCTGCGCGGGATCCGCAGCGGCGTGTCCGGCGGGTAGCCGCGCATGACCCCCGACCAGACCGACGCGTCCGAGCCCGTGGTCGCGACCCGATCGGAGGCCCGACCCGAGGCGGAGACGGAGGCTGACCCGTGGCACCTGAGGGTGCTCCGCTGGCCCGGCCTGCCGGTCGTGGTCATGTTGGCTCTCGTCCTCCTCTACAACGCGGAGGCGGTGCTGACGGATCGCACGCTGCTCGCCGCCTTCAGCGACAGCGATGTCTCCGACTCGTTCCGCCCCGTCGCGATCAACCAGTTCGACGAGATCGCCCGGTTCGGCTCGCTCGGGAGCTGGCAGCGCCAGCTGGGCCTCGGGTACATGCCGACCGGGCAGTGGGGGAATCTGTACCCGATCCGCACCCTCGTGCTCGCGCTGGCACCGACCGCGGCGACGGCGGCGGACCTCCTCGCGACCCTGCACCTGGTGTGGGCCGCGCTCGCCGTCTACGCACTGGCCCGGGTCTACAACCTGGACCGCTGGCCGGCCGCGTTCGCCGGCACCACCTTCGTCCTGGCCAACGGCGTGGTGCGATGGACGCCGCTGTACCACGCACCGGTGCACTTCGCGGGGCTCGCCACCGCCGTGCTCGGGACAGAGCTGATCTGGCATGCCACGCGCCGCCGGCCCGCGCTGGGGGTGGGGCTCCTCGGTCTCGGCCTGGGCATCTCGGTGCTCGGCGGTCACCTCCAGGCCGCCGGCTACACGTGGATCGCGGTGGGCGTCCTCCTTTCGTATCGCCTCATCACGAGCTCGCCACCAGCCGGACGGCTGCGGGCCCTCGGCGCGTCGGCCGCCGGTCTGGGTCTCGGCCTCGGCATCGGTCTGCCGGCCCTCGTCGACTTCCTCGGTGAGGCCACGCGCGCGAGTCGGGCCGAGGTTCCGTACGCCGCCATGCGCGGTCTCACCGGCCTCCAGCTGTCGTCGCTCATCGACCCGCGTGCGGTCGTCGGGGACGTCAACGCCGACCTCTTCCTCGGCATCTTCGGGTTCGCGCTGGTGGCCGTCGGCGTGGTCGTGGCCGCACGGGACCGGCAGCGTCGGGCGCTGATCGTGCTGACCCTGGTGCTCCTGGTCCTCGGCTCGAAGAACCCGGTGACCGCGCTCCTGGTGGAGCTGCCGGGCGCCCGCGCCTCCACCAACCTCGCCCGCATCAGCACCGTCTTGTTGCTGCCGCTGGCGGTCTTCGCCGGCCTCGGCCTGCAGACCGTGCTCCGTTCGGTCCCGCGCTGGCCGATGCTCTTCGTCGGCGTTGCCGCCCTGGTCGCGAGCGCGCTCTTCTGGTTGGAGCGCACCGGGGCCGCAGTGCCGCTCACGGCCGCGGTGGTGGCCGGGACCCTGCTCCTGTTCGCCCTCGCCGCGGCCGCCGTCGCCGACCGGGAGCCCGCCACCCGGCGTTGGTACACGGGACCCATGGTGGTGGCACCACTCCTGGCGTGCACCGTGATGGCGACCACCGCCGCCGCGGCCGTGTCCGAGCGCCAGGCCCGGGAGCCGGTGTCGGCGGCGTACCCGATGCTGTGGCGGGCGACCGACGATCGCATCGGAGCCTTCGGCGAGACGGAGCGGCTCATCGAGGCATCCGGTGACCCGGGCGGGCGCTGGATGTCGTTCTGCCAGTCGGCGCTCGGGATGGCCCCGGGCGGATACCGGGCCAACCTCGGGGCGGCGACGTCGCAGCATTGGCTGGACGTCTACGAGAGCTTCATGCCGCGGAGCTACGAGCGCTACTGGCGCCGCCTGGTCAACGCTCCTCCCGACCTGCGGACCGAGTCGGGGCGCCACTACGAGCATCCGGAGGCCTACGGCCTCCCGGACCGCGCGCTCGTGGACCGGGCCGGGGTCACCCGGGCGATCGGTCCCGTGACCTGCCCGCTCGATGCCAGTCCGCTCGGCTGGAAGTGGGGCAGCGCCGCGTACGGGCAGGCGGTCTACGAGAACCCGGGCGCCTACCCCCTCGCCTACACGACGAGTCGGTGGATCCCGACCCCTCCCCGTGAGCAGCTCCGCGAGATCCTCGAGGACCCCGTCGTGGAGTTCGCCCGACACACCGATTACATCGACGCGCGCCGGATCCGGGACCGCAGCTCCTCGTCACCGGCGACGGCGACGAGCCGTCGCCCGACCGCACGGGCGGCGCAGATGCGCTGGACCGACCCGGACCGTTTCGTCGTGCGCGTTGGTGCCCACGACGCCGGGGACATGCTCGTCGTGCTCGACTCGTATCACCGCGGGTGGCGGGCGTACGCCGACGGTCGGGAGGTGCCCATCCGTCGCGCGGGCGCCGTCTTCAAGGCGGTCCGTCTCGACGAGGGAACCCGGCAGGTCGTGTTCGAGTTCTCGCCGCCCGGCCCCCATCGCATCGCGGTGCTGCTGGCATGGGTCTGCGCGCTGGTCGCCGCGGCGTTGATCGTGGTCGGTCTCGTTCGGTTCCGTCGGGTTCACCGGTGAGCAGCATGGTGGGGCCCGCCGGTCCAGACCGCGGTCCCGCCGGGTGGCAGCGCCGACTCCGCGGTGTCGACCCGTGGCTCGTGGGAACGGTGCTTCTCTCGGTCGTGATCGGCAGCCTCGTGCTCCTCGCGAACATCCCCGGTGCCGAGCCGGGCAACGACGCCGGCTTCTACCACGCCGAAGGGCTCTTCCTGGCCGGCCACGGCCCCGATCCCGTCCCGGGGTACGGCATCGGCACCGGCTTGTTCGTGCGGGGTCCGGTGTACCCGGCGCTGCTGGGTCTCATCTACGCCGTCACAGGGGGCGGCCACCTCCGGGCCGTCGCCGCGGTCCAGACCCTCGTGCTGCTGCCCGGCACTGCAATCGTCGCGTATGGGCTCGGGCGGCGGTTGGGCGGGCGACGCGCCGCGCGGGCGGCGGCACTGGCCTTCGTGCTCTGGTTGCCAGCCACGTTCCACGCCAGCTTCGTCCTCACCGAGACGCTGGCCGGCGTCCTCGTCACCGGTGCGACGTTGGCCGTGGTCGTCGCACTCCAGGACCCGCGTCCGTCGCGGCTGGTGGTCGCGGGTGCGCTCGTCGGCCTCGCCTCCTTCACCCACACGTCGTACCAGTTCTTCTGGATCCCCGCCGGCGGTGCGCTCGCGATCGCCCTCGTCTCGCGGTCATGGCGCACGCGCGATCCGGGATGGTGGCGTACCGCTGCCGCCCGGTGCGGTCTCGTTGCGGCGGGAGTGCTGGTGGTGCTCGCGCCGTACCAGGGCATCCGGGCGGGTGGCGGCTATCCGGCGCCCGGGACCGGTGGGTACGACCTCGGCGCCGGGGCGGGCTGGACGATGTACGCCGGATCCCGGCCCGAGACCTCGTGGCGCGTGATCCCCGACGATTACGTCTTGGCCGAGCTTGCCTTCACCCCGAGCGGCTTCGAGGAGCTGCGTACGAGGGTCGCCTCGGGTGAGGTGTCTCTCTCCCCGGAGCTGCGGGACGCGATCCGCCGCCGGGCTCGTGAGCCACGCAAGGAGGACCGCCACCTCACCGAGGCGGACTTCCGCTCCGCCGTCATGGCCAGCTACGTGCGCAACCTGGACGATACGCCCCGCATGGCCGCCACGAAGTGGTGGCGCTACACGGATCCCGTGCCCACCTACGCCCTGGCGACGGAGGTCGAGGAGCTCGACCGGGTCAGCCGCCCCGTCTACCACCTCGCTGCGCTGGCGCTCCTGCCGATGCTCGCGCTCGCGATCCTGCTCGCCCGACCTGGCCAGCGCCTCCCGCTGATCGTCGGGTCGGCGGGCGCGCTCTTCCAGGTCGCAGCGCTCCTCCTGTCCTACCCCGAGCCGCGCTACCTGTTCCCGTTCCTGGGGACGCTGTTGGCCGGCGCGGCCACCGGTGGTGTGCTGCTGTTCGACCGGATCACGGGGCGGGGAGATCGCCCGGGCGGGTCCCGAGACCCCGCCAGCTGTTGCCGTTCCGCTGGGTGACCACGACGTCGGCGAGCCCTGCCGCGGCGAACCACTCGCGGAGCTCGTCCTGGCGGACGTAGTGCGTGGTGGGAGCGACGAGCTGGTCGAAGATCACTCCGTGGACGAACGAGAACGGGGCGCGGGCGAGCCACTCGAGGTACGGCCGGTACACGCGTACCGAACGTCGGAGGACTGCCGGCGACTGTGGTCGGTACGCGGCCCACAGGACCGGGCTGAGCACCAGTGCGAGCGGGAAGGCGAGGCCCCATTTCACGACGCGGGGCCGGAACCCACGGGCGAGCCGACGGATCGGCTCGACGATCCGGCCGTAGCGCTCGTTGCCCTCGTGGCCGTAGACCCAGCCGAACATCCGTCCGTGTGGTCGGGTCAGGCGCGCGAGCGCCAGGAACCCGTCCCGCGGCTCGGGGAGGTGCTGCAGCACACCGATCGAGTACACGAGGTCGAAGGCGGGCTTGAACGGGGGTTGGAGGATGTCGCCCTGCACGATCTCGAGGGCCGGATGGGCGTCCCGCAGCCGCCGGGCCGACTCGACCGCGTCGCCGAGGTCGAACCCCACGACGAGGTCGGCACCGAAGTCGGCTGCGTAGGCCGCAAAGCCCCCGGTCCCACAACCACCGTCCAGTACCACCTTGCCCGCGAAGTCGGCGGGGGTGAGCGGGAGGATCCAGTCGAGCACCTGGTCGACGGTGTAGGGGTTCTCCACCGGGTAGTGCGTCCACTCGTAGCCGAACGCGTCGGCTGTCTCGAGTCGGCCGTCGTCGGACGCGACCGTGCCCGAGGACAGCAGCCGGGGGATGCCGTGGCGGATCGGGTACCGGTGGTCGTGTGCGCACCGCAGGAACCCCGAGGTGATCTCGCCGTCGGTGGCGGTCGCCCCGTCGGCGAGCGTGAGGTCGTCCCCGCACTCAGGGCATGCGAGGACGGCGAGGAGCGCGGGTTTCATGAGCGGAATGTACCGGTTGGCCGGGGCCAACCGACGCGGGCGAGGGCGACGGCGACCGGGACCCGTTGGTGCCGCCGATCTGCGGACATCGAGCGAACCCGGTCGTTGCCGGCTACTTGAACCAGATCCTCTGGTACTCGCGGCTCTGGGGGTGCAGCAGCAGCGCGACGAGGGCTCCGTCGAAGAGCAGCGAGATGATCTGGGGGAAGCCGAGGATGTCGGTGCCCCAGGCGAGGAGGAGGAACACCACCTGGAGCACCGCTCCGGTGACCGCCACCGTGTAGCCCCAACGCAGCTCGTTGGCGATCCCGTAGCCCCCTGCCCCGAGCAGCACTGCGACGACGAGCAGGATCGGGTGGAACCAGATCAACGCGTACACCGCACTGATGTAGAGCAGGATCGTCGCGATGTAGAGCGTTTGCGGCTGGAACTGGTTGACGAACTTCCGGTCGTTCACGGCGCCCATTGTGGCCGGTGCGGGACCGGCCGGGGGCACCACCCTCCGAGGCGGGCCGAGCCGGCCGGGCGCAGCGGGGCTCAGCCGGTCTCGGCCCGGGCCCGCGCGCGGAGCTGCCCGCACGCCGCGTCGATGTCGACGCCCCGGTTGCGGCGCACCGTCACCGTCACCCCCGGCCGGGCGGCCCGCTCGGCGAAGGCCCGCACCCGCGCGGGGCTCGGGGCCCGACCGGAGAAGCCGGTCGTCGGGTTGAGCGGGATGAGGTTGACGTGCGCGCCGCCCACCCCCGGCCAGGCCCCGAGGAGTGCACCGAGCGCGCCTGCGTGGTCGAGGCCGTCGTTGACCCCGTGGATCACCGCGTACTCGAACGTCACCCGCCGGCCGTTGGCCGCCGCGACCTCGGCGGCGGCGTCGAGCACCTCGGCGATCGGGTAGCGGTGGTTGAGCGGCACGAGCGTGGACCGCAGCGCGTCGTCGGGAGCGTGGAGCGACACCGCGAGCGTGACGGGGAGCGCCTCGGTGGCCAGGCGGCGCATGCCGGGCACCACGCCCACCGTGCTCACCGTGATCTGGCGGGCCGACAGCCCGAGGTCGCCGTGGAGCCGCTCGATCGCCGCCCACACCGGGCCGTAGTTCGCCAGCGGCTCGCCCATGCCCATGAAGACCACGTTGGACACCCGCTGCGGGCAGGCGTGCTGCGCGCGCAGCACCTGCTCGACGATCTCGCCCGTGTCGAGATGGCGGTCGAGCCCGGCCTGCCCGGTCGCGCAGAACGTGCAGCCCATCGCGCAGCCGGCCTGCGACGAGACGCACGCCGTGGCCCGCCGTTCGCTGCGCATGAGGACGGTCTCGACCTCCGTGCCGTCGCGTCGGGTGCGCCACAGCCACTTGGTGGTCATCTCGTCGGCCGCGGTGAGGACCGTCGCCGCGTGCAGCGCCTCGGGCAGGGTCTCCGCCAGCGCGTCGCGCAGCGGCCGGGGGAGCGTGGTGATCGCGTCGAGGGGGAGGCGAGCGCCGTACAGGCCCGCCCACACCTGCTCGGCCCGGAAGCGCGGCTCGCGCCAATCGCCGAGGATCGCCTCCAGGTCGGCGCGCCGCGCGCCATAGCGGGTGATCGGGGTGTCGGCCGGTCTCACGGCGAGGTCGTCGGGGCGAGGTCGGTGCCGTAGGCCCGGTCGATGCGGCTGGTGACGAACCCGAGCGCCCGGTACAGGCCCACCGCCGGGGTGTTGGCCGCGTCGACGAACAGCATGCCCACGTCGATCCCGTGGCGGTGCAGGTGATCGAGGCCGGCCACGGTGAGGACCCGGCCGAGGCCGCGGCCCTGGTCGGCGGGGTTCACTCCGATCACGTAGATCTCCCCGAGCGCGTGTGGCTCGTGGGGCGGCGCCGCCGGGTGGACCTTCGTCCAGCAGAAGCCGGCCATGCGGCCGCCGTCGTCGGCCACGAGGAAGCCCTCGGCGTCGAACCAGTCCTCGGTGCACCGGCCGTGGAGGGTGTCGGCGGTCCAGCCGCCCTGGTCGGGGTCGGTCGCGAACGCGCGGTTGTTGACGGCGAGCCACTCGGCATCGTCGGCGCCGGGGGCGAACTCCCGGAGGGTGACCCCGCCGGGCAGGTCGGCGCGGCCGGCCACCGGGAGCGGCACCCGCATCTGCCACAGCTCGCGCTCGATCGTCATGCCGCGGCCGACGCCCAGCGCATCGGCGTCGACGTCGGCGCCGAACACCCACAGCGTCGCGTGGGTCGCACCCTGGTCGTGGGCGTACGCGATCGCGGCGTCGAGGAGCGCGCCGGGGACGTCGTCTTCCCGATGATCGGGGTGCACGGTCATGGAGAGGTCGAACGCCGGCTCGTCGTCGCGGCGCACGGCTCGCAGGTAGCCGACCGGCTGGTCGGCCACGAAGGCGGCGAACCCCTGGGATCCCGCCGCGGGGTGGGCGAGGTCGCGCCATACGGCGTCGCCCAGCGCGGGGTGCTCGTCGCGGCGCTCGGACCGTTCGGCGAGGTCGCGGGCGATCGCGGACTCGGCGTCCGCGTGCGCCGCGTCGGTCGTCAGCGCACGGACCTCCGTCACGAGGAGCGAGGGTAGCGTCGGGCCGATGGCCGGATCCGAGGAGACGTCGACCCCGAAGCGGGCGCCGAAGGCTGCGGCCCAGCCGAAGGCCGCGGCGAAGCAGGCGACGGCGAAGCGGCCGACGGCGACGAAGGCGACGGCGAGGAGGAAGGCCGCGGGGCCGAAGCTCGCCCGGTCGCCGCGGGGGGCCAAGGCCCGGGCCGAGGTGGTGCGCACCCGGCTGGCCGAGGAGTACCCCGGCACCGCGCCCGAGCTGTGCGAGCTGGTGCACGACACGCCGTTCGAGCTGCTGATCGCGACCATCCTGTCGGCGCAGTGCACCGACGAGATGGTCAACAAGGTCGCGCCCGCGGTGTTCGCCCGCTACCCGACGGCCGCCGACCTCGCATCGGCCAACCCGCTCGAGCTGGAGGATCTCGTGCACTCCACCGGCTTCTTCCGGTCGAAGGCGAAGAACCTGATCGGCATGGGGGAGGCGCTCGAGGATCGCTACGACGGCGAGGTGCCCACCGAGCTCGACGACCTCGTCACGCTGCCCGGGGTGGGTCGCAAGACCGGCAACGTCATCCGGTCGGTGGCGTTCGGGCTGCCCGGACTGCCCGTCGACACCCATGTCGGCCGGCTGTCCATCCGCCTCGGCCTCACCACCGAGACCGATGCCGTGAAGGCCGAACACGCGCTCAACGCGCTGGTGCCGCCCGCCGAGCGGGGCGCGTTCTCGCTGCGGATGATCCTCCACGGCCGCCGGGTCTGCGACGCCCGCCGCCCCCGCTGCGACGTCTGCCACCTCAACGACATCTGCCCGGCGGCCTTCAAGGCCTGATCGAAGCGCCTCTTCGCCGTTTCACGGCGCATGGCGCGGTCAGACCGCCCCGAACGGGGCCGCGGGCTCAGGAGAGGTGGGCGGTGGCGCGATCGAGCTGGCGGCGGGCGGCGAGGAGCGACCGCTCCGCGGAGAAGAGGTCGGCGGCGACCGCCGAGTCCTCCTGGTCGTCGTAGTGCTCGGCGACGGCGAGCACGCGCCGGATCAGGTCCTCGACCTGCGCGCGCACGGTGGAGAGCTCGGCGATGTCGGACTCGTGGGCCACGCCGACGAGTATGCCCGCCGCGGCGTCCGCCGGGATTGGCCGGGGGAGCGGCGGACCGGCACGGTTACGATTCATCCCCGCATGCTTGCCCGGTCCGACCTCCGCGGCGTGGCGGACCTCGGGTCTGCGCTCGCCCCTCCGCCCGACGATCCCGGGCCGGTCGAGGCCGTCCGTGAGGTGCTCGCCGCCGTGCGCACGGGGGGCGACGCCGCCGTGCGCGACCTCACCGAGCGCTTCGACGGCTGCCGCATCGACGACCTCCGGGTGCCGCCGTCGGCGCTGACCGCCGCCCTGGCCGACGTGGCGCTCGAGACCCGGCGGGCGCTCGACCACGCCCACGGGGAGATCGCGGCCTACCACTCGGCCCAGCGGCGCGCCGGGTTCACCCTCGACCGGGGTGGGATCCGGCTCACCGAGCGGGTCGTGCCCGTCCGGCGCGCCGGCTGCTACGTGCCGGGCGGCCGGGCCACCTACCCGTCGACCGTGCTGATGACCGCCGTGCCCGCCCGCATCGCCGGGGTGGCCGAGATCGCGCTGTGCGTGCCGCCGGGCCCCGATGGCGAGGTCCCCACGGTCACGCTCGCGGCCGCCGCCGTGGCCGGGGTCGACGAGGTGTACCGCATCGGCGGCGCCCAGGCGATCGCCGCGTTGGCCTACGGCACCGAGTCGGTGCCCGCGGTCGACGTGATCGTCGGGCCCGGCAACGCCTACGTGGCCCTGGCCAAGCGCGAGGTCGCGGGTGCCGGCGTGGTCGGCATCGACGGCTTCGCGGGCCCGTCGGAGGTCGCGATCGTCGCCGACGAGACCGCCGACCCTGCCTGGGTCGCGGCCGACCTGCTCGCCCAGGCGGAGCACGGTCCGGGCGGCGCCGCCGTGCTCGTCACCTGGGACCCGGCGCTGGCCGACGCCGTCGACGCCGCGATCGCCCGCCTGCTCGCCGACGCGCCCCGCCGGGCCGACATCGAGGACACTCTCGGGTCGGGCGGCCGGGCCGTGATCGTCGACGACGCCGACGCCGCGCTCCGGGTGGTCGACGTCCTCGCCCCCGAGCACCTCGAAGTCAACTGCGCGGGCGCCGCCGACCTCGCCGACCGGGTCCGCAACGCCGGCGCGATCTTCGTGGGCCCGTACGCGCCGGCCGCGCTGGGCGACTACGTCGCCGGGGTCAACCACGTGCTCCCCACCGCCCGCAGCGCGCGCTTCGCCGGCGCGCTGGGCGTCGACACGTTCTGCAAGCACGTCCACGTGGTCACCGCCGACGCCGCCGGCTTCGCCGCCGCGGCCGGGCCGCTCGTCGCGCTCGCGACCGAGGAGGGCTTGGCCGAGCACGCCCGCTCGGCGACCATCCGCCTCGGAGCCGGGGCCGGTTCCACCACGAGCACCGGGGACTCGGCGTGAGCCTGCCCGCACCCCGCCCCGACCTCGCCGCGCTCGACGGGTACCACTCGCCCCAGCTGTCGGTCGATGTGCGGCTCAACACCAACGAGAGCCCGTTCCCACCGCCGCCCGCGTTCGTCGACGCCTGGCTCGGCCGCCTCGCCGACGCACCGCTCCACCGCTACCCCGACCGCGCCGCCGGCGCGCTGCGGGCCGGGATCGGCGCGCACCTGGGCCAGCCGATCGAGCGGGTGTTCGCGGCCAACGGCTCCAACGAGGTCCTCCAGACGCTCCTGCTCGCCTACGGCGGGCCGGGCCGGTCCGCGCTCGTGTTCGAGCCCACCTACGCGCTGCACTCGCACATCTGCCGCATCACCGGCACCGGTGTGCGCACCGGCGAGCGCACCGCCGACTTCGCCATCTCGCCCACCGAGGCCCGGGTCCTGATCGAGGCCGAGCGGCCGGCGGTGGTGTTCGTGTGCAGCCCCAACAACCCCACCGGCACGGTCGAGCCGCGCGCCACCATCGAGGCGATCCTCGCCGCGGCGATCGACCACGGGCCCGGCCTGGTCGTGGTCGACGAGGCCTACGGCGAGTTCGCCGACTTCAGCGCGCTCGAGCTCGTGGCCGACGACGTGCCGCTCGTGGTGTCGCGCACCTACTCGAAGGTGTGGTCGCTCGCCGCGCTCCGCCTCGGCTTCTGCGTGGCGCCGGCGTCGATCGTGGAGGAGCTCGACAAGGTGGTGCTGCCATACCACCTGTCGACCGCCACCCAGACGGCCGGGGTCGCCGCGCTCGACTTCCGCGCCGAGATGGACGCGCGGGTCGAGGCGCTCGTCGACGAGCGGCACCGACTCGCCGAGACGCTCACCCGGCTGCCGGGCCTCACCGTCTACCCGTCGGGCGCCAACTTCGTCCTGATCAAGTCCGACGGCGACGGCCACGCGCTCTGGGAGCGGCTCGTCGCGCGGGGTGTGCTCGTGCGCGACTTCTCGCGCTGGCCCCGCCTCGACGACTGCCTGCGCATCACCGTGGGTACCCCCGAGGAGAACGACCGCTGCATCGCCGCGCTCCGCGCGAGCCTGGAGGCCTGATGACCGTCCGCACCGCCCACCAGCACCGGGAGACCAAGGAGACCACCGTCGACGTCACACTCGTCGTCGACGGCTCCGGCCAGGCCTCGGCCGCCACGGGCATCCCGTTCTTCGACCACATGCTCGAGCAGCTCGGCAAGCACGGCGGCTTCGACCTCACCGTCGTCGCGCACGGCGACCTCGAGGTCGACACCCACCACACCGTCGAGGACGTCGGCATCGTGCTCGGCACCGTCCTCAAGCACGCGCTCGGCGACAAGGTGGGCGTGCGGCGGTTCGCCGACGCGCTCGTGCCGCTCGACGAGGCGCTGGTGCAGGTGGCCCTCGACCTGTCGGGCCGCCCGTTCATCGTGTACGAGGTCGACCCCGTCGCCGAGTGGGTCGGCACCTTCGACCCGCAGCTGTGCGAGGAGTTCTGGCGGGCGTTCGCGTTCGGCGCCGGGATCACGCTGCACATCCGGTCGGTGGCCGGGGTCAACGGTCACCACGTGATCGAGGCGTCGTTCAAGGCCGTGGCCCGGGCGCTGCGCGACGCCGTCCGCATCGAGGGATCGGGCGTCCCGTCGACCAAGGGCACGCTGTAGTGCTCGAGCTGTACCCGGCCATCGATCTGCGGGCCGGCCGCTGCGTGCGACTGCACCAGGGTGACTTCGACGCCGAGACCGTCTACGACGACGATCCCGTCGCCGTGGCGCGGGCGTTCGCCGGGGCGGGCGCCAACTGGATCCACGTCGTCGACCTCGACGCTGCCCGTACGGGCGAGCCGGCCAACCTGGCGGTGATCGAACGGATCGCGTCCGACGTCGGGTGCGCGATCGAGGTGGGCGGCGGGGTGCGCAGCGAGGCGGCGGCCGACGCGCTGCTCCTGGCCGGCGCGACCCGGGTCATCGTCGGCACCGCGGCGGTGGAGCAGCCCGACCTGGTCGACGCGCTGTGCGCGAAGCACCCCGGGCGCGTCGCGGTCGGACTCGACGCCCGCGGCCGCGACGTGGCGGTCCGCGGCTGGGTCGAGGGCAGCGGGGCCGATCTGCTCGAGCTCGCCACCCGGTTCGAGGCGTCGGGGATCGTCGCGCTCATCGTCACCGAGATCGGCCGCGACGGCACGATGGCGGGCCCCGACCTCGACCAGCTCCGGGCGGTGCTCGAGGTCACGGCCGTACCGGTCATCGCCAGCGGGGGCGTCGGCACGATCGACGATCTGGTCGCCCTGGCCGACCTGACTGCGTTCTCCACCGCCGGCGACGCCCGAAGCCTGCACGGGGCGATCGCCGGCCGCGCGATCTACGAGGGTCGCTTCACCGTGGGCGAGGCCAAACAGATCCTCGACTGGTGACGGGGCGTGACGAGCGCGATACGGTCGGCAGCGTCAGCGAAGAGGACCGCAGCCGTCGATCGGCGGCTGCACGACTGGGAGGTGGCCGTGGGTGACGTCGGGGTGATCGACGAGGCGTTCTTCCGCAAGTACCGGGAGCTCCTCGATGCCGAGGACGGCGCGTTCGACGAGCTCGAGCACGCGTACGAAGACGGCGACCGGGCGCACTGGGACGATGACTTCGCCGCATGGAAGTCCACCGCCGAGAGGCGCGCCGCGTTCCTGGCCAAGCGCGGCATCGTCACCAACGGCGCCTGATCCCGCGCGCGCCAGGCGCGGGTGGGCGACGCACCGCGCTCGCGGCGCGGTGCGCCTCGCATCGTCAGACGAAGGTGAGGGCGGGGTAGGCCGTGGTGCCGAGGATGGCTCCGGCGTCCGCGCGCAGGGTGCGTGAGAGCACGGTCGAGTACACGGAGCGGAAGTCGGTCGTGTGGATCGGGTCGCCCTGGGGATCGAGCGTGGCGAGGTTCGGGGCGGCGCCGTGGAAGCCCCCCACCACCGGGCGGCCGGTCACGATCACCGGCAGGCACGTGCCGTGGTCGGTGCCGGCGTTGCCGTTGGCGGTGAGGCGCCGGCCGAACTCCGACACCACCATCACGATCACTCCCTCGGCCCGCGGATCGCCGGCGAGGTCCTGGTGGAACGCGGCGATCGCGGCGTCGAGCTGGCCGAGCAGGCTGGCGTGGATGGGGAGCTGACCCGCGTGGGTGTCGTAGCCGCCCTGGTTGGTCATGAAGACCTTGGCCGGCACGTTGGGGTCCCGCAGGAGGCGCGCCACGGCGGCGAACTGCCGGCCGATCCCGGTGGTGAGCGCTCCGAGGGCCGACCCGGTCGGGTTCGCGGCTGCGAGCGGCGGGTTGAGGATGCTCTGGGCCCGCAGCAGGTCCTTCTGCGAGTTCACGTAGCTTGCCGCCCACACCGGGTCCTCCCCGCTGCTCGTCGCGAGCACCGTGTAGGCGTTGCGGAACGCGGTGGAGCCGGGGAGGGTGAACGAGCCGGTCCCGGTCGCGGTGCCCACCCGGCTCGCGCCGCGCAACGTCGGCAGCAACGAGCCGGTCACGCACACGGCGCCGAGGCCGTCGCCGTGCCCGTCGAGCCACCGGCCGAGCCAGCCGCTCGCCACGAACGACTCCGGGTGGGCGGTGTCCCAGATGTCGGTCGCCCGGAAGTGGCTGCGGTCGGGGTTGGGGTAGCCGACGCCCTGGATGATGGCGGCGTCGCCCGCGTCCCACAGCGCCTTGATCCCGGGCAGCGACGGGTGCAGCGCGTGGCCGTCGGCGAGCGGGAGCACGCCCTGGGCCTCGCCCAGTGCGAGCGAACCCCGCCGGGCCACGTAGACGGGGTCGGTGTAGGGCACCACCGTGTTCATCCCGTCGTTGCCGCCGTGGAGCATGCACACCACGAGCGTGTTCGACGCGCTCGAGGGGATCGTCGTCGGCGGGGTGGTCGTGGGGGGCACGGTCGGGACGGTGCCGTCCCCGGGGGGTGCGGGGGGCTCGGGTGTGCAGGCGGTGATGGCCACCGCCGACGCGGCCCCGAGGCCGGCGAGGAACTTGCGACGGGAGACGGCGCGACGATCCATGGCG
>VGCA01000055.1 GCA_016870245.1 Actinomycetota bacterium | reverse complement strand
GCGGCCGCCCGCACCCGCGACAAGCGCGCGCTGCGCGCGGCGCTCGATGCGCAGGAGGTCCCCCAGCCGCGCTGGGCGCCGTTCGACGACCCGGACCACCTGCCCGACGTCGGCTTCCCCTGCGTCGTGAAGCCCGCCGGGCTGGCGGGGAGCCAGGGCGTGATCCGGGCCGACGACAAGGTGACCGCCCGGGTGGCGGCCGAGCGGGCCCGGCGCATCGCGTGCGACGGGCCGCTGCTCGTGGAGGAGTTCGTCCCCGGGGCCGAGGTCGCGGTCGAGGCGATCCTGCGGTCGGGCGCGCTCGAGGTGCTCGCCCTCTTCGACAAGCCCGACCCGCTCGACGGCCCGTACTTCGAGGAGACGATCTACGTCACCCCCTCGCGCCTCCCGGCCGCCACACAGGAGGCGCTCGCCCGGGTGACCGCCGACGCGGCGCGCGCGATCGGGCTGGAGGAGGGCCCGGTGCACGCCGAGCTGCGCATCGCCCACGACGCCGGCGGTGACCGCATCCGGGTCATCGACGTCGCCGCACGGTCCATCGGCGGCCTGTGCGCCCGCGCGCTGCGCTTCGGCGCGGGCATCTCCCTCGAAGAGGTCATCCTCCGCCACGCGCTGGGGATGCCGCTCGCCGACCTCGAGCGGGAGCGGGCCGCGAGCGGGGTAATGATGCTGCCGATCCCGACCTCGGGGGTGCTGCGGGCCGTGCACGGGCAAGACGCCGCCCGGGCCGTCCCGGGAATCGTCGGCCTGGAGATCTCGATCCCCCGTAACCGCCCGGTGGTGGCCCTGCCCGAGGGCGACCGCTACCTCGGCTTCCTCTTCGCGCGGGCCGACACCCCCGACGCGGTCGAGGCCGCGCTGCGCCGGGCCCATGCCTCCCTCGAGGTCGTGATCGAGACCGAGTAGGCCCGCCGTACCCTGGGCTCCGTGCACGTCCTCCTCGTCGCCTGCTACGAGCTGGGGCACCAGCCACTCCAGGTGGCGGCGCCCGCCGGCATGCTCCGTGCGCGCGGCCACGACGTGCGGGTCCTCGACTGCTCGATGCAGTCGTGGGACCCCGACCTGGCCGCGTGGGCCGACCGCGTCGCGGTGTCGGTGCCGATGCACACGGCGATGCGGATCGGCCGCCGGGGGGTGGAGCTGGTCCGGGCGACGGCGCCGGCGACCCCGATCTGCGCCTACGGGCTCTACGCCCCGATGCTCGCCGACGTCGCCGACCGGGTGCTCGCCGGCGAGACCGACGCCGCGCTCGCCGGATGGGTCGACGGCGAGGACGACGGCACCACCGTCGTCTTCCTCGGCCGCGACGCCGCCACGGCCCACGGGGTCGCGCCGGCGCGCGACCTCCTGCCCGCGCTCGACCGCTACGCCCACCTCGCCCTCGACGACGACGAGCGGCCGATCGCGTACGTCGAGGCGAGTCACGGGTGCGCGCACCGGTGCCGGCACTGCCCGATCCCCACGGTCTACGACGGCCGGATCCGAATCGTCGCCGCCGACGACGTCCTGCGCGACGTCGACCAGCAGATCGCGGCGGGCGCCCGGCACGTGACCTTCGGCGATCCCGACTTCCTCAACGGCGTGCACCACTCGCTGCGGGTGGCCCGGGCCCTGCATGCGCGCCATCCCGACGTCACCTTCGACTGCACGGTGAAGGTCGAGCACATCCTGCGGTACGCCGACCTCTGGCCCGAGCTGGCCGACCTGGGGTGCCTGTTCGTGGTGTCGGCCTTCGAGTCCACCGACGACGCCGTCCTCCACCGGCTCGACAAGGGGCACACGGTCGCCGACGAGGCGAAGGCCGTGGCGCTCCTCCGGGCGAATGGCATCGAGGTCCGCCCCACCTGGCTCCCGTTCACCCCGTGGACGACGGCCGACGACGTCCGCGACCTGCTGCGGTTCGTCGCGGAGCACGACCTCGTCGGCAACGTCGACCCGGTCCAGTACTCGATCCGGCTGCTGATCCCGAAGGGGTCGCTGCTGCTCGACCTGCCCGAGGTCCGGGAGCGGGTCGGCCCGTTCGACGACGCGCGGGGTGCCTACCCCTGGTCGGCCGACGATCCGGCGGCCGACGAGCTCCAGATCGCCCTCACCGCGCTGGTCGAGGGACTCACCGCGACGTCCACGCCGATCGACGAGGTGTTCGCGGCCGTCTGCGTGGCGTGCGGCGTCGACCCCCCGACCATCCCGACCGGCTCGGTGCGCGGGAGACCGCGGATGACCGAGCCCTGGTTCTGCTGAGCGGAGCCGACCGCGAGCCAGTTGGGCTCGCTCGACCCGGTCTGACGGAGCTAGCCGACGACCCGGAAGACCGCCGTGTGCACGGAGCCGTCACCCAGAGAGAGGCGCAGTTCGGTGCACTTGCCCGGGACCGCCTTGGGCGCCTTCCATGTGCCGAGCCACACCCCGGCGCCGAGGTGCGACGGGGCGATCGCGAACGGCAACGTCAGCTCCACGCGGTCGCTCGGGAGCGCCGGGCAGGTGATCGTCACCGACGTGATCCCGCCGAAGGTCGACGCACCCGGGACACCGGCCCCGTCGACCCCGACCACCCGCCACGTGAGCGGTACGTGCCGACCCGACCTCACGACGTTGATCCGATCGTCGTCCACCGGCCAGCCGAAGCCCTGGAACGTGTAGCCCGACGGCGCCTCCACTGTGTAGCCACACGACACCGTCGTCTCGTTGCCGGCCAGGTCGCGGCCCGTCACGTCGACCGAACCCGCACCCATCGTCGCCGTGCTCACCGGCACCGTCACGGTGGGCGACTCCGGACCCGACGTCCCGTCGGTGATCGTCGCCACGAGCGTGGCCGCGGGGTCGCCGATCGGGAACACGGGGGCGGAAGGGCAGACCACCGTCGGGACCACCGTGTCGATCCGGAGCGTGACCCGCCCGGTCGACCGGTTCCCGGCGTTGTCGGACACCGCGGGGCTCTCGTAGGTCTGCGTGCCCTCGGTCGCGGCTGTCGTCGCCGGCGGGAGCGGGAGGAGGACCCCTGAGGCGGGCGCCGGATCGGTGGCATCCCAGGTGACGGTCACCGGTCCGCGGTACCAGCCGTTCGCGTTCGGCGCCGCGTCGGGCGTTCCGGTCACCTGCGGAGCGATGTCGTCGTCCCAGGCCAGGACGAAGTCCGCCGAGCCGACCTCGCCCGAACGGATGGTGACCGTGGCCGCAGTGGTGGCGGCCAGAGGTGCCGACGACGGCGGGGTCACCACCGCCGTGTGCGCTCCGGGAGGCAGGGACGCGAAGCGGTAGGCGCCGCCTGCGTCGGTGATCGCGGTCCGAGCCGGCCGGAGTGGGCTGGTGCGGACGGCGACCGTGGCGCCAGGCACCGGGTTGTCGAGGGGGTCGCGCACCGTCCCACCGAGCCCGCCACCCGCGACCAGGGCGAGGCGCACCTCCGTCGTCTCGAGGGGATCGACGACGACGTCCGTCAGCGTGATGGGATAGCCGAACGCGCCGGTGTCGTCACCGGCAGTCACGCGGTACAGCCCCGGAACCACGCTCGGCGACCGAGCGACCCCGAACGCGTCCGTCGCGGCGACCGGCACGGTCTCCGGGCACGACCCCGGCTGACCGCTCTCGTCGGTTCGACAGATCGCGACGAGCTGGCCGGGAGCGGGGGTCACCCCATCGGGGAGCGCCACGCGGACGGCGATCCGTCCACCCATCGACAGGGTCAGGTCGCGGGTCTGCACCCCCGACGCCAGCGTTACCGGGACGGCCGCAATGGGAACCCACGTGCCGGCAGGACCACCGATCTGGAGGTACGCGGTCCCGGGGGGAGGGGTGGCGGAGACGGTGTAGCCACCGGTCGGGACATCCTGGAAGCGGAACCTTCCGGTGGTGTCGGTCGTCTTGCAGAGGCGCGCCGCACCGTCCTCGAGACAGACGGTGACGCCGTCGACGGGCACCTCCGGGAACGTCGTTCCGTCGCGCACCGTGCCGGCGAGGGTGGCGGGGCCGGTCCCTTCCACCGGAGCCGCGCCTGCGCGCGCGACGAGACCGGAGGTCGCAACGGAGGCCATCACCGTGACCACTGCGACGACGCGCGCGACCCTCAACCCGTTCCTGCCCACGTGCCCACTCCTCGCTCACCCGCCTGCCAGGGCGGTCTGGCGATCGTCCTACGACCGCAGCCAAGGATCGACGCAACGATGGTTCAGAAACGACGAAGACGCCGCGGCGGGGCCCCGACTGTTGGTGGCGCTACTGGCTCCGCAGCACGTTGAGCGCGGAGCCGGCCCTGAACCACGCGATGTGCTCCTCGCTCATCGTGTGGGTGGCCTGGATCTCGGTGCTCTTGCCGTTGGCGTGGTTGATCCGGACGGTGACCGGCTTCCCGGGAGCGAGGTCGGCGAGCCCGAGGATGTCGACGGTGTCGTCGACCAGGATCCGCTCGTAGTCGTCGGGGTTGGCGAACGTGAGCGCGAGCACGCCCTGCTTCTTCAGGTTGGCCTCGTGGATCCGCGCGAACGAGCGGACCAGGATCGCCTTGCCGCCCATGTACCGCGGCTCCATCGCCGCGTGTTCACGCGACGAGCCCTCGCCGTAGTTCTCGTCGCCCACCGCGATCCAGTCGATCCCGGCCTCCTTGTAGGCCTTGGCCAGGTCGGGCAGCGCCGTGGTGGAGCCGTCGCGCCGGTCGATGCCGGTGCCCGCCTCGTCGAGCGAGAACGCGTTGTTCACGCCGATGAACAGGTTGCCCGAGATGTTGGTGAGGTGGCCGCGGTACTTCAGCCACTTGCCGGCGGGCGAGATGTGGTCGGTCGTGCACTTGCCGACCGCCTTCATGAGCACCGTGAGGCCCGTGTAGTCGTTGCCGTCCCACGCGTCGAACGGCTCGAGCAGCTCGAGCCGGTCGGAGTCGGGCGACACGACGACCTCGACCGACGACCCGTCCGCGGCCGGCGCCACGAAGCCCGATTCGCCCGGGTCGAAGCCCTTCGCCGGCAGCTCGTCGGCGTGGGGCGGGTCGAGGCGCACCGAGCCGTTGGCCGTGGGGATGGGCTCGCTCGTGAAGTCGATGTCGAGGCGCCCCGTCAGCGCGTAGCCCACCACCGACTCGGGCGACGCGATGAAGCTGAGTGTCGACGCGTTGCCGTCGTTGCGGGCCGGGAAGTTCCGGTTGAACGACGACACGATCGTGTTCACCTCGCCCGGCTCGATGTCGTCGCGCTGCCACTGGCCGATGCAGGGCCCGCACGCGTTGGCGAGCACGGTCGCCCCGATGGACTCGAGGTCCTCGAGGTAGCCGTCGCGCTCGATCGTGGCCCGCACCTGCTCGGAGCCGGGCGTGATCAGCAGCGGCGACTTCACCGTGAGCCCGGCCGCCCGGGCCTGACGGGCCACGTGCGCGGCGCGGCCGATGTCCTCGTAGGACGAATTGGTGCACGAACCGACCAACGCCGTCGACACCGTGAGCGGGTAGCCCTCGGCCTCGGCACAGCGGGCCAGCTCCGAGACCGGGCGGTCGAGGTCGGGGGTGTGCGGACCGACCACGTGCGGCTCGAGCTCGTCGAGGTCGATGTCGATGACCCTGTCGTAGTACCGCTCCGCGTGGCCCTCGACCTCGGGGTCGGCGCGCAGGAACTCCGCGTACTCGTCGGCCAGCGCGGCCAGGTGCTCACGACCCGTCGACTTGAGGTACATCGCACTGCGGTGGTCGTACGGGAACAGGGAGCAGGTGGCGCCGATCTCGGCGCCCATGTTGCAGATCGTCGCCTTGCCGGTCGCCGAGATCGACTCGGCGCCGGGCCCGAAGTACTCGACGATCGCCCCGGTGCCGCCCTTCACCGTGAGGATGCCCGCGACCTTGAGGATGACGTCCTTGGCCGAGGTCCAGCCGTTGAGCCGACCGGTCAGCCGCACGCCGATGAGCTTCGGCACCCGCGTGTTGAACGGCCAGCCCGCCATCACGTCGACCGCGTCGGCGCCACCCACGCCGATCGCGATCATGCCCAGCCCGCCGGCGTTGGGGGTGTGGCTGTCGGTGCCGATCATCATCCCGCCGGGGAACGCGTACTGCTCGAGCACGACCTGGTGGATGATGCCGGAGCCCGGCTTCCAGAAGCCGATGCCGTACTTGGCCGACACCGTGCGCAGGAACTCGTAGACCTCGGAGTTCACGTCGAGCGCGTTCTTCATGTCGGCCTCGGCCCCGACCCGGGCTTGGATCAGGTGGTCGCAGTGCACGGTCGAAGGCACCGCCACCCGCGGCAGGCCCGCAGTTATGAACTGGAGCAGCGCCATCTGCGCGGTGGCGTCCTGCATGGCCACCCGGTCGGGCCGGTAGTCGGCGTAGTCGACGCCCCGGTTGAGGCCGACCGTCTCCGGGTCGTCGGCGTGGGCGATGAGGATCTTCTCGGCGAAGGTGAGCGGACGCCCCAGGCGCCGTCGGGCGATCTCGACGCGCTCGGGGTACCGGCCGTAGACCTCTTCGACCAGCTCTGCGGGGGTGGTGGGACCGACGTTGGCCATGGCGTTCGTGCTCCGGTGACTCGGGACGGGGATCTCTCAGGCTCAGGGACGAGGGTACGTGCCCCGGGGTGCGGCCCTCGGCGGCTCAGCCCCGCGGCTGCTCCTCGACGACGACCGACTGCATCACGTCGCCGACCTGGGTGGCCTGGGCGACCTCGATGCCCTCGACCACGTAGCCGAAGAGGTTGTAGTCCTTGGTGAGCTTGCGGGTGCAGTCGTCGATGGTGATGAAGAACTGCGAGCCGTTGGTGTTTCGGCCGGCATTGGCCATGGCCACCGCGCCGAGGGTGTACTCGGCCTGCACGGGCTCGTCGGCGAACTGGTAGCCGGGCCCGCCCCGCCCCGAGCCCTCCGGGCACCCACCCTGGATCACGAAGTCGGGGACCACCCGGTGGAAGGTGAGGCCGTCGTAGTAGCCCTGCCGGGCGAGCCCCACGAAGTTGTTGACCGTGTTGGGGGCGAGCTGCGGGTCGAGGTCCATCACGATGGTCCCGCGGTTGGTGGCGATGGTGACCTTGTAGATCGCGCTGTAGTCGATCTGGGGCTCGGGCTGCTGGGCCATCGTGTGCCTTTCCGTTGGTGGAGGAGACTTACTTCTTGGATCGCGCCGTCGTCGGCGTCGTCGGCAACGGGGTGCCGTCGATGGCCGAGGTGACCTGGGCGAGCAGGCTGCGCGCGTCCCCGGCGAACTGTCCCTGGGGGGCCAGGATCAGGTAGCGCTGCAGGTCGCTCCGAGCCCGGGCGAAGTCGCCGAACTCGTTGGCCGACACGATGGCACGGAAGAACCGCGCGTCGGGATACTCGGGATCGATCTCGATCGCGCGGTTCAGACGGGCGAGCGACTGCTGGACGAGTCCGTCGACCGCGTCGGGGTTGCTCCTCACCGCGGCGAGGGCCGTCAGGTAGAGGATCCGCCCGGCCTGGGCCTCGGCCTCGGCGCTCTGCGCGTTGCGGGCGAGGACCTCGTCGTACTGCTGGAGTGCGCCGGCGAGGTCGCCATCGGCTTCGAGGTAGCGGGCGAGCAGCAGCCGGCTGGCGAGGTCGTCGGGGTCGTCGGCCACCGCCTCGACGAGCCGCGTCCGCCGTTCCTCGACGGTGATGCGACCCGCGCCGTCGCCTGATCGGCCGGCCGCGCCGCCGGAGTTGCCGGTGAGGCTGTCGCCCTCGCCTCGGCTCGTCAGCGCCGCGGTGATCCCCACGATCACGAGCAGGAGGAACGCCCCGATGCCCACCGCGGTGAGCACCCGGCGCCTGGTCGACGTCGGAGGCGCGACCGGGCGCTCGTCGGCGCCGTCGCGCAGCGATCGGATGACCGCCGCCGCCCGCGCGGTGTACTCGTCGTGAAGGCGATCGAAGGACTCGTCGTCGATGGCGCCCTTCTCGCGCTCGCGCTCGAGGTCGTCGAGCGAACGCAGCAGGAAGTCGCGCTCGCCCTCCAGCCGGGTGCGCTCCGCGCCGTCGATCACGACGCGCCGTCCCCGCGTCGCATCTCGCGCACGAGCTCCTCGTCGGCTTCGGTAGCGTGCACCGGTGCCGCGTTCCGCCAGCGGCGGAACGCGAAGAACAGCCCGACGCCCCCACCGACCAGGACGAGGAGCGGCAGGCCCCACACCACCAGGCCGATGCCGTCGCGCTCGGGCTCGAGCAGGATCGACTCGCCGTAGCGGTCGACGTACGCCCGCTTGATCGTGGCGGCCGACTGCCCCTCGGCCACCCGCTGGGTGACATCACGGCGGATGGCCCGGGCCGACGCGGTCTGGCTGTCGCCCGCCGACAGGCTCTCGCAGTCGGGGCAGCGCAGCTGGTGGGTGATGTTGCGGACCCGCTCGGCGTCGGTCTGGTCCCCCGAAGGCCACACGGCCCAGACCACCACGGCGACCACCACGGCGACCAGCCCCACCCAGGGGATCCAACCCCGCCCTCGGCTCATGCGCCCACGCCGCCCCGCGCCGCCGCGAGCAGGGTGTCGAGGTCGGCGACCGACGACGGCCCGAACTGGTAGCCGACGATCAGTCCGTCGGGGCTCACCGCGAACGTCTCCGGCTGCCCGCGGGTGCCGAACGCCAACGCGGCGTTGCCGCCGGGGTCCATGGCGATGAGCCACTCGTCACCCCGGTTCTTCACCCACTTCTCCACGGCGCCCTTGTTGTCGTCGCGCACGATGCCGATCATCTGGAAGTCGGGATCGTCGGCGTGCTTGGCGTAGAAGGCCTGGAGGTCGGGGGCCTCCTCCCGGCAGGGGATGCACCAGGTGTTCCAGAAGTTGACGATCGTCGCCTTGCCCGCGAGATCGGCCTTCGTCAACGTGGTGCCGTCGAGGGTCTTCACCGTGAACTTCGGCGCGTCCTTGCCCGCGAGCTGGCTCCGGCTGGCGTCGGCGCGGGGATCGTTGCCGATCTGCGTGCCGAACACGACGGCGAGCGCGACGAGCACCACGGCGACGGCGGTGGCGATCCAGCGGGCCGGGTGCTTCATGCCCGCACCCCCACGGGCACGTCCCGGTCGTCCTTGCCGTCGGGCGCCTCCGGGCCGTCCCCGGCCGGGGGACCGTCCCCCGCAGGCCGGTCGCGCCCCACCGCCGGGGGCACCACGACCCGGCGGCTCTTCGGCAGCAGCGCGATCGCCGTGCCGACCGCCATCAGCCCGCCGCCGATCCAGATCCAGACCACCATCGGGTTGATCGCGATGCCGATGGTGACCCGGTCACGATCGGTGGGCGCCGAGATGAGCGTGAGGTAGATGTCGCGCAACGGCCCCGTCTTGACCGACGGGGTGCCGATCCCGCTCGTCGCCCCGGGGAACATCGAGACGGCCGGCGCGTAGGTGCCGAGGTCGCGGTCGCCCCGCTCGATGCGGACCTGCGCCTTGACCGTGCGCTTCTGGTCGGTCGATGAGACCTCCCGACCGGTGTAGGTGAACGTGTAGCCGGCCACGGTCGTCGACTCGCCCTTGCGGAGGCGCACCTCGTCCTTGGTGGTGAACGCGCTCGCCGACGCAAGCGCGACGGCGATCGCCACGATTCCCAGGTGGACGACCAGCCCGCCGTACAGGCGCGGGCTGCCCCGGACCGTGCGCCACGGCACCTCCCACCACGACACGCCGGCCACGTGCTGGGCGCGGAAGCCCAGCGCGACCTGCCGCACGATCCCGCCGACGGCGAACGCCGCCAGCCCGAAGGTCACGAGGGTCCAGATCTCGCGCACTCCGAACAGCGCGGCGACGACCATCACACCGACGCCGAACCAGGCCGGTACCACGAGACGCCTCCGCAGCACGTCGCCCGAGGTCGCGCGCCACGGCAGCGCCGGCGCCACCGCCATCAGGAACAGCAGCGCCACGCCGATGGGCGTGGTCATCCGGTCGAAGTAGGGCTCGCCGACCGAGAGCTGGCGGTCCTGGAGCGCCTCGGCGAGCAACGGGTACACCGTGCCGAGCAGCACCACCACGGCCAGCGCCGCGAACAGCAGGTTGTTGACGAGGAACGCCGCCTCGCGCGACACCGGGCTGTCGATGCGCCCCGGGGCGCGCAGCGTGTCGCCGCGCCACGCGATCAGGATCACGCTGCCGATCGTGACGAACGCGAGGAAGCCGAGGAGCCACCCCCCGATCGGCGACTCGGAGAAGCTGTGCACCGAGTTGAGGACACCCGAACGGGTGAGGAAGGTGCCGAGGATCGTCAGGCAGAACGTCGCCACGACGAGCGAAAGGTTCCACACGCGCAGCATCCCGCGCCGCTCCTGCACGATCACCGAGTGGATGAACGCGGTCGCGGTGAGCCACGGCAGCAGCGACGCGTTCTCGACGGGGTCCCACGCCCAGTACCCACCCCAGCCGAGGACCTCGTAGCTCCACCACGCCCCGAGGATGATCCCCACCGACAGGAAGCCCCAGGCGACGAGCGTGGCCCGCCGCGTCTCGGTGAGCCACCCTTCCCCGAGCCGTCCGGTGATCAGCGCGGCGATCGCGAACGAGAACGGGACCGTCATCCCCACGTAGCCGAGGTAGAGAAGCGGCGGGTGGAACGCCATGAGCGGATGGTTCTGGAGCAACGGGTTCGGGCCCTGCCCGTCGGTGGGCGTGACCGGTAGGCGCTCGAACGGGTTGGCAGGTCCGAGCATCAACACGAAGAAGAACAGGGTGACCACGAACGCGACCACCATCGCCCACGCCACCATCGGGTCGGCCGCGCGGTGTCGGAAGTGGATCGCCATCCACGCGAGGTACACGCCGAGGATCAGGCCCCACAGGAGGATCGAGCCTTCGAGCGCCGCCCACAGCCCGGTGATGGTGAACAGCAAGGGCGTGGACCGCGCGTTGTTCTCGGCCACGTACCGGATCGAGAAGTCGTGGGTGATCAGCGCCCACTCCATCGCGACCACCGCGACCGCCGAAGCGCCGAGGACGAAGAACGCGTAGCGGAGCCCCACGCGCAGGAGGCGGTCGTCCTTGCGGCGCAGCCCCAGCAACAGGACCACGATGCCGAGGAGCGCGCTGACGGCGCCGAGTGCGAGCGCGAGGACGCCGAGCGAGGCTCTCACGCCGCGCCGACCGTCCCCTCGGCCGGTACGTCCTGCGCGCCCGTCGACGCCTTCTCGGAATCCACCTCGGGCGGCTCGTACTCGTTGCCGTGGCGGATCATGATCCGGTCGGAGGCGAACGCGGCGTCGGCGCCCCACCGGCCCTCGCACACCACGGGCGCGCCGTCCTTGAACAGGCTCGGCGGGTCACCCACGTGCACGATCGCCGCGGTCTTCTTGCCGTCGGTGATCTCGAACTTCACGCCGTTCCTGGTCTCCTCGACCGTGCCGGGAACCACCTCACCCGCGATCCGGAAGCGGGAGCCGCCGTCGGACTCGCGCGACGCGACCGCCTCCGAGACCGTACGGAAGTAGACGACGTTGTTCGACAGCACGACCGTCAGGCCGATGATCGCGACGATCGCGGCGCCACACAGCCCGAGCGCGATGTAGGTGCGGCGCTTCGACTTCTTCGAGGTCGTCGCGGTCACGGCTCCGAGCGCTCCCCGCGCCGGATCCGCCAGAGAATGGACAGCCAGTACACCGCGAGCACGACGGCGGTGATCACCCACCCGGCGATGACGTACCCGACGTCGGTCATGAGCTCGCTCCTACGGTCTCGCGGGGCGGGCCGCCCTGGACCCGGTCGGCGATCGCCGCCTCCAGCTCCCGCTCGTCGCGGTCCTCGTCGAGGACCTCGAGCCGGTAGCGGAGATCGAGCAGGTACACGTACAGCAGCGTGAACGCGAGCACGCCGATCCAGAGCGCGAGGGCCATCGTCCCGTGGATCTCGGCGTCGAGCTCGGGATTGAACACCGTGGCCTCCTGGTGGAGCGTGCGCCACCAGGTGACGGAGAAGTGCACGATCGGCACGTCGATGAAGGCGATCAGCGCGGCGATGGCGCAGCGCTTCGCCCGCACGTCGAGCGTGGCCGGCACCCGCCGGAGCGCGAGGTACCCCAGGTAGAGGAAGAAGAGGACCGCGGTGGTGACGAGCCGGGCGTCCCACGCCCACCACACGCCCCACACCGGCCGACCCCACAAGGAGCCGAGGAGCAGGCACAGCGCCGTGAACACGACGCCGAGCTCCGCCGACGCACCCGCCACCCGGTCCCACACCAGCGACCGGGTGCGCGGCCACAGGTAGAGCGCCGAGCTCACGGCAGTGACGCCGAAGGCCAGGTAGGCGAGCCACGCAGCCGGGACGTGGATGTACATCAGTCGTTGGGCGTCGCCCTGGAACTCGTCGGGCGGCGCGACCCAGAGCCCCACGATCACCAGGGCTGCGAGCGTCACGAGCGCCAACACGCCGACGATCCGCCGGGCGACCGGGGCCATGAGCCGCTCGCCGCTCCTCGGGTCAGCGTCGCTCACCATGTCCGTTCCCGGCGCGCTCACGATTCCTCCAACAACGGCCCGAAGGCCAGCATCCCGATCCCGACGAACAGCACCGCGAAGATCCCGAGCAGCGCGACCCAGGGCCAGGCGTCACCCGGGACACCGTCGATCGACGACTCCCAGGATCGGGTGGCTCCCAACAGGACCGGCGCCACGACAGGGAGCAGCAGCACCGGTACCAGCGTCTCGCGGGCGCGGATTCCCGCAGCGAGGACGCCGTAGAGGGTACCGGTGGCTGCGAGCCCCACGGTCGCGAAGACGGTGCCGACCACCAGCGGCGGCAGCGACGCCAGCCGGACGTCGAACAGGACCACCACGCCCACTGTGAGGAGGGCCTCGAAGACGAGGAGCTCGACCGCCAGGGCCGAGGCCTTCCCCAGGAAGATCGAGCTGCCGTCGAGGCCCGACATGCGCAGCGCGTCGCGGGCGCCGTTCTCGGCCTCCACGGCGAACGACCGCGAGACCCCGAGCAGGAGCGCGAGCAGCACCGTGATCCAGAACAGGCCCGGCGCCACCCGCTGCAGCACCCCGCGGTCGGGGTCGAGGGCGAACGCGAAGAGGAGGAGCACGATCAGCCCGAACGGGACGATCTGTTGGCCAATGACCTTGGCCCGGGCCTCGATGCGGAGGTCCTTGCCCGCCACGAGGGCCGCCTCCTGGAACAGGCTCACGGCGTCGGCTCCAAGGTCGTGGCCTCGACGGCCTCGGCTGCCTCTGCCGGCGCCGGCGCAGGGGTCGACCCGGCCGCATCGAGGGCGCCGTCGGCCTGGCCGTTGGTGAGCACGACCTCCCGGCTGGCGAACGGGCGGACCATCTCCAGCTCGTGCGACGCGATCAGCACCGACCGACCCTCCTCGGCCGCGCGGGCCAGCACCTGGTCGAGGTACGCCCGGCCCGGCGCGTCGAGCCCGGCGTGGGGCTCGTCGAGGAGATAGAGATCGGGACGGCGGGCGATGCCGACCGCCAGAGCCAGGCGTCGCCGTTGGCCGGTGGAGAGCTTCCCGTGGCGCACGTCGGCCAGCCGGCCCAGCTCCAAGGCGTCGATCGCCTCGTCGACCCGGGCGTCGTCGCCGCCCGCGGCCCGGGTGGCGAACCGCAGGTTCTCCCGTACGGTGAGGTCCTCGTAGCAGCCGGTGTCCTGGGCGACGAAGGCGACCCGGCTCCGGTGGCTCCGCCGGTCCTCGGCCAGATTCACGCCCATCACCTCGCCTTCACCCTGATGCAGCGGCAGCAGACCCGCCACGAGGCGCAGCAGCGTGGTCTTCCCGGCGCCGTTGCCGCCCGAGAGCAGCACGGTCTCCCCGGGCGCGACGTCGAGGTCGACCCCGGCGAGGGCGGGGAAGCGACCGAGCAGGCAGACGGCGGAGCGGAGACGGACGACGAGGGGCACTGCGCCTCCGGTGCGGGCGGGCCCGACGAGTGTAGGGAGGCACCTGATCCGCGGGCGAACCAGCCCGAGCGCCGCGGGTTCCTAGGATCTGCGGGTGCGCAGCCTCATCTCCGGGATCGGGAAGGTCCTCGTCACCCTCGGATTGCTGCTGCTGCTGTTCGTGATCTATCAGCTCTGGGGCACCGGGATCTACACCGCCCGGGCCCAGAAGCAGCTCGAGCGGGACTTCCAGACCCAGCAAGACCAGGCCGGGGTGACGCCCACCACTCTTGGCGGCCCGACCGACGGCTCGACGCCCACCACCGTTCCCGTGGTCACCACGCTCCCACCGGTCGCCGCGCCGGATCCCGCCGACGGCGACGTCTTGGCCCACCTGGTGATCCCGAAGATCGGGGTCGACACCTACGTGGTCGAGGGGACCAACGACGGCGATCTGCGCAAGGGCCCAGGCCATTACGCCGCCACCCCGCTCCCGGGCCAGGTCGGCAACTCGTCGATCGCCGGGCACCGCACCACCTATGGAGCGCCGTTCGGCGAGCTCGACTCGGTCGAGGTGGGCGACGTCATCCAGGTGACGACGCTGCAGGGCAACTTCGAGTACCGGGTGTACGACAAGTTCGTCGTGTCCCCGAACGCCTCGGAGGTGCTCGAACCCGACCCCACGAAGCCGGCGATCCTCACGCTCACCACCTGCCATCCGAGGTACTCCGCGGCGGAGCGCCTCATCGTCAAGGGCGAGCTGGTCGTGCCGACCGGCGCCCAACCGCTCGCCTCGAGCGTGGACCCTGGCGACCCCGAAGTCACGAGCGCCGAGCTCGCCGACTCGCTCTCGGGCAACTCCGGTCCGATCCTCCCGACGGTGATCGCCGGAATCGTCCTCGTCATCGTCGGTGGCCTCTGGTGGTTGCTCTTCCACCGCCACCCGCGCTGGACGACGTGGTTCATCGGCGTGATCCCGTTCGCGATCGCGCTTGCCGCCTTCTACTACCTGCTCGAACGGGCCCTCCCCGCCAACTACTGATCCGCGTGTCACGGCTTCGGGGGATGGCTGTCCTGGTCCGTCGCTGATCGCCGACGGGCCGGTCTCCTTGACCTCGGCCACCGGCACCGGAACAGACTCTCGGCGGGGGGTATCGGGGCACGTGGGACTTCCGATTCGCAGCGCGGGCGCCGAGCCGCCCGACGACGACATCCACGCACTGATCGCAAGCTTCCGACCCGACGCGGTCCGGGTCGCCCGGCGGCTCGTCCGTACGCAGATGGAAGCCGAGGATCTGGCACAGACCGCGCTCATGAACGTCCTCGCCCGGGCGCACGCCATATCCGATCGGGAGATGGTGAAGCCGTACCTGATGACGGCGGTGCGCAATCTCTGGCGCAACCAGCTGCGCGCCGGGCGGCGCTTCGAGCCGGCGCGCGACGAGACGATCTTCGATCGCCTTCCCATCCCGGCGCCGGAGGAGCCGCCGGTGTCCGGGGTCGACGCTGCAACCGTCGAGCTCGCCCTGCAGACACTCTCCGAGGCGAACGCCGCGCTCCTCGCACTCCGATACGTGGAGCGGCTCGATTACACCGCGATCGGCGAACGCCTCGGGATCACCGCGCCGACCGCGCGCCAGCGCGTCCACCGGGCGATGGAACAGCTACGCACGGCGTGCTTCGCCGCGGAGACCGACTCGCCGAGTGCCCGGGTGTGCCACCTCACCCGCGTTCGCCTGGGGCGGTACGCACGAGGTGCGCTCTCGAACCGCATCGCATTGCGCGTCACGGAGCACCTCATCGACTGTGACGGC
>VGCA01000054.1 GCA_016870245.1 Actinomycetota bacterium | reverse complement strand
GGGCCTCGGCCTTGGGCTTCTCGACCTTGACGGTGTTCTTCGCCGGGCCGCGGCCGGTGACGTGGCCCCGACGGTTGAGCTTGGTGTCGGGGTTCGGCCGCTCCGCGGTGAAGGTCTCCCACACCCCCGACACGGTCAGGAGCTTCTGCACCTGCTCGGTGGGCTTGGCGCCCTTGCGCAGCCAGTCGAGGGCGCGGTCGGCGTCGATGCTGACGCGCGACGGCTCCTCGCGGGGTCCGTAGTGGCCGATCGTCTCGATGATCCGGCCGTCGCGAGGCGACCGCGCGTCGGCGACCACGACGCGGTAGGTGGGCTGCTTCTTCTTGCCCACACGCATGAGGCGGATCTTGACGGCCACGAACACCCTTTCGGCAGAGACGAACGCCTCAGGCTACCGGTCCCACCCTTCCCCCACCCAACAGTCCCCTCACCCCACCCTCTTCACGCCGACCCGCACCTGCGACGCCGAGGGGACGGACGCCGGGGGAGGCCCGCCGGAGCCACGAGCACGAGGGTCGGAACGCCGGTGGTCGTCCGCCGGAGCGTGGAGCGAGCGAAGCGAGCGTGGAGCGGAGAAGGACGACTGCCGGTGGTCCGGACCGGACCGAACGGAGAGACGAGAGTCGCCGGACTACAGCTTCAGGCCGCCCGGGCCACCGAGGGCGCTGGGGTCGAAGCCGGGCGGGAGGCCCGTGAGCTTGCGCTTGCCCTTCTTGTTGACCCGGGAGAACTGCTTCATCATCTGCGAGACCTGCTTGAACTGCTTCAGGAGCTGGTTCACGTCCTGGGTGGTGGTCCCGCTGCCCTGGGCGATGCGGATGCGCCGCGAGCCGTTGATGACGGTGGGGTTGGACCGCTCCTCCATCGTCATCGAGCAGATGATGGCCTCGATCCTGGCGAGCTCGCCCTCGTCGACGTCGGCGTTGCGCAGCTCCTTGGGCACGCCCGGGAGCATGGCGACGAGGTTCTGGAGCGGGCCCATCTTGCGCATCTGGCGCATCTGCTCGAGGAAGTCCTGGAGGGTGAACTCGCCCTGACGCAGCTTCTCGGTCGCGACGGCGGCCTGTTCGGCATCGAAGGCCTGCTCGGCCTTCTCGATGAGGGTGAGGACGTCGCCCATGCCGAGGATCCGGCTGGCCATGCGGTCGGGGTAGAAGGGCTCGAAGTCCTCGAGCTTCTCCCCCACACCGGCGAACATGATCGGCCGACCGGTGACCTCCTTGACCGACAGCGCGGCACCACCGCGCGCGTCGCCGTCGAGCTTGGTGAGGACGATGCCGGTGAGGTCGACGGTCTCCGCGAACGCCTCGGCGACGTTCACCGCCTCCTGGCCGGTCATCGCGTCGACGACGAGCAGCGAGTCGTCGGGGTTCACGGCGTCGCGGATGGCGCGCAGCTCGTCCATCAGCTCGACGTCGATCTGGAGCCGGCCGGCGGTGTCGACGATGACGAAGTTGCGACCGAGCCGGATCGCCTCGTCGATGCCGTTGCGGGCGACCTCGACGGGATCGGAGCCGGTGGACGAGACCGGGACGCCGACCCGCTCGCCGAGCACCTTCAGCTGCTCGACGGCCGCGGGCCGCTGGAGGTCGGCGCCGACGAGCAGGGGACGCTTGCCGTCGCGCTCGAGCCACCGGGCGAGCTTCGCGGCGGCGGTCGTCTTGCCGGACCCCTGGAGGCCGGCGAGGAGCACGACGGTCGGCGGCTTCGGGTTGACCGAGAGCTTGCGGGCGTCGCCGCCGAGGGTGGCGACGAGCTCCTCGTGGACGATCTTGATGACCTGCTGCGCCGGGCTGAGGCTCTTGGCGACCTCGGCGCCGTTGGCCCGCTCCTTGATCCGCGCGATCAACGCCTTCACCACCCGGACGTTGACGTCGGCCTCGAGCAGCGCCAGGCGGATCTCGCGCGCGATCTCGTCGATGTCCTTCTCGGTGAGCTTCCCGCGGCTGCGCAGCCGGGTGAAGATCCCTTCGAAGCGGTCGGAAAGGGAGTCGAACATCGCGCCTTCGCCGCTACTCGACGAGCGCGGCGGCGAACTCCGCCGGGTCGAAGGGCACGAGGTCGTCGGCGCCTTCGCCGAGGCCGACCAGCTTCACCGGCACCTGGAACTCGTCCTCGATGGCGAGGACCACCCCACCCTTGGCGGTGCCGTCGAGCTTGGTGAGGACCACACCGGTGATGTCGACCGCACCGGCGAACTCGCGCGCCTGGGTGAGCCCGTTCTGGCCGGTGCTGGCGTCGAGGACGAGCAGCACCTCCTGCAGCGCGCCCGGGGTGCGCTCGACGATGCGCTTGAGCTTCTCGAGCTCGCGCATCAGGTTGACCTTGGTGTGCAGTCGCCCCGCGGTGTCGACGATCACGACGTCGGTGCGGCGGGCGGTGGCGGCGTCCATCGCGTCGAAGACGACCGCGCCAGGGTCGCCGCCGTCCTGGCCGCGCACGAGGGCACAGCCGAGGCGGTCGGCCCACTTGGCCAGCTGGTCGGCGGCCGCGGCCCGGAAGGTGTCGGCCGCGGCGAGGAGCACCTTGTTGCCGTCGGCGATCTCCCGCTTGGCGATCTTGGCGGTGGTGGTGGTCTTGCCCACGCCGTTGACGCCGACCATGAGCCACACGGTCGGGCCCTCCGCCGCGTGGTGGAGCGACCGGTCGGTGGCGGTTGCCTCGAGCCGCTCGGTGATCTCGGCCCGCAGCAGGTCGGGCAGGGCGTCGGCGTCGGCGTCGGCCCCCGCGGCCGCGGCCCGGGCCTTCACACCGTCGACGACCGACTGGGTGGTGGTCATCCCCACGTCGGCCAGGAGCAGGGCCTCCTCGAGCTCGTCCCAGGCGGCGGCGTCGATCTTGCCGCCGCGCCGCAGCACCCCGAGCAGGCCGGCGAAGGAGGCCCGGGTCTTCCCGATGCGGTCGCGAAGGCGCGGCGGCTCGTCCGGGGGTGCCTCCTCGACGACCTCGATCGACTCGATCTCCTCGACCAGCTCGGGCGGAACCTCGGTGGTCGCCGCTGCGGGCGCCGCCTCGGCGAGCGGCGGAGGGGTCGAGGGGCGCGACGGGGCCGCGGTGGCGCCGCCATCCCGGCTCGCCTCCCGGCTGCGGACGATGCGGGGCAGGACCAGCAGGAACGCCGCGAGGACGAAGATCCCGATGAGGACGATGGGGGCGAGGGATTCCGACACGAGGACCCGAGGCTACCGGTCACCCTCGTCGGGGTCCGTGGCGTCGGGGGGTGTCGGTGCGGGTCCGTCGGGCCCGTCGTCGTCGCTCCGCCGGGCGCCGGGTTCACCGGCGGACGGCTCGCGCTGGGATCGGTTGCCCACCTTGCGCACCTCACCGTTGCCGACGTACCAGGCCACCCCGCGGCCGTCCCGGATGCGGGTCATCCGCAGGGTGACCCACTCGACCTCGCCGACGATCCCGTCGACCTCGATCTCGTCGCCCACCCCGTACTGGTCCTCGAGCACGATGAACATCCCGGCGAGGTAGTCGCGCACCATCGTCTGGGTGCCGAAGCCGATCGCGATCCCGGCCACCCCGGCCGCGGCGAGGATCGGCCCGATGTCGACGCCGAGCTCGCCGAGCACGATCAGCGCCGCCACCGTCCACACCACGGTCGAGACGACGTTGCGCAGCACCGAGCTGATCGTCGCGGCCCGCTGGGTCCGCCGCAGCTGGGCGTTCTCCGAGAGGGGGATCGGCGCGGTCGCGCCCAGGATCGACACCGTGCCCTGGTCGCGCACCCGCTGCACCGTTCGCTGCACCGCACGATTGAGCAGCCGCGTCACGATCCACGCGGCCAGCAGCACGAACACGATGCGGATCGGCACCGAGAGGGCGTCGGCGACATCGGCCGCGGTCTCGCTGCCCGTCAGCTCGAAGACCCGCTCACAGACCCAGCTCTGCTCCCCTTCCGGTCCACACGCCTCCGCCGTGTCGGCGGCAGACGCGGCGAGGATCGGAACGAAGTCCACGGGCTACACCGGTGCGAACACGTCGTGGGCGCGCTGGCTCACGACGCGCGAGGAGCCGCCGGGAGGCATCGACACGCCGTAGAGCACGTCGGCCGCCTCCATGGTGCGCTTCTGGTGCGACACGATCACCAGCTGCGCCTCGCCGCGGAACTCGTGCACGAGGTCGAGGAACCGGTGCAGGTTGACGTCGTCGAGCGCGGCTTCCACCTCGTCGAGGAGGTAGAAGGGCGAGGGCCGGGCCCGGAACACCGAGAAGAGGTACGCCAGCGCGGTCAACGCCCGCTCGCCACCCGAGAGCAACGACAGGCGGCGGATGTTCTTCCCCGACGGCCGGGCCTCGATCTCCACGCCGGTGTTGAGGAGGTCGTCGGGGTCGACGAGCGTGAGCCGGCCGGAGCCGCCCGGGAACAGCGTGGTGAACAGCGCGGTGAAGTTGGCCGACACGTCGTGGTACGCCTGCTCGAAGACGGTGACGATCTCCCGGTCGACGGCCCGGATCACGCGTGACAGCTCGCGTCGGGTGCTCTTCACGTCGTCGAGCTGCTCCTGCAGGAAGCGGTGCCGCTCCTCGAGCGCGGTGTACTCCTCGAGCGCCAGCGGGTTGATCGGCCCCATGAGGCGCAGGTCGCGCTCGAGCTCCCGCGCCCGTCCGGCGAGCGTGGTGCCGTCGGGCACGGTCGGGGCCGGCGCGTCGAGGGCGCCGTGCGGCTCGACGTCGTACTCGGAGCGCAGGGTCTGGATCGCGTTCTCGAGTCGGATCCTGGCCTCACCGTCCTCGATCTCGGCGCGGGTCATGCGCTCACGCACCTCGGAGAGCTCGCGCTCGAGCACCCCGCGCTCCTTGCGGAGCCGGTCGAGCTGGTCGGCCGAGGCCCGGGCGGCCTGCGCGTGCCGGCGGCGCTCCTCGCGGAGCCGCTCGAGCAGCCCGTCGGTGCGGGCGCTGAGGTCGTCGAGCCGAACGGCGTAGCCGCGGTAGCCCTCGTCGCGCGCCAGGAGGATCCGCCGGTGGCGCTCGGCCTGGGCCTGGGCCTCGGGGTCGCGTGCGGCGAGCCGCTCCTCGACCTCGGCCAGGCGGGTGGTGAGGATCGAGCGGCGCTCGTCGACGGTGGCCCGGCGCAGCTCGGTGGCCCGGGCCGCGGCGAGCGCCGCCCGGGCCGTCTCCAACGCCCGCTCCGACTCGGTCCGCTCGACGTCGGCGACCACCGCGGCCTCGACCGCTTCGTCGACCGTGGCCTGCGTGACACCGGTGATCGGGCCACCCCCGCCGATGCTCCACGGTCCGATCCCGCCCAGGCGCGAGCCCTCCGACGTGACGGCGACGAGCTCGGGCTGCTCGACCACGAGGTCGAGCGCCGTGCGCCACGAGCCGACGAGCACCGTGTGGGCGAGCAGCTGGTGGAGGACGGCGGTGAGCCCGGGCACCGACGACCGCACGAGCTCGGCCAGCGGTCGGGCCCCCGGCGGCACCAGCGCCGGCTGGGCACCCGCCCCACCCGACGGGTCGGTGACGAGGAGCAGCGCGCGCCCGCCGTCGGCCTCGAGCCGTTCCACGGCGGTGCGCACGGCGTCGCCCCTCTCGACGACCACGGCGAGCATCGCGTCGCCCAGCGCCGCGGCGACCGCAGCCTCGGCCCCCGGCTCCACCTCGAGGTGGTCGACCAGGGCGCCCACCACGCCGTCGAGCGCGTCGAGCGTGCCGGCCCCGCCCGCGTCGCGCGTCGCCCGCAGCTGCTGCTCGAGCGAGTCGGCACGGGCGCGCGCCCGCGCCGCGGTGGCCTCCGTCGCGCGCCAGCGCTCCTCGGCCGCCCGCAGGAGCTCCTCCGCCACGTCGACCGGGATGGCGGCCTCCGTCCCCGGCAGGGTCGTGTCCGCCGAGAGGGTGTCGAGCTCGGTGCGCAGCGACACGGCGTCGGCCACGAGCGTCTCGACGACGCCTTCGTCGGCGGCGGCGGTGAGCTCACGGGCGACGTTGCGCCGCTTCTCCACGATCAGGGTGGTGAGGCCGCGCACGCGCTCTCGCATCGACTCGGCCCGCACCAGCTCGTCGGCCAGCTCGTCGGCGCCCAGCTCGGCGAGCGCCTGCTCGGCGGCGATGACGGACTCGTCGAGGTCGCGCAGCTGCTGCTGCACGCCCCGCTCGCGATCGCCGAGCTCGACGCGCTCGTCGCGCAGTCGCTCGATGCGGGCCTGCTGCCCGGCGATCTGGTGACCGGCGAGGTGGAGCTTGATCGCGCGCAGCTCGTCGACCACGGCGTCGTGACGGCGGGCGGCATCGGCCTGGCGCTCCAGCGGCCCGAGCTGGCGGCGCACCTCGCGCAGGAGGTCGCCCAGGCGCAGCAGGTTGCCCTCGGTGGCGGTGAGGCGGCGCTCGGCGCGCTCCTTGCGCCGGCGGAACTTCAGGATGCCCGCGGCCTCCTCGATGATCGCCCGCCGCTCCGCCGGCGATGAGTTGAGGACCGCGTCGATCTGGCCCTGGCCCACGATGACGTGCTGCTGGCGGCCGACGCCGGCGTCGGAGAGGAGCTCCTGCACGTCGAGGAGGCGGCAGGGCACGCCGTTGAGCTGGTACTCCGACTCACCCGTGCGGAACAGGGTGCGGGTGATCGTGACCTCGGTGAACTCGATCGGGAGCAGCCCCGAGCTGTTGTCCATGGTGAGCTCGACCTCGGTCCGGCCGAGCGCGGTGCGCGACGCGGTGCCGGCGAAGATGACGTCCTCCATCTTCCCGCCGCGCAGCGACCGGGGCCCCTGCGAACCGAGCACCCAGGCGACCGCGTCGACGAGGTTGGACTTCCCCGAGCCGTTCGGGCCGACCACGACCGTGACCCCCGGCTCGAAGACGAGCTCGGTCTTGTCGGCGAACGACTTGAACCCCTTCAGGGTCAACGACTTCAGGAACACGCGGCAACGCCCTCTCTCCCGCCTGCCGGGAGCGTAGCGAGCGTCCCGGCCCGGATCCGGTTGGGTGTCCCAACCAGCGTCGGCGCGAGCGAGCGGAGCGACCCAGAGATGCGGGAGCGTAGCGAGCGTCCCGGCCCGGATCCGGTTGGGTGTCCCAACCAGCGTCGGCGCGAGCGAGCGGAGCGACCCAGAGATGCGGGAGCGTAGCGAGCGTCCCGGCCCGGATCCGGTTGGGTGTCCCAACCAGCGTCGGCGCGAGCGAGCGGAGCGACCCAGAGATGCGGGAGCGTCGCGAGCGTCCCGGCCCGGATCCGGTTGGGTGTCCCAACCAGCGTCGGCGCGAGCGAGCGGAGCGACCCAGACGTGCGGGAGCGTAGCGAGCGTCCCGGCCCGGATCCGGTTGGGTGTCCCAACCAGCGTCGGCGCGAGCGAGCGGAGCGACCCAGACGTGCCGGAGCGTCGCGAGCGACGGCCGGCGTCCGAGGGCATGGTCAGACCTGGCAGCCGGGGCAGAAGGTGCTGGAGCGGCCACCCAGCTTGAGGCGCGCGAGGGGACGGCCGCAGCCCGGGCACGGCCGGCCGGCCTTGGCGTGCACGGCGTGCTGCTCCTGGTAGGTGCCGGGCCGGCCGGCGCCGTCGACGTACTGGCCGTCGCCGAGCGACGAGCCCCGCGCCGCGATCGCCGCCGGGAGGATTTCGTGGATCGCATCGGCGACCGCCGCGACCTCGGCGGCGCCCAGCGAACCGGCCGGCCGGTGGGGCGCGACGCCCGCCCGGAAGAGGATCTCGTCGGTGTAGATGTTGCCCAGGCCGGCGAGCGCGGTCTGGTCCATGAGCCGCAGCTTCACCGCGACCCGGCGGCCCGCGAGCGCCGCCGCGACCACGTCGGCGGCGCCGCCGGCCGCGAGCGCGTCGGGACCGAGGTGCGCGGTCGTGGTGGGCCGACCGTCGGCACCCGTCCGGTCGGTCCAGGTGTGCCCGAACGTGCGGGGATCGACGAAGCGCACCTCCGCTCCGTCGTCGAGCACCCACACCACGTGGGTGTGGGCGAGCCGGGGGTCGTCACCGCCCGCGGCCGTCCGCAGCTGACCCGACATGCCGAGGTGCACGACGACGACGTCGGGACGCGGCGTGCCACCGTCGCCGATCCCGAGGTGGACGACCAGGAACTTGCCGACCCGGTCGGTGCGCGTCACCGGCCGACCGCTCAGCGCGTCGACGTAGGCGCCGATCGAGGCTTCGCGCCGCACCGCCCGGTCGCGCCCCACCTCGACCGCGACGATGGTCCGTCCCGCCACGACCGGGTCGAGGTCGCGGCGGACGACCTCGACCTCAGGCAGCTCCGGCATCGCGGGTGAGCGCGGTCCAGGCCGCCCGGGCCGCCGCCTGCTCGGCGTGCTTCTTCGACCGACCCTGCCCGTGCCCGTACACCGCACCCCGGATGGTCACCATCGCGAAGAACTGCTTCGAGTGGTCGGGGCCCTCGGCCCGCACCTGGTACCGGGGCAGCTGCTCGAACCTCCGCGCCGCGAGCTCCTGGAGCCGGGTCTTGTAGTCGCCGCCCCCCGGACCGACCGACCCGGCGACGATGCGGTCGGCGAGCAGCCCCAGCACGAGGTCGCGAGCGGCCGCCCACCCGGCGTCGAGGTAGACCGCGGCGATGACCGCCTCCATCGCGTCGGCGAGGATCGACGGCTTCTCCCGCCCACCCGACGCGTCCTCGCCCTTCCCGAGGACCAGCGCCGGACCGATGCCCACCTCGGACGCGAGCTCGGCGAGCACCTCGGCGTTGACGACCGATGCGCGCAGCTTGGCCAGCTCGCCCTCGGGGAGGTCGCCGTAGGTGGAGTAGACGTGGTCGGTGACCGCCAGGCCGAGCACGGCGTCGCCGAGGAACTCGAGCCGTTCGTTGGGGACGGCCGCGGGATGCTCGGCGCAGTAGGAGCGGTGGACCATCGCACCCTCGAGGTGCGACCGGTCGGCGAAGGTGTGCCCGATCGCCTGCTCCAGTGCGGCGAGCACGTCGACGACCGCGTCGGACACCGGCGAACCGCTCCCTCAGCCGGTCGTGCCCAGGCGGGCCATCACATAGTCGACCGCGTCGCCGACCGTGTGCAGCTCGGCGAGGTCCTCGTCGTCGAAGCTGAACCCGACGGTGCGCTCGCCGATGTCCTCCTCGAGGACCTCGACGAGCTCGATGAGGGCCAGCGAGTCGGCGCCGAGATCGTCGGCGAACGACGACTCGCGACGGATCGTGTCCTCGTCGATCTCGAGGATCTCCGCCAGGCGCTCGCGGATGATCGCGAACACGTCGTCGGGGCCGAAGGCCCCTCGCTCCACGTGGGTCTCAGCCGGCATCGGTCACCGTCTCCCGCAGCTGTTGCACGACCCCCGCGGTCACGCACTCGCGTGCGACACGGGCGGCGCTGACCACCGCCGGGGCCGTGGAGGACCCGTGCGAGATCACGCACACGCCCTTCACCCCCAACAGGACCGCGCCACCCGTGAGGTCGGGGTCGTAGGCCTGGGCCGCGTCCAGCAGGAGCGGCAGGATCACCGTGGACGCCTCGCGGGCCTCCTCGGTGCTGTCGAGCGTGGTGAACACCAGCGTCGCCAACGAGCGCAGCGCCGACTCGATGCTCTTGAGGGCGATGTTGCCGGTGAAGCCGTCGGTGACGAACACGTCGGCCCGCCCCGGGCGCATCAGGTCGCTGCCCTCGACGTTGCCGACGAAGCCCGGCTCCTTGCGCAGGAGCTCGAAGACCGTCTTGCGGAGGGTGTCGCCCTTGCCCTCCTCCTCGCCGTTGGAGAGGAGGCCGATCGCCGGCTCGTCGATCCCGAATCGCACCCGGGCGTACACCCGGCCCATGCGGGCGAACTGCACCAGCCACTCGGGCGCGGCGTCGACGGTGGCGCCGGCGTCGATGAGGATCTGGGGGTGGCTGCCCGGCACGGGGACCGGCACCGCGATCGCCGGTCGGGAGATCCCCCGGATCCGGCCCATGCGCAGCAGCGCCGCGGCCATCGCCGCACCGGTGTTGCCCGCGCTGATCATCGCCTCGGCCTCGCCGTCGCGCACCGCCTGCGCGGCGCGGACCACCGACGCGTCCTTCATCCGGCGGACGGCCGCCGCGGGCTCGTCGTCCATCGCGATGACCTCACGACAGTCGACCACCTCCACACCGGCGGGCAACGTGCCGCCGGGGACGTGGGCCATGATGTCCTCGACCCGGCCGTAGAGGCGGACCGCGACGTCGATCTCCGCCGCGGTCGCGAGGGCGCCGGCCACGATCTCGGCCGGGGCGTGGTCGCCGCCCATCGCGTCGATCGCGACGGTGATGCGGTCGGCGCTCACCACGTCCGCTCCTGGCGCGCCGCGGCGGGCCGCTCGGGCCCCGCTCGCCTCGCGCGACGGTCGTGGCGCACAACGGGCTCGCTCATCGGTGTGGACTCAGTCGACGTCGATGACCTGGCGGCCGCGGTAGGTTCCGCAGTTGTTGCAGACCCGGTGCGGGAGCTTGGCCGCGCCGCACTGCGGGCAGCTCGACTTCGCCGGCGGGGCCAGCTTCATGTTCGCCGACCGCCGCGAGTGCGTCTTGCTCCGCGGGGTCTTGCGCTTGGGGACGGCCATCGAAGGCTCCTTTATCGGATCTCGAGCTCGGACAGCGCGGCCCAACGGGGGTCGGACGGCGTGTCGGTGGGTGCTTCCTCGGTGGCGCCGGGGTCGGCTTCGGCCCGGCACGGCTCGGCACAGTGTGGCGCGAGCGGCAGCTCGAGCAGCACCGTGTCGCGCACGAGCTGCTCGAGGTCGATCACCTGACCTTCGATCGGGTAGGTCTCCCCCTCCACCGGCGCCGCCTCGAACAGCTCGTCGGCGTGGAGGTGGACGGTCTCCCCGACCTCGCCCAGGCAGTAGCTGCACTCCCCGCTCCACGTGGCCTCGACGTCGGCCCGCACCACGATCCCCTCGGGGATCCGCTCCAGGTGGGCGGCGACCGTGACCGGCCCGGTGACGGCGGCCGCCGTGCTGCGGAGGCCCTCGATCGGCTCGGCGACGACGACGTCGCGGCGCGCGCCGGCCCGGGCCAGCAGGTCGGCGACATCGATGCGGAATCCGGACATGGCGCGTCAGGGCCAGAGCGGCGGACGAGGTGGTTCCGTGCGCCCGGTGGCCGGCCGGGCAACGGCACGGTGGACGAGCCAGGGTAGCAGAGGGTGGGCGCGTGCCGGGCTAGGCGTCGTCCTGGTCGAAGAAGTCCGCGGTCTCGGGCGCGAGCTCCTCCTCGTCCTCCTCCACCTCGTAGGTGACCTGGAGGCGCTGGCGGCCCTGGTGGACGGCCTGCATCGTGCGGTCGAGCACCACCTCGAACTCGCCGAGCTTCTGGTCGACGTAGTCCTCGCACTCGAGCCGCATCCGGCGGGCCTGCGCGTCGGCGTCGTCGACCGTGCGCTGGGCCACCCGCTGGGCCTCCCGCACGATCTCGGTCCGCTCCACCATGCGCTCCACCTGCACCCGGGCCGCCGCGAGGAGATCGTCGGCCTCCCGCCGCGCCTGCGCGATGAAGTCGTCGCGCTCCTTGAGCAGCCAGCGGGCGTGGCGCAGCTCGTCGGGGAACGCGGCGAGGATCTCGTCGACGATCTGGAGGAGGTCCTCCCGGTTGACGAGCACCGACGCCGACATCGGCATCGTGCGGGCGTTCTCGACGATGTCGCGCAGCTCGAGGAGCAGCTCGTCGATCGACGGGCCGTCGTGGGTGGTCACGACGCCCGCCCCCGGCCGCGGAGGTCCGCCCGATCCCGGGGCCGGCTCACGGGGCCTCGAAGCGACCGGCGAGGCGTTCGGCCACGACGGTCGGGACCATGCTCGACACGTCGCCGCCGTACTTGGCGACCTCGCGCACGAGGCTCGACGACAGGAACGAATACCGGGGGCTGGTCGAGATGAAGAAGGTGTCGATCCCCGACAGCTTCTGGTTCATCTGGGCCATCTGCAGCTCGTAGTCGAAGTCGGAGACGGCCCGCAGGCCCTTGACGATCGCGTGTGCGCCCTGCTCACGGGCGTAGTCGACCAGCAGGCCCTTGAAGAAGTCGACCCGGACGTTGCCGAGGTGCTTCGTCACCTCGACGAGCATCTCCTGGCGCTCCTCGAGGGTGAACAGCGACTGCGACTTCTGCGGGTTGCGGATGACCGCGACGACGACATGGTCGAAGTGGCGTGCCGTGCGCTCGATGATGTCGAGGTGACCATTGGTCACCGGGTCGAACGACCCGGGGCACAGGGCGGTGGACACGTCGGCTCCTCAGGTCGTGTCGGGCGGGTGCGGACCCGCGGCGAGAAGGTGCACGAGCGTATCCCCGTAGGTGCGCGCGAACCGGGGTTCCCATCCGGCGGGCACGGCGAGCGCACCTCCCGTGGGCCGCTCGACCACCACCAGCGCGCCGGGCACGACCCAGGCGCCGTCGGCCAGGCGGACCAGCAACCCGGCGACGACGGCGTCGGCGGTGTCGTAGGGCGGGTCGCAGCACACCAGCCCGAAGGGCGCCTCGGGTGGGGGCGGCCGCTCGAGGAACCGGTCGACGTCCCCCTCGACCACGCGGCCGACCGCGGCGAAGCCGGTGCGCTCGAGGTTGCGCCGGGCGACCGCGGCCTCCCGTCGATCGCGCTCCACCAGCACCGCGCGCCCGGCGCCACGCGACAGCGCCTCGACGGCCAGGGCGCCGGTCCCCGCGTACAGATCGAGCACGGCGACACCGTGGAGCGCCGGGCCGATCGACGCGAACACGGCCTCGCGCACCCGCTCGGCGGTGGGCCGGGTCGTCGCCCCGGCCGGCGACTCCAACCGGAGACCCCCGGCGCTTCCTGCGACCACCCGCAGCCGGCCGCCGCCCCCCGTCGCCCGCGCCACGCCGTCAGACCTTGAACAGGAACTCGACGGAGTCGCCGAGGAGGTCCTCGACCTCCTCGCGCAGCTGCGGGTGCGCGCCCAGCTCGGGATCCCCGTCGAGCAGCGCCTCGGCCACGGCCCGGGCGTCGATCACGATCGGCTCGTCGCGCGGCAGCCGGCCCAGCTTCAGGTCGGTCCATCCGCTCTGGCGCCCGCCGAACACCTCACCCGACCCGCGGATCTCGAGGTCCTTCTCGGCCAACGCGAACCCGTCGGACGTGGTGTGCATCGCCTCCATCCGGGCGCGGCCGTCGGGCGTGCGGGGATCGGCCAGCAAGAAGCACACCGAGTCGTGCGCACCGCGACCGATGCGGCCACGGAGCTGGTGGAGCTGGAGCAGGCCGAAGCGGTCGGCGTCCTCGATCACCATGACCGTCGCGTTGGGGACGTCGACGCCCACCTCGATGACGGTCGTGGAGACGAGCACGTCGACCCGGCCGTCTCGGAACGCGGTCATGGCCGCTTCCTTCTCGGGGCCGGGCAGCTGCCCGTGGAGGAGCCCGAGGCGCAGCCCGGCGAGGTCCTCGGCGACGAGCCGCTCGAACTCCTCGGTCGCGGCCTTCGCCTCGAGCTTGGCCGAGCCCTCCACCAGCGGGCAGACGACGTAGGCCTGATGGCCGGCCGCCACCTCGGCCCGCACCCGCTCGTACACCGCCGTCCGCTCGAGCGCACTGGGGCCCACGACCTCGGTCGCGATCGAGGCCCGTCCCTTCGGGAGCTCGCGCAGCTCCGAGCGGTCGAGGTCGCCGTAGATGAGCATCGCCGCGGTCCGCGGGATCGGGGTGGCAGTCATCACCAGCACGTCGGGAGTGCGGTCGTCGCCACCCCGCTTCGAGCGGAGCAGGTCGCGCTGCTCGACGCCGAAGCGGTGCTGCTCGTCGATCACTGCGAGACCCAGGTCGGCGAACTCGACGCCCTCGTAGATCAGCGCGTGGGTGCCGACCAGCAGGTCGACGGTGCCGTCGGCCAGCCCCCCGGCCAGCCGCCGGCGCTCGGCGGCGGGGGTCCGGTTCGTGAGCAGCTCCACCCGGACCGGGCGCTCCCCCAGGAGGCTGCCGGGCTCCGCGACGGCGAGGTCGCCGATCAGGCTGCGCACCGTGAGGAAGTGCTGCTCGGCGAGCACCTCGGTGGGGGCCATCAGCGCGCCCTGGTGACCGCCCTGCACCGCCATGAGCAACCCCGTCAGCGCGACGACGGTCTTGCCCGACCCGACCTCGCCCTGCAGCAGCCGGTGCATCGGGGCGGGCGCCGCCAGGTCGCGTGCGATCTCGGCGATCGCCCGGGCCTGGCCGTCGGTGAGCGGGAACGGCAGCGCGGCGTGGAACGCATCGACGAGCGGTCCGTCGACGACGTGCTCGACCCCGCGTCGCTCGCGCTCGTAGGTCCGCTTGCGGGCGACGAGGGCGACCTGCATGCGGAGGAACTCGTCGAAGGTCAGTCGGTTCCGCGCGGCCCGGACCGCCTCCATCGTGGGAGGACGATGGACGTCGTGGAGCGCGGTCGTGCGGTCGACGAGACCGAGTGCGTCGCGGATCGTCTCGTCGAGCGGGTCGGCGAGGGTGCGGGCCCGCGACCGCTCCAGGGCCTCGCCGACGGCCTTGCGGATCTGCCACGTCTGGACGTCGGCCTTGCCCGAGGCCGGGTAGATCGGCACCAGCACCCCGGTGTCGGCACCGGGGCGGCCCGGCTCGGCGATCACGTCGACCACGGGGTTCGTCATCTGGCGACGGTTGCGGTAGTGCTCGACCTTGCCGAAGAACGCCGCCTCCGTCCCGACCGACAGCTGCTTCTCCCGCCACGGCTGGTTGAAGAAGGTGCACTTCAGGTACGAGGTCTCGTCGAAGATCTCGATCTCCACGAGCGAGCGGCCCTGGCGGGTGCGCCGGCCCGAGACCTGCTTGACCGTGCCGGAGACGGTGGCCTCCTCGCCGATCTCGAGCGCGGCGATCTGCTGGAGGTTCCGCCGGTCGTGGTAGCGGCGCGGGTAGTGCGTGACCAGGTCCAAGACGCTGGTGATGCCCATCATCGCGAGGCGGTCGCCCACCTTGGCCCCGACCTGCCTCAGGTCGGTGACGGGGATCGCGTGGAGGTCACGCAGGGTGAGCGGCGGCCGGTCGGCCACGGGCTACTCGACCCCGACGAGGAACGGGTACAGCGGCTGGCCGCCCCGGTGCACCTCGACCTCGACCTCGGGTCTGGTGCCGGCCAGGTGGGCCCGGAGCCGCTCGACGTCCCCGGGGTCGGCGTCGGCGCCGACCAGGATCGTCACGAGCTCGTCGGCCGGGGCCACCAGCTCGTCGAGCACGCCGATGGCGGCGGCGACCGCGCTGTCGGCGCAGGTGCCGATGCCGGCCCGGGTGATGCCGATCCAGTCGCCGGCGGCGATGGGACCACAGGCCGCCTGCGAGTCGCGCACGGCCCGGGTCACCTCCCCGGTGCGGACCCGGCCGGCGGCCCCGGCCATGGCCACGGCGTTGTCGGCCGCGGGCTGCTCGGGGTCGAGCTCGATCAGGGCCGCGAGGGCCTCGACCACCGAACGGGTCGGGACCACGTGCACCGGCCGCGTCGCCAGCGCCGCGGCCTGCTCGGCCACCGGAATGATGTTCTTGTTGTTGGGGAGCACGACGACGGTCTCGCCGCCGCTGCGCTCGACCGCGTCGAGGATCTGCTGCGTCGACGGGTTCATCGACTGGCCGCCCGCCACCACGACCCCCACGCCCAGGTGCTCGAGCAGATCGGTCACGCCGTCGCCGGTCGCGACCGCGACCACGGCGCACGGTCGGGCCTCGACGGGCGCGGCGGCCGCGACCCAGTCGGCTTCGAGCGCCTCGACCTGCTCCCAGAGGTCGGTCACATGGATCTTCGACGGGCGACCCGCCTCGATCCCCGCCTCGACGGCCGCGCCGATGTCGTCGGTGTGAACGTGGCAGTTCCACAGCCCGTCGCCACCCACCACCACGATCGAGTCGCCGAGCGCGTCCCAGGTGGCCCGGAAGGCGGGGACCGCGGCATCGGGCGCCTCGAGCAGGAACATCACCTCGTACCGGGTGCCGGTGCCGCGGGTGACGCCGGGCTCGCCCTCGCCCGCGTGCGCCGCGGTGACCGCCGGACTCGCCACCACCCGGGGCTCGGGCAGCCGGCGGCCGTCGAGGACGTGCAGCCAGGCGTCGAAGAAGAGCGCCAGGCCCCG
>VGCA01000053.1 GCA_016870245.1 Actinomycetota bacterium | reverse complement strand
TGGTCGGCGCGGGGCGCTGCGCGGCCAGCCGACGTTCACGGCCGCCGAGCCGGTTCCACGCCTCGGCCGCCTCGTCGTCGAAGCCCCAGTCCTCGAGCGCGGCGACCACCGCGGCCGCGGGACGCAGCGACTGGCCCCGCAGCAGCACCTCGCCCCGGGCCGCCCGCAACCGGGCTTCGAGCGGCCGGTCGGGCAGCTGCACCTGCATCCCGCGGTCGAGCACCCGCCGCCACCCGGTGGCGGCCTCCTCGGCGTCGGCCAGGCCCCGCACGTCGAAAGTCGGGGCCTGCTTCGAGTGCGTGATCGCCATCCGCAGGGTGGTCCGGTGGGCGACCGGATGGAGGAACGCCACCTCGAGTCGCCCGGCACGGTCCTTCACGGCCGGGAACGGCCCGGTCTGGGCGCGGCCGGTGACCACCGGCATCTGCACGGGGCTGCCCGCCGACCGCGCCCATCGAGACGGTGCGCGCTGCCACGAGAGCACGAACGCGTTGTCGATCGACGCGTGCGGGCCGTCGGCCGCGGCGCGCACGGCGCCGCGCACCACGAACGCGACGACGAACGGGGCCGGCGACTGGTTCTCGACCTCCACCACGATCGGGTTCCCCGGCGCCGCCGCGCCGTACACGCGCTGCACGGCGTCGCCGCCCGGCACCCGCATCGCGGTCTCGAGCACGGGCTCGTTGTGCAGCCGCTGCTGACGCACCGCCACCTCGTTGGCCGGCAGGTGCCAGCGGTCGTCGCCGCCGATCCACCACTCGCACGACCAGCCGGCACCCGACGGGTGGAGGGTGCCCACCTCGTCGACCAGGGCCGGAGGGCCGCCACCCATCACCCCGACCGCGGTGACCGTCACGGCTTGATCCCGTGGAGCTCGGACTTGGCCGCGCGCCCCATGAACGTGCCGATGACGTCCTCGGGCGCCGAGCGGCCGTCGATCACCCCGCTGACCATCGCCGCGATCGGCATGTCGACGCTGTGACGCGACGCCAGCTCGACGACGCCGCTCGCGGTGCGCACGCCCTCGGCCACCATGGGCGAGGCGCTGGTGATCTCCTCGAGCGGGCGCCCCCGCCCCCACTCGTAGCCCACCCGACGGTTGCGGCTCTGGTCGCTCGTGCAGGTGGCGACGAGGTCGCCCACCCCGGCGAGCCCGGCGAAGGTGAGCGGGTCCCCCCCGAGGGCCACACCCAACCGGGTCATCTCGGCCAGGCCGCGGGTGATGAGCGCGGCGCGCGCGTTGTCACCGAACCCGAACCCCGCGGCCGCCCCCACCGCGATCGCGATCACGTTCTTGGTGGCGCCCGCGATCTCGCAGCCCACGACGTCGGGGTTGGTGTACACCCGGAACCCGGGCGTCATGAACAGCTGCTGGAGCCGCTCGGCGACATCTCCATCGGGCGTCGCCACCACCGACGCGGTGGGCTGTCCCTCCGCGATCTCCCGCACCAGGTTGGGACCGGTCAGCACCGCGATGTGCCCCGGTGCCCGCGCCGGGAGCTCGGCGGCGACGATCTCGCTCGGGCGGGCGAGCGTCCCCTGCTCGATCCCCTTGGTGAGGCTCACGACGATGGTCTCGGCGCCGATCGCCGGGGCCGCTGCCCGCAGCACGTCGCGGAACCCGTGCGACGGCACGGCCATCACCACGACGTCGGCACCGGTGCAGGCGGCGGCGAGGTCGCCGGTCGCCCGCAAGGCGGGATCGAGCGCGATCCCCTCCAGGTAGACGGGGTTCTGATGGCGTTCGTTGATCGCCGCCACGACCTCCGCATTGCGACCCCACAGGACCACGTCGGCGTTCGCGCGGGCGAGGCCGGCCACGACGGTCCCCCAGGAGCCGGTCCCCACCACGGCGCACCGCACCGGTGACGTCATCGGGGCGCTCCGGGAGCGGAGGTCGGCACGGCCGGTAGCATACGCAGCCCCATGGGAACCGCCCTGCGCCGCGATCACGGCGTCGTCGTGCCGGTGCGGGCCTTCCGGCTCGGCAACACCCGCCTCGCCGCCGGACTCGACGCCGCCACGCGCGCATCATTGGCACGCGACCTCGCCGGCCGCGTGGCCGACGCCGCCGCCGACGCGCCCCTCGTGGTCGTGTCCAGCGCCGACGAGGTCGCGGAGTGGGCCGACGCCCGCGGCGCGCGCGTCGTCGACGACCCGGGGTCGCTCGACGCCGCCGCGCGCGTCGGCGTGGAGGCACTCGCCCGCATCGGTGTCGCACGCGCCGTCGTCGCCCATGCGGACCTCCCGCTCGCGACCGGCTTCGACCGTGTGGTGCGCGACGCCGAGCAACCCATCGCGGTGATCGTGCCGTGCCACCACGACGACGGCACCCCCGTGCTGTCGCTCCCGACCGCCATGGTCGACCAGTTCGCGTTCACCTACGGCCCCGGATCGTTCCGCCGCCACGCCGCCGCGGCCCACGCGGCCGGTCTCGGCGTGCGGGTCGTGCGCGACCGACGGCTCGGCGCCGACATCGACACCGTCGACGACCTCCTCGCGCTCCGGCAGGTCGACCCCACGCTTCCCGGCTTTCCCGCGGTCATCGAGGCACACCCGTGAGCCCCGGCGACCGTCCGTCCGTCGACCTCCCCACCCCCGCGCGCGTGCTCGCCGTCGGTGCGCATCCCGACGACATCGAGTTCGGGTGTGGCGCCACGCTCGCGAAGTGGGGCGCCGCCGGCGCCGAGGTGCACCTGCTGGTCCTCACCGACGGGTCGAAGGGCACCTGGGACCCCGCGACCGACCCGGCCGCGCTCGCGGCGACCCGCGTGCGGGAGCAGGACGACGCCCGTCGGCATCTCGGCGCGGTGGCGGTGCACCACACTGACTACGTCGACGGCGAGCTGGTCGACGGACCCGCCGAGCGCGAGGCGGTGTGCGCGGTGATCCGTCGCACCCGACCAACGGTGCTGCTCACCCACGATCCGTGGAAGCGCTACCGCCTCCACCCCGACCACCGGGCGGCCGGCTTCCTCGTGCTCGACGCCGCCGTCGCCGCCCGGGATCCCCACTTCTTCCCGGAGCAGGGGCTCGACCCCCACCGCCCCGCCCTGATCCTCCTGTTCGAGGCCGACGACGTCGATCACTACGAACGGGTCGCGGACACCTTCGGCACCAAGGTCGACGCGCTGCTCGCCCATCGCAGCCAGTGGCAGTCGACGATGGACATCGACGCCGAGAGCGCCGACGCCGACGCGCAGCGCGCCGCCTTCGTCGACCGGCTGCGCCGCGAGGTGGCGGCCCACGGTGCGGTGATCGGCGACGCCGCCGCGGAGGGCTTCAAGCGCATCGACGAGGTCTGAGCCCCGGACGCAGCCTCCGGATCGGGGCCGGACGCGAACGAGGGGCCCCCGGAGGGGCCCCTCGAACAGCAGTGCCGGTTGAGCTAGCGGCCCTTCCGGGCAGCGGCCTTCCGTGCCGGCGCCTTGCGCTTGGCCGGAGCCCGCTTTGCCGCGGTCTTCCGTGCCGGCGCCTTGCGCTTCGCGGGAGCCCGCTTCGCCGCGGCCTTGCGCTTGGCCGGAGCCCGCTTCGCCGCGGTCTTCCGTGCCGGCGCCTTGCGCTTCGCGGGAGCCCGCTTCGCCGCGGCCTTGCGCTTGGCCGGAGCCTTCTTCGCCGCTGCCTTGCGCTTGGCCGGAGCCCGCTTCGCGGGAGCCTTCTTCGCTGCTGCCTTGCGCTTCGCGGGAGCCTTCTTCGCGGCTGCCTTGCGCTTCGCGGGAGCCTTCTTCGCGGCTGCCTTGCGCTTGGCCGGAGCCTTCTTCGCCGCCGCCTTGCGCTTCGCGGGGGCCTTCTTCGCCGCCGCCTTGCGCTTGGCCGGAGCCCGCTTCGCGGGAGCCTTCTTCGCGGCTGCCTTGCGCTTGGCCGGAGCCTTCTTCGCCGCCGTCTTCCGCGCCGTCGTCTTGCGCGCCGCGGTCTTGCGCGCGGGCGCCTTCTTGGCGGCCGTCTTGCGAGCCGCCGTCTTCCTGGCCGGAGCGGCCTTCCGTGTGGTGCGTCGCTTTGCCGGAGGCACAATCACCTCTCTTTCTGCTGTGGTTTTGGACGTGTGGTCTCCCGGGAGGAGACCTACTTCACGGCGGCCTTGAACCTGGCGCCCGCCGAGAACTTGACACCCTTCGACGCGGGGATCTGGACGATCTCACCGGTCCGCGGGTTGCGCCCCTGCCGGGCAGAGCGCTGCGACTGCGACCACGCCCCGAACCCGGGCAGGGTCACCTTGTCGCCGCCGGCAACGGCGTTCTGGATGGCTTCGATCGTCGCGTTCAGCGCGTTCTCCGCCTGCGACTTCGAGAGACCACTGCCCTCGGCGATCGCATCGATGAGCTCGGACTTGTTCACGCTCCCTCCCAGGATCGTGTGTGCACTGTGTTGTGCATCGGCTTCGCGGCGTAAACGAGTGACCGCCGCGTCATGGACGTGCGCGACCGTGAAGCCCGCAACAAGACCGTAACCCAATTCGCGCCGCACATGGTGGATATCGCGCGATGGCGCACGTCCCGTGCACGACATCTGCACGACCTCGCGACGCCCACGTCCACCACAGGACCGCGCACGCGACGCTGGTCGACCCATGCGCGCGACGACCACCGGCGCGCCACGACGCGCACGAACCGCGCCGGCGATGCCACGCTCGCGACCCGACGCGCGCCGAACGCGCGCCGAACGCGCGCCGAATGGGCGCCGAGCGCGCACGCGAGAAGGCCCGCACTCGGGCGAGTGCGGGCCTTGCTGCAGCCCCGAGCGGATTCGAACCGCCGTTACCGCCTTGAGAGGGCGGCGTCCTAGGCCACTAGACGACGGGGCCGGGGTGTCGGACTGGATACCGACCGGCTCGGGGGGGAGGACTCGAACCCCCAATGACAGGGCCAGAACCTGTTGTGTTGCCGATTACACCACCCCCGAAGGGCGTGCTCAGGATAGCGATTCCGACGCCGGCCCTCCCACACGCGGCGCGAGGGCCCGGCGCTCCTGGAGCCGGGTGGCCCGACCGAAGCCGAAGATCCGCCCGACGGCGACCCGCGCGCCCTCTCCGAGGAACCGTCGCCATTCGTCGACCCCGCCGATCGGGCTGGTGCGGGTGGGCGAGGTGACCGCGTCGAAGCCGATCTCCTCGGCGGTCAGCCGGATGCGCAGCGAGTGGAACGGATCGGAGACGAGCACCACCTCCTTCACCCCGCGCGGGAAGAGGAAGCGCGCCGACGCCTGGAGCGACTCCCACGAGTTGCGACTCGTCGTCTCGCGCAGGATCGCGTCCTCCGGCACACCGCGCGCGATCAGGTAGTCGGCCCCCACCGTCGCCTCGGTGAACCGGTCCCCGGGCTGCTTCCCGCCGGTCACCACCACGAGGGGCGCGATGCCCTCGCCATAGAGCTCCTTCGCGTGGTCGAGCCGGGCGGCGAACGCAGGGGACGGGGTGCCGTCGTACTGCGCGGCCCCGAGGACGACGATCGCGTCGGACGGCCGCGCGTCGTCGGCGCGCGCCGCCCGCCACACCTGGAAGACCGTGATGGCGTAGTACCCGAGCAGGACCGCGACGAGCACCGCGAGTGCGACGAGCGAGCGTCGCACCAACGGCGTCACCCGCCCAGACGCTCCCGGGCCGCCCGGAAGCGCGCCAGCGTGCGCTCGCGCCCGAGGATCACCATCGAGTCGAACAGCGGCAGCCCGGCGTGGCGGCCCTCGAGGCAGGCGTACAGCGCCGGCATCACCTTGCGGGCCTTGAGGCCCAGCCCGTCGATCACGCCGCGGGGATCGACGCCCTCGGTGGTCCACTCGGCGCCGTCGAGGTGCGCGATCACGGCGTCGAGCACCTCACCGATGCGCTCGGTCTTCTCGACCCGCTCCCACGACTCGGCGGCGATCGTGAACGCCGCATCGTCGACGAACAGGAAGTCGGCCTGCTCGACGATGTCGGACACCTTGACCGCCCGCTCCTGACCGATGCGCAGCGCGTCGCGCAGCGTGTCGACGTCGAGCGCATCGCCGTACGCGGTCCGCGCGATCGGCAGCGCCCGGGCCTCGAGCTCCGGCAGCGTGATGCGCCGGATCCACTCGCCGTTCATCCAGTCGAGCTTGGCGTGGTCGAACGCCGCGGCCGCGTGGGTGACCCGGTCGAGGTCGAACGCGGCGACGATCTCGTCGGCGTCCATCACCTCGCGACCGTCGTCGGGCGCCCACCCGAGCAGCGACAGGTAGTTGACCAGGGCCTCGGGGAGGTAGCCGGCGTCGCGGAAGTCCTCCAGCGCCACCGCGCCATGGCGCTTCGACAGCTTGGCCCGGTCGGTGCCCAGGATCAGGGGCAGATGGGCGTACACCGGTCGTTCCGACACCCCGAGGGCTTCGCGGAGGGCGAGCACCCGGTGGGTGGAGTCGATGAGGTCCTCGCCGCGGATCACGTGGCTGATGTGCATCGCGATGTCGTCGACCGCGTTGGCGAGGAAGAAGATCGGATTGCCGTCGGAGCGCACGATCACGAAGTCGGGGATGTGCGTCCACTCCACGCGCACGTCGCCGCGCACCGCGTCGACGAAGTGGCTCGTCCCCTCGTCGGGGGTGCGGAAGCGGATCGAGCGGGGCCGGCCCTCGGCCGCGAGGCTCGCCCGCTGCTCGGCCGACAGGTCGCGGCAGTGCCCGTCGTAGCCGGGCGGCCGCCCGGCCGCCATCGCGGCGTCGTTGCGGGCCTTCACCTCGTCCTCGGTGCAGTAGCACGCATAGGCCTTGCCGGCACCGAGCAGCTCGTCGGCCGCCGCCAGGTACTCCTGGAACCGGGCGCTCTGGAGCACCGGGCCCTCGTCCCACTCGAGACCCAGCCAGCGCAGGGTGTCCTGGATGCCGACCACCCACTCCTCCTTGGAGCGTGCACGGTCGGTGTCCTCGATGCGGAGGCAGAAGGTGCCGCCGTGGTGGCGGGCGTAGAGCCAGTTGAACAGCGCCGTACGGGCCGATCCGACGTGGAGCGAGCCGGTGGGCGCGGGCGAGAAGCGGACGCGGGGGGCTTCGGTCATGGACGGGCCAGTCTAGGAAGGTGGGCCCGGACCCCGGCCTCAGAATGCGCGCAGGACCTCGGCGGCGTCGCGCTCACGACGGGTGAGCGCGCGGAGCACGGCCAGGTCACCGTGCCGGCGGCGGGCCAGGGTCACCAGGCAGTGGGTGACGAGGGTCGCGGCCGCCGGGTCGGGTTCGGGTGTCGGGATCCCCACGCTCACCGCGAGGTCGTCGGTGTGGGTGGTGAGCTCGACGATGCGGGTGACGAGGTACTCGTCGAGGGGTAGCACCATGCCGCCGATCACCGCGATCGGGGTGTCGGCCGGCTCGGCCGCGAGGCGGACCTCGAGCCGTGCCCGCGCCGTCCGCACCATCTCGACGAGCGCGGCGTGGCCGCCCTCGGCCACCGACTCGCCGCGCTCGCGGATGCTCGCGTTCATCGGATCGTCGACGTCGGACGACAACGCCGCGATGAGGTAGTACTCGGCGGCGTCGGGCACGTCGCGGGTCTCGGCGGGGAACCCGGCGTCGAGGTACGCCTCCACGAGCGTGCCGGCGCGGGCCAGGTGGCCGGCGAGGCCGCGCACCGTGAACTCGCGCAGCACGCTGTCGGCGTCCCACGCGGCCGCGACCTCGGGAGCGGCGACGACCACCAGCGCTCGATCGAGGGATGCGAGGTACGCATTGCGGACGTCGAGCCCCGTGCTCGTCATCTCCGCTCCTCGCCCCACTCCTCGCCCCATGGGGCGGCGCGCTCGGGCGTCGAGCTCACGCCGGGGCAACCTCGTCGAGCAGGCGGCGCCCGATCACCATGCGCTGGATCTGGTTGGTTCCCTCGTAGATCTGGGTGACCTTGGCGTCGCGCATCATGCGCTCGACCGGGAACTCCTTGGTGTAGCCCACGCCGCCGAACAGCTGCACGGCATCGGTCGTCACCTGCATCGCGGTGTCGCTCGCGAACAGCTTCGCCATCGCCGACGCCTTCGACGTGCCCGGCATGCCCGCGTCGAGCCGAGAGGAGGCGCTGTACACGAGGAGCCGGGCCGCTTCCACCCGCGTGGCCATGTCGGCGAGGAGGAACTGCACGCCCTGGAACTCGGCGACGGGCTGGCCGAACTGCTGGCGCTCGGTGACGTAGCGGGTGGCGGCGTCGAGCGCGCCCTGGGCGAGGCCGACGGCCTGCGCGCCCACGGTCGGTCGCGAGCCGTCGAGCGCCGCCATCGCGTACTGGAAGCCACGGTGCTCCTCGCCGATGAGGTTCTCGGCCGGGATGCGCACCTCGTCGAAGCGGATCTCGCCCGTGGGCGAGCCCCGCATGCCCATCTTCGACTCGAGCTTGGCCACCGAGAAGCCGGGTCGGTCGGCCTCCACCACGAACGCGCTGATGCCCCGCGCGCCGGCCTCGGGGTCGGTCTTCGCGAAGACCGTGTAGAAGTCGGAGATCCCCGCGTTGGTGATCCACGCCTTGGAGCCGGTGAGCACGTAGTCGGCGCCGTCGCGCACGGCGCGGGTGCGCATCCACGCGACGTCGCTGCCGGCATGCGACTCCGACAGGCAGTAGCTGCCCTGCCACTCCCCCGTGGCCAGCTTGGGGATGATGCGCTGCTTGAGCTCGTCGCTGCCGAACATGAGGATCGCCTCGATCGCGAGGCGGGGGATCATCACGAACAGCGACGACGCGCCGCAGACCCGGGCCACCTCCTCGACGAGGATGCAGTAGGCGACGAGGTCACCGCCGTCGCCGCCGTACTCCTCGGGATAGGGGAGCCGGATGAACCCCGAGTCGCGGTAGGCCTCGAAGGATTTCCACGGGTACTCCGAGCGCTCGTCGGCCTCGGCGGCGTGGGGCGCGATGCCCTCTTCGGCGAAGCGACGCAGCGACGCGCGCAGCTCCTCGTACTCGGGCGGCAACACGAAGTTCGACATCGGCCAGGAGCGTAGCCCCCGACCCTGACGCCACCGTCAGACAGCAACCGCCACCCAGGGGGCGAAGCGACCAGGCATCAGGAGCGTAGCCCCCGACCCTGACGCCACCGTCAGACAGCACCCGCCGCCCAGGGGGCGAAGCGACCAGGCATCAGGAGCGTAGCCCCCGACCCTGACGCGTCCGTCAGATCTCAGACGTTGCGGAGGACCTCGAGGTCGACCTGGTCGGCGACCTGCCGGCAGCGGCCGTACTCGTGGTGGGCGCCGGCCACGGCGTCGGCCCGCTGGGCGGCGGTCGCGGGGTCGGCGCCGCCGCGGTAGCCCAGGAGCGTCGCGGCCCGCTCGACGTCGGCGACGATCGGGGCCCGCCCGAACGACGACGCCCGCTTCATGGCCACCGCCGCGACCACGGCCTCGGCGTCCTCGCGGTGCTCCCCCGGCGCGAGCTGGAAGTCGGCGCCGGCCCGGTGGACGAGCAGCAGCGCGTACCCGACGTTGGGCCCCGGGGTGCCGAACAGGTCGCCGCGCGGCTGCACCCCACCCGGCAGGTCGCCCGGCCGGTCGGCCCGCCACGCCCGCGACGGCGGGAGCACCACGCCGGGCGCGAGGGTGGGCTCGTTGCGGGGCGCGGTGCGGGTGTCGGAGCTGACGAAGGGGTCGGTCGGCATCGGTGGTGCTCCTGGCGGTGACGGTCGACGGGGCGGGAGCGCCCGCGGTGCGGAGACTAGGCGGGCTCGGTGGCGAGCAGCAGGCCGTAGACGAGCGAGTCGTACATGGCCTGCCACGAGGCCTCGATGATGTTCTCGCTCACCCCGATGGTGGTCCAGGTGCGGTCGCCGTTGGTGGAGTCGATCAGCACGCGCGTGACCGCGCCCGTGCCCTTGGCGGTGTCGAGGACGCGCACCTTGTAGTCGGTGAGGTGCACCCGCTCGAGGCCCGGGAACCGGCCGCCGAGCGCGGAGCGCAGCGCGCCGTCGAGCGCGTTGACCGGGCCGTTGCCCTCGGCCGTCGCGACCACGCGCTCGCCCCCCACGTGCACCTTGATCGTGGCCTCGGTGGACACGCCGCCCGCACCGCCGGGTCGCTCGCCGCGGAGCACGTCGTCGGTGCCCGACGGGCTCGCTCCCGTGGCATCGGGTGCGAAGTCGTCGGTGATCACCCGGAACGACTCGACCTCGAACCACGGCTGGTGCCAGCCGGTGGTCCGCCGCATGAGCAGCTCGAGCGACGCGTCGGCGACCTCGAAGTGATAGCCCTCGTGCTCCATCGTCTTGAGCCGGTCGACCACGTCGTTCACCTGCGGACCGTCGAGCTCGATGCCGAGCTCCTGGGCCTTGAGGACGACGGTCGACTTGCCCGCGAGCTCGGAGACGAGGAACCGGGTGCCGTTGCCGACCGACGCGGGGGCCACGTGCTCGTAGGCATCGGGTCGTTTGGCGATCGCGCTCACGTGCAGCCCGGCCTTGTGCGCGAACGCCGACTCGCCGACGTAGGGCGCCTGCGGATTGAGGGCCATGTTGACCAGCTCGGCGACGTGGTGCGCGACCGGGGTGAGCCGGTCGAGCCGGTCGGCGGGGATGGTCTCGATCCCCATCTTGAGCGTCAGCGTCGGGATGATCGTGGTGAGGTTGCAGTTGCCGGTGCGCTCGCCGTAGCCGTTGATCGTCCCCTGCACCTGGCGCGCGCCGCCGAGGACGCCGGCGAGCGCGTTCGCGACGCCGGTCCCGGCGTCGTCGTGGAGGTGGACGGCGATGCCCACGTCGTCGCCGAAGTAGTCGACGACCTCGCGCACGATCCGCTGCACCTCGTGCGGCAGCGAGCCGCCGTTGGTGTCGCACAGCACGAGGCGGGTCGCGCCCTTCTGTGCGGCGGCCTCGAGCACGTGCAGGCTGAACTCCGGGTTGCGCTTGTAGCCGTCGAAGAAGTGCTCGGCGTCGAAGAACACCTCGCGGCCCGACGCCGTGAGGAACTCGACCGAGTCGGCCACCATCGCCACGCCTTCGTCGAGCGTGGTCTGCAGCGCCTCCGTGACGTGGTAGTCCCAGCACTTGCCGACGATGCACACCACGTCGGTCTCGGCGTCGATCAGGTGGCGCAGGGTCTCGTCGCTGTCGACCTTGCCCTTGACCCGCCGGGTGGAGCCGAACGCGACCAGCGTGCTCGTGGTGAGCGCCAGCTCGGAGCGGGCGCGCCGGAACATCTCGTCGTCCTTCGGGTTGGCGCCCGGCCAGCCCGCCTCGATGTAGTCGACGCCCAGCCAGTCGAGCTGCTCGGCGATGCGCAGCTTGTCGTCGACCGTGAGCGAGATGCCCTCGAGCTGGGAGCCGTCGCGCAACGTGGTGTCGTAGATCTCGACCCGCGCCGGCGCGCCCGGCGGCGGCTGGGGCGCGGTGGCGCCGTCAGTGGTTGACATAGTCCAACCAGCCTCGATAGCTCTCGACCTGGCCGCGCACGGTGGCGGCGTAGGTCTCCTGGATCTTGCGGGTGATCGGGCCGGGCTCCCCGATCTCGCGGTCGTCGACCGAGCGGATCGGCACCACCTCGGCCGCGGTGCCGGTGAGGAACGCCTCGTCGCACGTGTAGAGGTCGCTGCGCAGGATGTTGGTGGGCACCACCTCGTAGCCGAAGTCGCGGGCGATGGTCGCCACGGTGTCCTGGGTGATGCCCTCGAGCGCACCCGCCGCGGTCGGCGGGGTGTTGATGACCCCGTCGCGCACCAAGAAGATGTTCTCGCCGGTGCACTCGCTCACGTAGCCCTGGGGTGAGAGCAGGATCGCCTCGTCGTAGCCCGACTTGATCGCCTCGATCTTCGCCATCGACGAGTTGATGTACATGCCAGTGCCCTTGGCCGCCGGAGGCATGGCGTTGGGGCTGTGGCGCTGCCACGACGACACCTTCATGCGCACGCCGTTGGCCACGCCGTCGTCGCCGAGGTAGGCGCCCCACGGCCACACCGCGATCGACACCTGCACCGGGCTCGGCAGCGGGTTGAGGCCCATCTCGCCGTAGCCCAGGTACACGATCGGGCGGATGTAGCACGACGGCAGGCCGTTGACCCGCACCGTCTCACGGGTGGCCTCGACGAGGTCCTCGACCGTGAAGGGGATGTCGATCATGAAGATCTTCGCCGAGTCGAACAGCCGCTCGATGTGGTCACGCAGCCGGAACACCGCGGGGCCCTCGGCGGTCTCGTAGGCGCGGACGCCCTCGAACACGCCGCAGCCGTAGTGGAGCGTGTGGGTGAGCACGTGGATCTGGGCCTTGTCCCAGTCGACGAGCTCGCCGTCCATCCAGATCTTCTCGGTCGGGGTGATGGGCATCGGAGCTGCCTTTCGGGCGTGCGGGTGCGAGTGGGATGAGGGTCGAACGGGCTAGAGCGCCGCGGCGATCGCGTCGCCCAGCTCGGTGGTGGAGCCGGTGAGGTCGTCGGTCTTGGCGAGGGCGGTGCGGATCCGCCCGGCGGCGGTCTCCTCTCCGAGGAAGTCGAGCATCATCACCGCGGAGATGATCGCGGCTCGGGGGTCGGCCTTGTTCTGGCCGGCGATGTCGGGCGCCGAGCCGTGGACCGGCTCGAACAGCGACGGGCCGGTGCGGGCCGGGTTGAGGTTGCCCGAGGCCGCCCGGCCGATCCCGCCGGCCACGGCGCCGCCGAGGTCGGTGAGGATGTCGCCGAACAGGTTGTCGGTGACGATGACGTCGTAGCGGGCGGGGTCCTCCACGAAGTAGATGCAGGCGGCGTCGACGTGGTTGTAGGCGGTGCCCACCTCGGGGAAGTCGGCCGCGACGTGGCGGAAGGCCCGCTCCCAGAGGTCGCCGGAGAAGGTGAGCACGTTGGTCTTGTGGACCAGCGTCACGTGCTTGCGCTCACGCGACCGCGCCAGCTCGAACGCGTAGCGGATCGCCCGCTCGGCCCCCATCCAGGTGTTGACCGAGCCCTGGGTCGCCACCTCGTGGGGGGTGCCCTTGCGCAGGAAGCCGCCCTCCCCCGCGTAGGTGCCCTCGGTGTTCTCGCGGATCACGATGAAGTCGACGCCGTCGTTGTAGCGGCTCGGGCCCGCGGTGAACGGCCGCTGGTTGATGTAGAGGTCGAGGTCGAAGCGCAGCCGCAGGAGCAGGCCCCGTTCGATCACGCCCGGAGGCACGTCGGGGGTGCCGACCGCGCCGAGGAGCACGGCGTCGAGGCCCCGGATCTCCTCGACGTCCTCGTCGCGGATGACCACGCCGTCGCGCAGGTACCGGGCCCCGCTCAGGTCGAACGGCACCGGGTCGTAGGCCACGCCGGCGGCGTCGACGACCTTGAGGGCCTCGGCCACCACCTCGGGGCCGATGCCGTCGCCGCCGATGATGCCGATGCGGTGGGTCACGGGCTTCCTCTCTCCTGACAACGAAAAACCGCCCACCAAAGTGGACGGTCGAACGAACGCCGGGGTGCGGCGTCCGCTAGGGAATGACGACGAAGGGGGTGGAGTGGCGGTCCATCGGACCCCCATTCTCGCAGGTCAGGGGGCCGCGCGGCAAACGGGAAACCCGCCCCGGAGTCCGGGCCCGTTCGGGGCCCCGGACCGCTACCCTCACCCGCGATGGACGGTACGCACCTTTCCCCCCAGGCCCACGCGCGTCTCCAGGAGGAGATGGCGTGGCGCAGCGGCCCCCGCCGCCAGGAGATCTCCCAGTGGATCGAGCGGGCGCGCGAGCACGGCGACATCCGTGAGAACGCCGACTACGACGCGGCCAAGAACGAGCAGGGCCACAACGAGGCCCGCATCCGCCACCTCGACGCCCTTCTGAAGACCGCGGTGATCGTCGAGGGGGCGGGCGACGACGTCGTCGCCCCCGGCACCGTGGTGAAGATCCTGATGGCCGGCGACGACGAGCCCATCGAGTACCTGGTGGGCTCCATCGAGGAGCGCCACGACACCTACGACGTGCTGTCGGTGTCGTCGCCCCTCGGTCAGGCGCTGATCGGCACCGAGGTGGGCGCCGAGGTCAGCTACGAGATCCAGACCCGCAACGGCGACAAGCGGACGATGTCGGTGGAGGTCGTCGACATCCGGGCGCTGTAGCCCCGCCCTGCCCCGTGGCCCAGCCGGGGCCGGTTCGCGTGCGGCGGGGTCCCGCCCGGCCCCGCCGCACGCACTCTCGCCTCTCCACTCCCCGTTCGAGAACGCCTTCTCGGGTCCGACGCCCCGGCTGCCAGAATCGGGGCATGCCGCAGACGCTCTCCGAGAAGGTCTGGGACCGCCACGTCGTCCACCGTGAGGACGGGCAGCCCGACCTGCTGTACATCGACCTGCACCTCGTGCACGAGGTCACCTCGCCCCAGGCCTTCGACGGCCTGCGGATGCACGGGCGCCCGGTCCGCCGCCCCGACCTCACGGTGGCGACGATGGACCACAACGTCCCGACCACCGACATCGACCAGCCGATCGCCGACCCGATCTCCCGCAAGCAGGTGGAGGTGCTCGCCGCGAACTGCGCCGAGTTCGGGATCCGGCTGTACCCGATGGGCGACCCGGGCACCGGCATCGTCCACGTGATCGGCCCCGAGCAGGGGCTCACCCTGCCGGGCATGACGATCGTCTGCGGCGACAGCCACACGTCCACCCACGGCGCGTTCGGGGCGCTGGCGTTCGGCATCGGCACCAGCGAGGTCGAGCACGTCCTCGCCACGCAGACGCTGCCCCAGGCCCGGCCCAAGTCGCTGGCCATCACCGTCGACGGCGCGTTGCCGGCCGGGGTGACCGCCAAGGACGTCGTCCTCACCATCATCGCCAGGATCGGCACCGGCGGCGGCGTGGGCTCGATCATCGAGTTCCGCGGCTCGGCCATCCGGGCGCTCTCGATGGAAGGCCGGATGACGGTCTGCAACATGTCGATCGAGGCGGGCGCCCGGGCCGGGATGATCGCCCCCGACGACACCACGTTCGCCTACCTCGAGGGTCGGCAGTTCGCCCCGCAGGGCAAGGAGTGGGAGGCCGCGCTCGACGACTGGCGGGGGTTGGTCACCGACGCCGGTGCGGTGTTCGACCAGGAGTTCCTCATCGACGCCGCGAGGCTGCGGCCGTCGGTGAGCTGGGGCACCAACCCCGCCCAGGTGGTGAACATCGACGACGTGGTCCCCGACCCGCACTCGTTCCCCGACCCCGGCCAGCGCGACGCCGCCGAGCTCGCGCTGCGCTACATGGGGCTGAAGGCCGGCACACCGATGCGCGAGGTGCCGGTCGACACCGTGTTCATCGGGTCGTGCACCAACTCGCGCATCGAGGACCTGCGGGCCGCGGCCGCCGTGCTCGACGGCCGCACCGTGAAGGCGGGCCTGCGGGCGCTGGTGGTGCCCGGCTCGTTCGCGGTGAAGGCCCAGGCCGAGGCCGAGGGCCTCGACGCGGTGTTCTCCGCCGCCGGCTTCGAGTGGCGCGAGCCCGGCTGCTCGATGTGTCTGGCGATGAACCCCGACAAGCTCGCGCCCGGCGAGCGGGCCGCGTCGACCTCGAACCGCAACTTCGAGGGCCGCCAGGGCAAGGGCGGGCGCACCCACCTCGTCTCCCCCGCCGTCGCCGCCGCCACCGCGGTCGCCGGCCACTTCGCCGCACCGGAGGACCTCGACTGATGGATGCCGTCTCCGAGATCATGGGCCGCGCCGTCCCGCTCGACCGGCGCGACGTCGACACCGACCAGATCATCCCGAGCGACTGGCTCAAGCGGGTGGAGCGCACCGGCTTCGGCGAGGGGCTGTTCTCCGAGTGGCGCGAGTCGTCGGACTTCGTGCTCAACCGGGAGGAGTACCAGGGCGACGACGTGCGGGTGCTGGTGGCCGGGGCCAACTTCGGCTGCGGCTCGTCGCGCGAGCACGCGCCGTGGGCGCTCGAGGACTACGGGTTCGACGCGATCATCGCGCCGAGCTTCGCCGACATCTTCCGCAACAACTGCCTGAAGATCGGCCTCGTCCCGGTGGAGCTGCCCGAGGACGAGGTGGCCCGGCTGATGCAGGCGGTCACCGACGACCCGAACATCGAGATCATCGTCGACGTCGAGAACCTGCGGGTCGCGGCCCCGGCGATCGACTTCGACGAGCCGTTCCACCTCGACGCGTTCCACCACCACCGGCTGGTCAACGGCCTCGACGACATCGGCCTCACCCTCCAGAAGGCCGACGCCATCACCGCCTACGAGCCCACCCGCCCCACCTGGCTCCCCCAGACCTCGGGTCACTCCGCCCCCTGACCGTTCGACCGCCCCACGCGCCGATGCGCTTCTCACCGTCGATAAGCG
>VGCA01000052.1 GCA_016870245.1 Actinomycetota bacterium | reverse complement strand
GCCCCGGCACCGACGCCAGTCACGTCCGATCGGTCCAGGCCGTCGCCCTCCACCTCGGGGCGCAGGGCTTCCCGGCGCCGCGTCCCCTGCTCGAGCCGACGCCGTTCGGCGTCGGGTTCGCCACCGTGGAGGGCCGCCTCTACGAACCGCCCCCCGCCGACCCCGACGACCCGGCCGTCCGCCGGGCGCTCGCCGAGGGCCTCGCCCTCTTCGTCCGCCTCGCGGCCCCGATGCACCACCACGCCGACCTCACCGGCCGCGGTCCGCTCGGCCCGCCCGCGCCGGGGTCGGTGTTCCCCGCCACCGCGGACGCGGGCTTCGACTTCGCCGCCACCGCGGCCGGCGCCGAGTGGATCGAGGACCTCGGCGCCCGGGCGCGGGTCATCCTCGACGCCGCGCCGCCCAGCGTCCCCGTCGTCGGGCACTTCGGCTGGCGGGTCGAGAACGTCGCCGTCGTCGACGGGCAGGTCGTCGGCTGCTTCGACTGGGGCCAGGTGGGCGCGGCCCCGGAGCCGGTGATCATCGGGACCGCCGCCCACCAGTTCACCATCGACGGGCGCTCGGCGTCGCCCCACGTGCCGACGACCGACGAGGTCCGGCAGTTCGTCGCCGACTACGAGTCGGCCCGGGGCATCCCGCTGACCACCCAGGAGCGGGTGGCGGCGCGCGCCGCGTACGTCTACTGCACCGCCTACGGCGCCCGCTGCGAGCACGTGCTCGCGGTGAGCGGCCAGGCGGCGCCCGGCCGGTTCCGCGAGCGCCTCGCGGCCACCGGCGCCGCGCTGCTCGCCTAGCGCCCCGCGGTGCGGCCGGGGCCCCGCACGGCGTCCGGTCCACGCTGCGGCGCGGGCGCCCGCGCGACTAGGTTGCGGCCCGCAACCGACACGCACAGGGGGACCCTCACCGTGGCACTGACCGAGCTCAAGGGCCAGAACACCGGAACCACGACGGTCGTGATCGAGCGCGGGCCCGTGCGGGTCTTCGCCGGTGCGCTCCTCGACGACGACCCTGCGTACCGCCAGGACGAGCCGGGTGGCCCGGTGCCTCCGACCTTCCCGTTCGTCATGCCGTTCTGGGGCTCGCTCGGGACCGGCGGCGCGGCGGGCCTCCCCGTCGAGAAGCTCCGGGGCCCGGGCCGGGCGATCCTCCACGGTGAGCAGGAGTTCGTCTACACGCGCATGCCGCGCGTCGGCGACGTGCTCGAGGGCACGACCACCATCACCGACGTGTACGAGAAGGAGCGCTCCAACGGCGGGAAGATGGAGTTCTACGTCTCCGAGACCGACTGGCGCGACGCGAAGACGGGCGACCCCGTAGTCAAGACGGTCTTCACCATGATCGTCAACGTCCGGCCGCCCAAGCAGGACTGACCGTCCCGCGCGCCCGCGGGCCCATGAACGACCACGTCGCGCCCGGCCCCGGCCCGGACCCCGAGACCTGGCCCGGCGGCGAGACCGTCAAGCACCCGTTCGGCGCCTTCCGGCGACGCATCCGCGTCGTCAACGTCGACGCGACCACCGCCGTCGGCGGGCTCGAGGACGACTTCCACTACTTCGTGGTCACCGTCCACCACGACGGTGCGGTCGTCACCGCGATCGGGGCCCAGGCCCACCGTTGGCCGTGGACCACCTGCCCGACCGCGGGCGACCGCCTCCAGGAGCTCGTGGGCATGGAGCTCTCACCCCGGTGCCTCGCGGTGGGCGACGTGACCAGCGCCCGCCTCCAGTGCACCCACCAGTTCGACCTCGCCGGCCTGGTGATCGCGCACGCCACCCGCGCCCTCACCACGCGCCAGTACGACGTCGAGATCCCCTACGGCGCCCAGTCGGGCGGTCGGGTGCCGGTGCGCCTCGCGCGCGACGGCGTGGCCCACCTCGAGTGGACGCTCGACGGCCCGGCGTGCGTCGACCCCGAGCCCTTCGCAAACGCCCCCTGGCGCGGCGGCTTCTTGAAGTGGGCCGACGCCACCCTCCCCGCCGACGACGCCGAGGCCGCGATCGTGCTGCGCCGGGCCTGTGACATCGGCCTCGGCCGCGGGGCCGACCTCGAGTCCTACCCCCGGGCGATCCAGCTCGCCATCGGCTCCAGCGGTGTCTGCTACACGTTCCAACCCGAGGTCGCGGCGCACAGCCTCCGCCAGATCGGGACGATCCGCGACTGGGACGACCGCGTCGACGAGATGCTCGCGCTCGGCCCGTTCGGGCCCGGTGCCCCGGAGTCGTCCGGCTCCGAACCTCCGTCCCCACCAGAATGAGCAACCGATGAACCTCACCCTCCTCCTCGACATGGCCGCCTCCGGGTTCGACGATCGCGTGGCCTTCGGCCCCCGCACAGGTGGCCTCACCTACGCCGACCTGCAGACCCGGGCGAACACGGGGGCGGCGCTGCTGCGCGATCTCGACGTCGAGCACCTCGTGTACGTGGCCACCAACGGCCCCGAGTTCCCGGTGGCGCTGTTCGCCGCCGCCCGGGCCGAGATCCCACTGGTCCCGATCAACTACCGCCTCGGCCGCGAGCAGCTCCACGAGCTGCTCGACCACCACCCGTCGTCGCTGGTCGTCGTGGAGGACGAGGTGCGCGACCTGGTCGGCGAGGTCGGCGCGAAGCGGGTGAGCCCGGCCGAGTGGATGGAGCTCACCGACCTCGCCCACGCGGGCGACCCCGGCCCTGAGCCGTTCGACCCCGAGGCCATCGCGCTGCTGCTCTACACGTCGGGCACGACCGCGGCCCCGAAGGCCGCCGTGCTGCGCCACCGCCACCTCACGTCGTACGTGATGACCACGGTCGAGTTCGCCGGCGCCGACCCCGACGCCGCCAGCCTCGTCAGCGTGCCGCCGTACCACATCGCCGGCGTGTCCAACACGGTCTCCAACCTCTACGCCGGCCGGCGGGTGGTGCACCTCACGTCGTTCACGCCCCAGACCTGGCTCGAGACCGTGCGCGCCGAGGGGATCACCCACGCGCTGGTCGTGCCCACCATGCTCGCCCGGGTGGTCGAGTTCCTCGACGAGATCGGCGTGGACGACGCCGCGGTGCCCACGTTGCGGTCGCTGGCGTACGGGGGTGCACCCATGCCGGCCCGCATCATCGAGCGGGCGCTGCACCTGCTGCCCACCACCGACTTCGTCAACGCGTACGGCCTCACCGAGACGTCGTCGACCGTGGCGGTGCTCGGCCCCGACGACCACCGGGTCGCCGTGTACAGCGACGATCCCGCGGTGAAGGCCCGCCTCGGCTCGGCCGGCCAGCTGGTGCCGGGCATCGAGGCCGAGATCCGCGACGAGCTCGGCGACCCCGTCGCCCCGGGCGAGGTCGGCGAGCTGTACCTGCGGGGCGAGCAGGTCTCGGGCGAGTACGTGGGCCGCGACGCGGCCACCGACGGCGACGGCTGGTTCCCCACCCGCGACCGCGCGTGGATCGACGCCGACGGCTTCCTCTTCATCGAGGGCCGCGCCGACGACACCATCATCCGCGGCGGAGAGAACATCGCGCCGGCGGAGATCGAGGAGGTGCTGCGCGGCCACGCGGGAATCGCCGACGTCGCGGTGTTCGGCCTTCCCGACGAGGAGTGGGGCCAGGTCATCGCCGCGGTGGTCGTCACCCGCCCCGACCACGACGTGGACGCCGACGCGGTGCGGGCCTACGCACGCGAGCACCTGCGGTCGTCGAAGACGCCCGACGTGGTGGAGTTCCGCGCCGAGCTCCCGGTCACCGAGACCGGCAAGCTGTTGCGCCGCGTGCTCCAGGCCGATCTCACCCGGGGCTGACCCCATCCCACCCGCGTGGCCGGGTGCGTAGCGCCGAGCGCGCGACAGACCACGCGAGCATGGCGATCAGGGGGCGAGACCGAAGTCCTCCGCGAACCGGCGCATGCCGTCGATCGCCTCGCGCGCGCGTGTCCACGGCGAGAAGACCATCCGGGTGACGCCGATCTCCTCCCACCGCTTCGCGTCGTCGGGCGTGGCCACCGCGCCGCCGAGGCAGAACTGGAAGTCGGCGGGGTCCCGACCCTCGGCCGCGAGCAGCTGCTTCAGGGTGGCGATCTGGGCCGCCCCCGACTCGAAGTCGTGGGTGATGCCGATCCAGCCGTCGCCGATCCGGGCGGCGCGCCGCAGGGCGGCCGTGCTCTCGCCCCCCACGAGGATCGGGGGTGACGGCTGTTGCACCGGCTTGGGCACGAAGACGACGCCCTCGAACGAGAAGAACTCGCCGTCGTGGGTGACCTCGTCCTCGGTCCACAGCCGCCGGCACACCTCGACGCATTCGTCGACCCGTCGGCCCCGGCTCGCGAAGTCGAGCTCGGTCGCGACCCACTCCTCCTCGAGCCAGCTGGCCCCGATGCCGAACTCCACGCGGCCGCCGGAGACGATGTCGAGGGTCTGCACCGCACGGGCGGTCACGAAGGGGTGGCGCAGGCCGATGTTGAACACGTGGGTGCCCAGCCGGATGCGCTCGGTGCGCCCGGCCAGGTACGACAGGTAGGCGAACGCGTCGAAGATGGGCGTGTTCGGCGGCACCGGCGGGTGGGTCTCGCCGGGGTGGGGCGACCGGCTCATGCGGGTGGTGAAGATCAGGTGCTCGGGGATCCACACCGACTCGAAGCCGAGCGCCTCGGCCTCGAGGGTGATGTCGGGGAAGAACTTGGCGTTGGCCGCGCCCAGCGCGATGCCGTACTTCACGAGGTCCTCCAGACGCCTTCTCCGGCGCGGATCCAGCCGGCGGCCGCGGTGTTGCCGCCGTCGACGTGCACGGTGGTGCCGGTGACGAACCGGCTCAGGTCACCCGCCAGGTAGACGGCCGCACCGGCGATGTCGTCGACGTGTCCCTGCACGGGGAGGGGCGTGTGGACCGGCAGCGGGCCGTTGGCCGCGATGCCCGGGGTCGGGATCACGTCGGGCGCGATGCAGTTGACCCGGATCATCCGGTCGCCCAGCTCGAGGGCCAGGCTCTTGGAGAGGCTGAACACCCCGGCCTTCATGGCGCTGTAGACGGCGTAGTTGGGGCCGGCCCGGTGCGCCTCGATCGACGTGATGTTGATGATCGAGCCGCCGGTCGCCGGCATCAGGGGGACCACGGCCCGGGTGAAGTTCGTGACGCTGGTGAAGTTCTCCCGGATCAGCGCGTCCTGTCCCTTGTCGTTGACGTCCATGAACGCCGCGTAGAAGCCGCCGCCCGCGTTGTTGACGAGGACGTCGACCTTCCCGAGCTGCTCCCCCACCGTCGCCACGAACCCGCGGACGGCGTCGCCGTCGCGCACGTCGAGCTCCGCGGCCACGACCCGTCGTCCGGCGGCCTCGATCGCGTCGGCGGTGCGGTCGAGGTTTTCGACGTCGCGGTCGCAGACGGCGACGTCGGCACCGAAGCGGGCGAAGGCGAGGGCGATCGCCTCACCGATCCCCACGGCGGCGCCGGTGACGATCGCGACGCGACCGGTGAGCAGCACCGCGTCGGGTCCGAGTGAGGGGGGCGCGTCGGGCGTGGTCGGAACGGGTTCGGTCACGGCGGGTGACCCTATCCAAGCCCAGGCGCTCCCGCCTGGGGATCAGTCGAAGAGGTCGGGCTGCTCGCGGGTGATCTTGGCGTAGAGCGGCTGGAACGAGAAGTAGCCGGCGAGATGCGAGCCCACCTGCGTCGCCGTGAGCTGGGCCGACGCGGGATCGATCAGGACGGGCGTCCCCGCCGCCTCGGCGAGCAGCTGCGCCTGGCACGACCGCTCCATCGTGATGAACCACCACACGGCCTCGTCGACCGAGTGGCCCACCGTGAGCAGGCCGTGGTTGCGCAGGATGACCGCCTTGCGCCCGCCGAGCGCGTGGCCGATGCGCTTGCCCTCCTCGAGGTCGAGGACGACGCCGGTGTAGTCGTCGAAGAGCGCGTGGTCGTCGTGGAACGCGCACGCGTCCTGGGTGATCGGGTCGAGCAGGCGCCCGAGGGCCGACCACGACTTGCCGTAGATCGAGTGCGAGTGCGCGGCGGCGATGACGTCGGGCCGGGCCGCGTGCACCTGCGAGTGGATCGCGAAGGCGGCGCCGTTGACGAGTCCGTCCCCCTCGACGACCTGGCCCTCGTGGTTCACGAGGATCAGGTCGGACACCCGGACGTGCGAGAAGCTCATCCCCAACGGGTTGACCCAGAAGCAATCGAGGTGCTCGGGGTCGCGGGCGGTGATGTGGCCGGCCACCCCCTCGTCAAACCCGAAGCGCCCGAACAGCCGGAACCCGGCGGCGAGTCGCTCCTTGCGGTGGCGGCGCTCTTCCTCCACCGTCTCGAAGCTCGGCAGGTACGAGACCTGGGCGAGCGCGTTCATTCCCTCAGCTTCGCTCATCCAGTGAGACTACTCACGGCGCCCGCGGACCCGCCCCACCTCAGCAGAAGGCCTCGAGGCCGGGGGCCTCGAGGATGTCACCGGTGTCGCGCACGATCAGGCCGGTGACGCCGTGGCGAGCCAGCAGCGCGATGCCGGCCTCGGGGCCGGCGACGAAGGCGGCCTTGGCCATGGCCTGGGCCCACCACGCCTCGCCCGCGACGACGGTCACCGCGGCGATTCCCGTGTGGGCCGGAGCACCGGTCGTCGGGTCCACGAGCCGCTCCGCGGCCGCGGGGTCCTTGGCGGTCGCCGCGCCCCTGGTCGCGCAGGTCGACACCGCGCCGGCCCGCAGCCGCAGCCGACCGAGGGAGCCAGCTTCGAACGGGTCCTCCACGTCGATGAGCCAGCCCTCGGGCCGGGGCGGTTCCCCGGCGACCCGCACGTCGGCACCGATGCTGACGAGGACGCCGGTCGCGCCGAGCTGGGCGAGGTCGCCCACGGCGAGGTCGGTGGCGAACCCGCGGGCGATCCCGCCGACGTCGAGGTGGACCCCCGCCGGCACCTTCACCGACCGGTGCTGCTCGTCGAGCTCGATGCGACTGCAGCCCGGGCTGGGCACCCCGACCGGCGGCGCGGCGAGCGCGCCACCAGCGGGGACGCTCGGGTCGAAGCAGCCGCCGGTCAGCCGCCACGCGCCGATGGCCCGGGTCACGAGGCCGTAGGTCTCCGGCGAGACGACGACCGACTGGCCGCCCTTGTCGTTGACCTTGGAGATCTCACTCCCCGACCGGTAGCGGCTCCACTTGCGCTCGACCACCTCGATGAGGTGGCGCGCCCGCTCGTCGGCGCGTGCCGGACCCCCGATCACGACCACGCGGGCCTCCCGGCCCATCGCACCGAATCGGGCTTCGACCCTGTCGCGGGACATGACCTTCGTCACACCCCAACCATCGGCAGGCGCCGACCCCGCGCTTGAACGCGCCGCCCGGGTTTTCACCCTTCTTGGCCCGACCTTGGCCCCGCCTCGCGGGACCGGTGGGGCGACTCAGTCGGCGGGGAGGCCGACGGTCTTGGTCTCGAGGTACTCCTCGAACCCGGCCACGCCGTGCTCCCGGCCGACACCGCTCTCCTTGTAGCCGCCGAACGGCGAATCGGGACCGAACCAGCCGCCGCCGTTGACCGAGACCGTGCCGGTGCGGATGCGCTTCGCCACGCCCAGCGCCCGGTCGAGGCTCGCGCTCGAGACGGCGCCCGACAGGCCGTAGCGCGAGTTGTTGGCGATGCGCACGGCGTCGTCGTCGTCCTTGTACTTGATGACGGCCAGGACCGGGCCGAACACCTCGTCCTGGGCGAGCTCCGACTCGGGGTCGACGTCGACGAACAGGGTGGGCTGCACGAAGTAGCCCTTGTCGAACTGCTCGGCCGGGCCGCCGCCGACGAGGCACTTCGCGCCGTCGGCCTTGGCCCGCTCGATCATCCCGAGCACCTTCTCGTACTGGGCGGCGTTGACCAGCGGGCCCATGATGTTGCTCATGTCCATCGGGTCGCCGTAGGGCACCATCGAGAACGCGCCGGCGAGCTTCTCGACGCCCTCGTCGTAGCGCGACTCGGGCAGCAGCATGCGGGTGGTGATCGCGCAGCCCTGACCGCCGTGGATGCAGATCATCATCCCGCCCATCGCGGCGCCGTCGAGGTCGGCGTCGTCGAGGATGATGTTGGCCGACTTGCCGCCGAGCTCCAGGAAGACCTTCTTCACGGTCTCCGCGCCCCGGGCCATGATGCGCTTGCCCACGCCGGTGGAGCCGGTGAACGAGATCATGTCGACCCGCGGGTCACCGGTGAGCACCTCGCCCACGGCTGCCTTGTCGCCCGAGGCGACGATGTTGACGACACCGGCGGGGATGTCGGTCTCCTCGGCGATGATCTTGCCGATCATCGTCGCGCTCCACGGCGTGTCGGGTGCGGGCTTGAGCACCACGGTGTTGCCCGCGGCGAGCGCCGGACCGAGCTTCGACACGTTGAGCATGAACGGGAAGTTCCACGGCGTGATCGCACCCACGACCCCGACGGGCTCGCGGAACACCCGCCGGCTGCTGCGCATCCCCATGAACTCGTGGACGGGGAGGTCGTACTCCCACTCCATCCGGTCGAGCATGTCGATGTCCCACTGCATGTCGGTGACGCACGAGTCGAGCTGCACCGCGTAGGTGAGCATGATCGGGCAGCCGACCTCGGCGACGATGTGCGGGCGCAGGTCGTCCTTGTGCCGGTCGAGGGCGTCGACGAGCTGCTGCAACGCGGTCTTGCGGAACGCCCGGTCGGTCGACCAGTCGGTCTCGTCGAAGGCGCGGCGGGCCGCGGCGATCGCGGCGTCCATGTCCTCGACGCCGCCGTCGGCGACCTGGCCGACGACCTCTTCGGTCGCGGGGTTCACGTTGGCGAAGGTCTTCCCCGACTGCGCGTCGGTGAGCTTGCCGTCGATCAGCAGGCGGGACTCGGGGGCTTCGGACATGGTCATCCTCCTCGGAGCGAGCGGCGGCGAGCGTATCCGCCGATCGCCGGGTGCGGCACCCTCGCTCGGTAGCGTGAAGCCGTGCGGCTCGCGGCGATGGACCTGGGCTCGAACTCGTTCCACCTCGTGATCGCCGAGGTGCACCCGGGTGGGTTCGAGCCGATCATCGGCGAGAAGGAGATGCTGCGCCTCGGCGACATCGTCGGGCGCTACGGCCGGATCCCCGACGCAGCGGCCGACGCCGCGGTCGCGGTCGTGCGCCGGTTCCGGCAGCTCGCCGAGGCCGCCGACGCCGTCGAGATCGCGGCCTGCGCCACCTCGGCGCTGCGCCGGGCCGCCAACGGCGCCGAGGTCGTCGACCGCATCGAAGCCGAGGCCGGGGTCGCCGTCGAGGTGATCAGCGGCCTGCGGGAGGCCGAGCTGATCTTCCGGGCCATCCGGGCCGGGGTGCTCCTCGAGCCCGCCCCGGCGCTCGGCTTCGACCTCGGCGGCGGCAGCGTCGAGATCACCGTCGGTGACAGCGGCGGGCTCCACTTCGCCACGAGCGAGGCGCTCGGCGTCGGCACGCTCACGGCCGGGTTCGTCGCCAGCGACCCGTTGAGCAAGGGCGACCGCCGCCGCCTGCGCGCCCACCTCACCGACGTCCTCGGTCCCGTCGCCGACGCGGTGTCCGAGCACCGGCCCCGCCTCGTCGTGGGCAGCTCCGGCACGCTCGAGGACATCGCCCGCATGTCGGTCCTGCGGGCCAAGCGCGACCTTCCCCGCTCGCTCAACCAGCTCACGTTCACCCGGCGCGAGTTCGAGCGGGTCCACGACACCGTGCTCGGGTCGACGGCCGACGAGCGACTCCGCTTCGACGGCCTGGAGACCCGGCGGGTCGACCTGATCCCGGCCGGGGTCGTGTTCCTCGCCACCGCGATGGAGCTGTTCGACTTCGACGAGATGATGATCAGCGAGTGGTCGCTGCGCGAGGGGATCCTGCTCGAGGCGGTCGACCGCCACGACCCGGCCGACTGGTCCGACGATCCCCGGGCGATCCGCCGATCGTCGGTCGAGGCCCTCGGCGCGCGCTGCGGCTGGCACGAGGACCACGCCCGTCGGGTGGCCGACCTGGCCGTGTCGCTGTTCGACCAGACCGCGTCGCTGCACGGCCTCGGCGCCGTCGACCGGGAGCTGCTCGAGTACGCCGCGCTGCTCCACGACATCGGCGAGCACGTGGCCTCGCAGGGCCATCACCGGCACGGCGCGTACCTCGTGGAGCACGGTCAGCTCCGCGGCTTCGACCCGGCGGAGGTGCAGACGCTCACGGCGCTCGTCCGCTGGCACCGACGGGGCACGCCCGACGTCGACGCCCACCCGCTCGCCGACCTGGACCGGGTGCAGTACCTCACCGCGTTCCTGCGCCTCGCCGACGGGCTCGACCGGGGCCGCACCGGCACGGTGGAGGCGGTCGACGTGCAGGTCGGACCCTCGCTCGTGCTGGTGCGGCTGCGGGCTCGGGGCGACGCCGAGCTCGAGCTCTGGGGCGCCCGGCGCAAGCGGGAGCTGTTCGAGCGCTTCTTCGACCGCGACCTCGAGATCGCCCTCGGACCCCCGCCGGCCTGAACCAGGCGCGCGTCGGCGCCGCCAGGGGGCGGGTCAGGCCGTACGGCCGGTGACGGTCTGGAAGACGATGCGGGCCGAGGTCTCGACCACGTCGGCCCGGGTCGCGCCATAGGGCTCGAGGTCGGAGTGGAACGCGGCCATGCGCTCGAGCATCGATGCCAGCGCCGACGCCGCGGCGATCGACGACAGCTCGGGCGCCACCAGCCCCGCGGCCTGGCCCTCGGCCACCTTGGCGGCCAGGCCCTCCCGCAACGGCGCGAGCGCGGTGGACCGCACGTCGCGGAAGCGGCGGTCGCCCTCTTGCGCCGCGAGGTTGCGGGTGCGCAGGACCGCGCGGTGGGCGTCCCAGTACTCGATGAACGAGCCGACGAGCTCGCGCGCCGCGTCGAGCCCGTCGGGCCCGGTCCACGGGCGGTCGAGCAGCTCGGCGAACGGGGCGAGGTCCTCCCCCACCTCGGCCGACAGTGCGAGCACGGCATCCTCGACGTCGCGGAAGTACTGGTAGAAGGTCGCGGGCGACGTGCCGACCCGGCGCGCGATGTCGACCACGCGCAGGTCGCGCACACCGTGGGTCTCGAGCAGCTCCGCCGTGGCTTCGAGCAGCCGGCTGCGGGTGGCCGCGCCGCGGCGCCCGAGGGCCCGCCCGTCGATCGCCACCGGCTCGCTGGTCATCGGCGGAATCTATCCAGCCGTCGCCGTCGAGGCAGGAATGCGGCCGGACCGGGTGGAGCGCCATCACCGGGTGTGTGAGGCTCGGCCGGTGAACGGCGATCCCTCCTCTTCCCCCTCGTCCTCGTCCTCCCAACCCGGCCCGGGCCCTCACCTCCCAGTCCGGCCGCCCCGGCCGTTCGCGGTGCACTGGCTGGTCGACGCCGCGGTCGCGTTCCTCGCCGTCGTCCTGGTGGCCCTCTTCTGGGGCGTGCCGCTCGTCCCGGTCGCGATCGCGGCGCTGGTCGTCGGGGCGATCGCGGCACCGTTCACCCGCCGGGCGGAGATCCGTGGCCTCGCGGCCCGAGCGACCACCGAGGGCCACGACCCGGCATCGACCGATGGCTGAGGCGGTCGACCCGGAGTTCCACAACCGCGCCTTCTGGGACGGCGACGCCGACGGGTACCAGGCCGCGCACGGTCACGCGCTGGCCGCCGCGCCGGTCGCGTGGGGGGTGTGGCGCGTCCCGGAGGCCACGCTCGGCGTGCTCGGCGACGTGGCCGACCGCGACGTGCTCGAGTACGGCTGCGGCGCCGCGCAGTTCGGCGTCGCGCTCACCGGCCTCGGAGCCCGGGTCGTCGGCCTCGACCTGTCGGAGGGGCAGCTCGGCCACGCCCGCACCCGCGTCGAGGCCGCCGCCACACGCCTGCCCCTGGTGTGCGCGTCGGCGACTGCGACCCCCTTCGCCGACGCGTCGTTCGACGTGGTGTTCTGCGACCACGGGGCGATGTCGTTCTGCGACCCCGCGCGGACGGTGCCCGAGTGCGCACGGCTGCTGCGCGACGGCGGTCGTCTGGTGTTCCTGGTGGGCACCCAGCTGCTCTACCTCACCTGGGACGACCAGGGCTTCCGCCAGACCCGCCGACTCCACGCGCCGTGGCAGGCGCGGCGGGTCGCCGGGTCCGACCTCGGAACCGTCGACGTGATCTGGTCCCACGGGGAGTGGATCCGGGTGCTGCGGGCGCACGACTTCGTGGTCGACGACCTGATCGAGGTCCTGGCCCCGGACGGCGCCACCACCACCCACGACTTCGCGCCCTACCGGTGGGCCCGCCGCTGGCCCGCCGAGGAGATCTGGTGCGCTACCCGTCGGCCGCGCGCAACGAGGTGACGCCGGCCCCCGCCCGGGATTCCGGGCCCTCGGCCTCTCCCACCGCCGCGTTGAGCGCGTCGACCACACCGAAGAGGTCGCCCCGCTCGTAGAAGTCGACCGCGACCAGGTTGGGGAGCAGTCCGCGCTCCTCCATGCACCGGAAGGCCCGGTCGCCCAGCACGGCGGTGGTGTTGGCCACCGCCGACGCGCTGGCCGACGCCGGCGTCACCCAGTGGTTGAACTGGAAGATCGGCGCGTCGGGTCGACCTCGCAGCGGCCGGCACGAGTCCGGTGCGGTGAGCTGCTCGATCGTCCGGTAGTTGTAGGGCACTTCCTGGACGACCCGGTCGCGGAACACGTTGGGGATGGTGGGGCCGAGGTCGCCGTTCTCCAGACCGACCACGAGGCGCTGGCCCGACGACGCGAGCGCACCCAGCGTCGGGAGCGGCTCCGACCAGTCGATGGTGGCGAGGTAGCGGTCGAGCCCGGACTCGACCAGCACCTCCCGCAGCCGTTCGGCGGGCATCTCGTCCTGCACGACCCAGAACAGCACCTCGGTCGGGTTGCGCTCGAGGAAGCGACGGAACTCCACGAACGTCGGCCGGGCCTCGAGCGCACCGAGCTCGCAGAAGTTGTGGCAGAGATAGACGTCCTGACGGGCGCTGTCGGGCGGCGGGCCGACGATCCGGCGGAACTCGAGCGCTTGCGCGGTGAGCTCCGGCCCGACGGTGTTCTCGATCGAGAGGAGCTTGTTGTCGTCGAGGTCGGTGAACACCACGCTCACGCCGCCGTTCGTGCGCACCGAGCCCAGGAACGTGTCGATCTGGAAGCCCCGCACGCCGTCGCGCAGCTGGTCGACGACACCCCGCTCCTGGTTGGGCAGCAGGAAGCCGTCCTCGGCGGCGGTCGGGGCGTTGTGGGTGGTCGCGAGCGTGACCTGGTCGAGCCGGCGGAGGCAGTACTCGACGCGGCCGTTGCAGCCCTGCACCCGCGCGGTGGACTCCGGCTCGCTCAGGATCAGGTAGGTGCTCACGCCGCCGATGAGCACGAGCCCGAGCGAGACGGCGACTCCGATCGCCCAGGCCCGACCCCGCGGCTCGTGGTCCGCGTAGGTCGCGTCGGCGGAACGCCGCACCACGATCGCGCCCAGGAAGTAGACGAGTGACGCGTACAGGAGGAACGCCCCCGTCGCCGTCACGAGCGCGGTCACCACGTCGAGGGGCGCCGCGAACATCGCCAACCCCGCCACCGCCATCCCGACGCCCAGCCCGATCCGGCCGATCCGGGTGCGCGGCTCTCGGGTGACGATGCCGACGACCGCGGCCCGCAGGCGCGCCGGGCGCAACCGCGACGCGTCCCGCGTGATGGCCTGCACCGCGGCCGCGAGCACGATGCCGGCGAGGATCGCGGCCCAGGCGATGGCCCGGAGCCCGTCGAGGTAGACGTCCCAGACGTCGGCGGCGGCCTCTTGGTTCACGGGCAGGTCGAAGTGCGACTCGAACAACCGACCACCGATGCGGATGCCGAGCAGCAGTGCCAGCCCGCCGACGGTGAGCACCCCGCCGAGCCGCACGAGCATGGCGGAGCGGTCCCGGGTCAGCGCCACCGCCCCGACCCAGGCGACGACGCCGACGAGGGGCAGCACCCACGCGAGGGTCTCCGTGCGCTCCCCCGTGCGCCAGAGCTCGAGGTCGGCCGAGAGGTCGCCGAACCGCAGCAACGCGGGCCGGACGCTGGCCGGGATCCCGTCGGCGGCCTCCGGGGCGACGATCCGGACCGTGTCGATCAGCAGCACGAGCGCCTCGTTGGCCCGCACCACGATGTTGTCGGCGGGCTCCTCGGTGAAGAAGGCGTGGGCGTTGCGGACGGCGACCTCGAAGACGTCGCCGAAGGTGTCGGACGCCACCACGGTCTCCGCGGCGGCGACGAGCACCGGCCGGAAGGCGATGAGGTCGGCCCGGTTGGCCTCGACGACCTCGACCACCAGGGTCCGGGCGACGACCTGGCGCAGCGCGGGCGACTCGTCGAGCGCCGACCGGGCCCGGGCCGCGAACTTCTCGCTGTCGAACAGCGTGGGGGCCGCCCATGCATAGACCGCGCCCACGAGCAGACAGACCGTCCCCAGCACTGCGAGCACGCCCGCGGCGACCGAGCGGGTCCGCGCGCTCACCGGTGCGTCACCCCGAGATCACCGACGCTCGAAGGTGAAGCCACTCTGCTCCCGGTCCCACGTCGCCTCGGTCACGCCCTCGTCGCGCAGCTGGTACTTCAGGACGCGGCCGACCGGATTGCGGGGCAGGTCGTCACGGAACTCGATGTAGCGCGGGACCGCGAAGTAGGGGACCCGCTCCACCACCCACGCGCACAGCTCCTCCTCGGTGACCGTCGCGTCGGGGTTGAGCACCGCGGTCACCTTGAGGTCGTCCTCACCCATGTCGCTCGGGACCGAGTGGACCGCGACGTCGTTGATGGCGTCGTGACCGTGGAACACCCGCTCCATCTCGAAGCTCGAGATGTTCTCCCCCCGCCGGCGCAGGTAGTCCTTCTTGCGGTCGACGAAGAAGAGGAAGCCGTCCTCGTCGACCTTGCCGAGGTCGCCGGTGTGGAACCAGAGGTTGCGGAACGCCGCGAGCGTGTCCTCGGGCCGGCGCCAGTAGCCCTGGAACATCGAGTTCGGGTTGCGGGGTCGACAGACGATCTCGCCGATCTCACCGGTCGGCACCGGCTGGTCGTCGTCGTCGACGAGGAGCACCTCGAAGTCGTCCTGGTTGAGGCGGCCGGCGGCGCCGGGCTTGTTCTGTTCCCGCGCGGGCAGCGCCGAGATCAGCGACGCCTCGGTGAGGCCGAAGCCGGCGCTGAACGTGGGCACGCCGAAGCGGGTGCGCCACGCCTCGTCGGTCGCGGGTGGCATCGGGGCGGCGACGCACAGGCGGAGCCGGTGGTCGGCCTGCGCCGGGTTGTCCTCGGCGTCGCCCACGAGGATGGCGAGCGACCCGAGCAGCGAGGCGATGGTCGAGTTCGTGCGCACCACCTCGGGCCAGAAGTTCGACACCGAGAACCGCCGCACGATCGCCGCGCTGTGGCCGTTGACCAGACCGCCGACCACACACACCGAGATCGCGTTGAAGTGGAACAGCGGCAGCGGGGTGAACACGCAGTCGTCGGGGCGGATCTCCCAGGCCCGCGCGATCTGCTCGCCGAGCGAGGCGACGTAGTGGTGCGGGAGCATGCACCCCTTCGACGGGCCGGTCGTCCCCGCGGTGTAGATGAAGCAGGCCAGGTCGGACGGTGTCACGCCCGGGTCGGGGACGGCCGCGTCGGAGGCGCCGGCCATGGCGGCCGCCCAGTCGTGCACGGCGATGCCGTCGATCGCCCGGTCGGGCTCCCCCACCACCACGACGGCGTTCAGCTCGGGGAGCGTGGCCAGGTCGAGGTCGGCGATGCGCCCGGCGAAGTCGCCCTGCACGATCATCACCGCGGCACCCGAGTCGGCCAGCTGATGGCGCAGGAACTCGCCCTTGTAGGCCGTGTTGACCGGCACCTGGATCGCGCCGACCTTCACGGCGCCGAAGAACGAGACCACCTGCTCGGGCACGTTCTCCAACAGGGTCGCCACCCGTTCACCCCGGCCGACGCCGAGGGCCTCGAGCACCCGGGCGCAGCGGTTGCCCGCGGCGTCCATGGCCCGGGTGGTGTAGGCGTCGCCCTCGAAGTCGAGGTAGGGCCCGTCGGGGTCGCGCGCGAGGCGGCTCGCGAGGGCGGTGAGGACGGTCGTGGACGGGTCGAGAGCGCTCATCGGCGCTGGACACTAACGGTCCGGCGCCGCGCGCTCGCCCGCGTCGGCGTTGGCCGCCGCGACGGCGGCGCCGACCTCCTGGCCGAACGCGAGCTCCAGGTGGTGGCCGTCGGGGTCGGGCAGGATCGCCCAGTACCCGACCGGCGGTCCGGAGTCGTGGGGCCCGTCGACGGCGATGCCCGCGGCCCGGGCCTCGGCCACCCGACGGTCCACCTCGGCCCGGCTCTCCACGGCCACTCCGAGGTGCGACCAGCCGCCCAGCGTGTGGGTCACCGCGGTCTCGATGCACACGACCACGAACGGCCGGGTCAGGTCCGACAGCCACACGACCGCCCCGGCACCCGTGCTCGGGTCCTCCGCCCGCCGGTGGACGACCTGCATCCCTCCGTAGCGGGCGTAGAACGCGGCGGTGGCGTCGACGTCGGCCACCGGCAGCGCGACGTGGGTGAGGCCCAGGTCGGTCGACATGGGCCGAGTATG
>VGCA01000051.1 GCA_016870245.1 Actinomycetota bacterium | reverse complement strand
CGCTCCTCTTCCCGCTCCGCCCTCCCGCCCGCCCGAGGTGCACCCATGATCGACATCGCCGAGCTCCGCAGCGCCACGCTCGACCCCGTCGTCGCCGACGAGATCGACCGCTTCGAGGAGAACGCCCGCCGGTACATGGCGGGTGAGATCGACGACGACGCGTTCCGCGTCTTCCGCCTCAACCAGGGCATCTACGGCCAGCGCCAGGGCGGCTTCAACCAGATGGTCCGGGTGAAGATCCCCTACGGCAAGGTCGATCCCGACCAGCTCGACATGTTCGCCCACATCGCCGAGACGCACTCGCGGGGCTGGGGCCACCTCACCACCCGCCAGAACCTGCAGTACCACTTCGTGCAGCTCGAGCAGGCCGGTGAGGTGCTGCGGCTCCTCGCCGCGGTCGGCCTCACCAGCCGCGAGGCGTGCGGCGACACCGTCCGCAACGTGGCCGGGTGCCACCTCGCCGGGGCGTGCCCCTACGAAGTGGTCGACATCAGCCCGTGGGCCGAGGCCGTCAAGGACCTCTTCCTGCGCAACCCGCTGACCCAGCGCCTGCCCCGGAAGTTCAAGATCAACCTCTCGGGCTGCGCCACCGACTGCGGCCAGGCGATGTTCAACGACATCGGCGTGGTCGCGGTCAGCCGCCCGCTCCCCAACGGCACCACCGAACCGGGCTTTCGCGTGTTCATGGCTGGCGGCCTCGGCGCCAACCCCCACCCCGCGCTCGCGATCGAGGAGTTCACCTCCCGCGAGGACCTGCTGCCCACGATCGAGGCCGCGCTGCGGGTGTGGGCCAACTTCGGCAACCGCGACAACAAGCTGCGGGCCCGCATGAAGTGGCTCGTCGACACGATGGGCATCGACGAGCTGCGGACCCGGATCGAGAAGGAGCGCAAGCTCCTCATCGGGTCGGCCACCTACCCCGGCGGCATCCCCGCCGCGGTCGCGGCCGACGGCGACGCGCCGGCGGGCATGGGCACCGAGTCGGTCGCCGACCTCGGCTCCCCGATCGAGTTCTCCGGCCTGTCGCCGTACGCGAAGTGGGAGCTGGCCAACGTGGTGCGGGGCCGGGCCAACGGCACGGTCAGCGCCTACGCCCACTGCCGCCTCGGCGACATCACGCCGACCCAGTTCCGCGGGCTCGCCGACCTCCAGCGGGAGATCGGCTGCGAGGTGCGGATCACGAACCGTCAGAACTTCGTGCTGCGCGGCCTCACCGACGACCAGCTCCCGCGGGTGTTCGAGGCGCTGTCGGCGATCGACATGGCCGCCGCGGGCGCCGAGCTCGTGCGCGACGTCGTCGCCTGCCCCGGCGCCGACACCTGCAACCTCGCCGTGACCCAGTCGCGGGGCCTCGCCTCCGACATCGACCGGGCGCTGGAGGACGCCGGCCTCGCCGAGGTCGGCGGAGTCCGCATCAACATCTCCGGCTGCACCAACTCGTGCGGCCAGCACCACATCTCCGACATCGGCTTCTTCGGGCTGGAGCGGCGGGCCCACGGGCAGGCGGCCCCGGGCTACCAGATGCTGCTCGGCGGCCGCATGGGCGACATGGAGATCGAGTTCGGCCAGAAGGCCACCAAGCTGCCGGCCAAGGCGGCGTCGGAGGCCGTGGTCCGGGTGGTGGGCAAGTTCGCCGCCGACCGCCAGGCCGGCGAGTCGTTCTCGGCGTGGCTCGCCCGCAGCGGTGGCGCCGAGGCCGTCGGCGCGACCCTGGTCGACCTCGACGAGTTCCCCGACCCTGCGACCGCGCCCGACTTCTACATCGACTTCGGCGAGACCGGTCCGTACATCAAGGAGATCGGCGAGAGCGAGTGCGCGACGTGAGCACCTCGCGATGACGGCCCTCCCCCGGACGTCCACCGATCCCATGGCGCCGGTCTCCGGCGTGCCCGACCTCGAGGAGCTCCACAGGGTCTCGCGCGCGCTGGAGACGCGACCGGCGACCGCGGCGATCGAGTGGGCGTGGGACCGCTTCGGCGACGACCTGGTGCTGGCCGCGTCGTTCCAGGACTGCGTGATGATCGACCTCGTCGCGAAGGTGTCGGCCGACATCGAGATCGCGTTCCTCGACACCGGATACCACTTCGCCGAGACCCTCTGGTACGTGGAGCACGTGCGCCGGCGCTACGACCTGAACCTGCGCGTGGTCAGCCCCAACCTCCCCGCCGACGACCTCTGGCTCACCGACACCGACGCCTGCTGCGCGGCCCGGAAGGTGGCGCCGTTGGCGAAGGTCCTGTCCGGTCGCGAGGCGTGGATGAGCGGCCTGCGGCGGGCCGACGGCCCGGTCCGGGCCACCACCCCGGTCGTGACCTACGACGTGGGCCGGGGCCTGGTGAAGGTCAACCCGATCGCCCTGTGGTCGGACCTCGACGTCGACGGCTACGTGCGCGACCACGACCTCCCGGTGCACCCGCTCGCCGGTCGGGGCTACGCCTCCATCGGCTGCTGGCCGTGCACCCGTCCCGTGACCGAGGGCGACGACACGCGCGCCGGTCGCTGGGCGGGCACCGACAAGACCGAGTGCGGCCTCCACGCCTGAGCCGCTGAGCCCGCGGCCGCGGGGCGCCCTCGCGTAGGGTCGGCTGCCGGAGGAAGGACCGCGACCGTGTCTCGATCGGCGCCGCGCAGCGGGCGAAGCCAGAGTGGCATCCACGACGTCGCCGCCTCAGGGTTCGACGCGCAGGCCGACACGTACGCGCGCACTCGACCGTCGTACCCGGCCGACGCCGTTGCGTGGGTGGCCGATGCACTGTGCCTGGAGCCGGGGGTCACAGTGTGCGACCTCGCGGCGGGCACCGGCATCTCCACCCGGCTCCTCACCCCCACCGGGGCCACGGTGCTGGCCGTGGAGCCGGTGCCCGGCATGCGGACCGTCCTCCGGACCACGGTGCCGCAGGTGCCGGTCGCGGCCGGGACCGCCGAAGCGCTGCCGTTCCGCGACGGCGCCCTCGACGCCGTGACCGTGTTCCAGGCGTTCCACTGGTTCGACTCCGAGATCGCGGCCGCAGAGCTGCACCGGGCGATCCGCTCCGGCGGGCGCCTCGCCCTCGTGTGGAACGCCCGGGACCGGTCAGTCCCGTGGGTCGACGCCGCGTGGTCGGTCATGGATCGGGTCGAGAAGCACGCGCCATGGCGCGACCACGACCGGTGGGCCGACACCGCCCTCGCGTCGCAGCGGTGGTTCGGGCCGCTGCACGAAGCGGTGTTCCACCACGAGCACGTCCTCCCACCCGAGCTCGTGGTCGAGCGCTTCCGCGGCGTGAGCCACGTCGCGGTGCTGCCCCCCGCCGAGCAGGAGGCCGTACTCGACGAGGTGCGGCAGATCCTCGCGTCCCACCCCGACACGGAAGGGCGCACCCTGCTCGCGCTCCCGTACCGCGTCGACGCGTACTGGTGCGTGCGCCCGTGAGCCCGCACGGCGCCGTGAGCACTCGGACGAAGGTCGCGGTCAGGGCCGGCGCGCTCACCGGCGCGCTGTCGCGCCTCACCGGCCGCGGCGCGGGCGCGACGATCAGCGGTCGGGTGATCAACGAGATCGCACCCCACGCGCTCGACGAGCTCGCGATCGGCCTGCGGGTCGCGCTCGTGTCGGCCACCAACGGCAAGACCACCACCACCAAGCTCCTCGCCGCCGCGGTCCGCACCCTCGGCGAGCCGGTGGCCACCAACCACACGGGCGCCAACCTCACCTCGGGGATCGCGCCGGTGCTCGCCGCCGCACGGAAGCCCGGCCTCGCCGTGATCGAGGCCGACGAGCGTGCGCTCGCGAAGGTCGTCGAGCCGCTGGCGCCCGAGCTGCTCGTGCTCGGCAACCTCAGCCGCGATCAGCTCGACCGCTACGGCGAGGTCCACGCGGTCGGCGCCGCCTGGCGGCGGATCGCCGAGGCCCACCCTGATCTCCACGTGGTGGCCAACGCGAGCGATCCGCACGTCGTCCACGCGGCCGATCCCGCCCGGACCACCTGGGTGGCGCTCGGGCTGCCGTGGCGCTCCGACGCCGCCACCTGCCCCGTGTGCGCCCGGCTCCTCGACTGGGGCGCCGATCGCTTCCACTGCCCCGGCTGCGGCTTCGCCCAGCCCGAGACGCCGAACCGACTCGACGGCGACACCCTGGTGCTCGACGGCACCCGGGTCACGCTCGACCTCGCGCTCCCCGGTCGGTGGAACCGCGACAACGCGGCCCTCGCGATCACCGCGGCGGTCTCGCACTACGGCATCGATCCGCAGGTCGCGGCCGACGCCGCCGCCGCGGTCGACACCGTGGCGGGGCGCTACATGCGGGTCCCGCTCGCCGACGGGCGGCGGGCGCGGGTGCTGCTCGCCAAGAACCCGGCCGGCTGGTCGGAGGTCCTCCAGTGGGTGCACGACACCGGCCGCTCGGTCGTCATCGCGGTCAACGCCCGCGCGGCCGATGGCAAGGACCCGTCGTGGCTGTGGGACGTGCCGTACGAGCTCCTGCGGGGCCTCCCCACCGCGGCCGCGGGTGAGCGCTGCCTCGACGTCGCCGTGCGACTGCGCTACGCCGACGTCGAGCACATCGTCGAGGCCGACGCGCGGCGCGCCGCCCCCCGCCTCCCGGGCGACGAGCCGGTGCTGATCTGCAGCTACACGCAGTTCTCGGCGCTCTACCGGAAGTACGGGGACCCCCGTGCGTGAGTCGACCGTGCGGGTGGGTCTGATCTACCCCGAGCTGCTGGGCACCTACGGCGACCGGGGCAACGCGCTCGTGCTCGCGCAGCGGTGCCGGTGGCGCGACCTCGCGGCCGAGGTGGTCGAGGTCCCGGCCGGTGCTCCGATCCCCGACTCGCTCGACGTGTACCTGTTCGGCGGCGGGGAGGACGACCCGCAGAACATGGCCGCGGCCGGGATGCGCGACTCCCGGGCCGCGATCGTGCGCGCCTGGGAGGGAGGGGCAGTGGTGTTCGCCGTGTGCGCCGGCTTCCAGCTGATCGGGCACTCCTACGTCGCGGCCGACGGCACCCGGCTCGACGGCATCGGCCTCGTCGACGCCGTCACCGATCCCGGCCCCGACCGGCTCATCGGCGAGGTGCTCGTGCAACCCGACGCGCCGCTACCCACCCTCACCGGCTTCGAGAACCATGGCGGTCGCACCACGCTCGGGCCGGGCGTGCGCCCGCTCGGGACGGTGCTCGCGGGCGGCGGCAACGGCGACGGCTCCGGGGGCGACGGCGCGCTGGGTGAACGGCTCGTCGCCACGTACCTCCACGGGCCGGTCCTCCCCCGCAACCCGGCCCTCGCCGATCACCTGCTGCAATGGGTCGTGGGCGACCTCCGCCCGCTCGACTCCACGTGGGAGGAGCGCCTCCGGGCCGAGCGCATCGCGGCCGGGTCGAAGACCGGGTTGGCCAAGTGGTGGCAGCAGCGGATGCTGAACCGCGGCTGATGGGAGCGGAGGGGCGTTGAGCGCAGAGGCCTGGTTCACCCTCGCGGTCGTCGTGGTGACGATCGCGGTGCTCATCACGGAGCGCGTGTCGCCGTCGATCGCCATCCTCGCGGCGACGGTCGTGCTGTTCGTGACCGGCGTGATCAACCAGGAGCAGGCGTTCGCCGGGTTCTCCAACGACGCGCCCATCACCGTCGCCGCGCTGTACGTGCTCGCGGGCGCCACCGAGACCACCGGGGCGCTGCAGGGCCTGACCGACCGCGTGCTCGGCGGCCGCCGAACGGCGGACGAGCGCAGATCGGAGCGACGCGACCTCACCCGCGTGGTGGTCCCGGGCGCGGTGGGATCGGCGTTCATCGCCAACACCCCCCTCGTGAGCATGGTCGCCCCGCGCATCGTGTCGTGGTCCCGCCGCACGGGCCGCAACGCATCGCGGTTCTTGATGCCGTTCAGCTACGCGGCGGTCTTCGGCGGCGTCATCACCGTCATCGGCACCTCGACCAACGTCACGGTGTCGGGGCTGCTCCAGGACGCCGGCAAGGAGCCGCTGTCCATGTTCGAGATCACCCCGGTCGGACTCCCCGTCGCACTGATCGGTGCCGCCCTCCTCATCGCGCTCACCCCGCTGCTCCTCCCCCGCCGTGAGTCGGCCGCCGAGGCCGACGCCGCGGTGCGCGAGTACACGATCGACATGGTCGTGCAGCCCGGCAGCGCGTTGATCGGGCAGACGGTGGCCGGCGCGGGATTGCGCGCGCTCACGGGCGTGTACCTCGTCGAGATCGAACGCACCGGCGTGCTCATCGCGCCCGTCCGCCCCGAGGAGCCGCTCGTGGCCGGCGACCTCCTCACGTTCGCCGGCAACGTCGAGCGGGTGCTCGACCTCCAGAAGCTGCCGGGTCTGCTGCCCGCCGAGCACCACCACATCACCGAGGCGACCGACTCCCGAGCCCCCGAGACCTTCGAGGTCGTGGTGGGTGACAACTCCCCGCTCGTCGGCGCGACGCTCAAGGAGGTCGACTTCCGCGCCCGGTACAACGCCGCGGTCCTGGCCGTGCACCGGTCGGGTGAGCGCCTCTCCGACAAGCTCGGCGACGTGCGTCTGCGCGCCGGCGACCTGCTGCTGGTGCTCGCCGACCCCGACTTCGGACGCCGCTGGCGCGACCGCCACGACTTCCTGCTCGTCTCCGCGGTCGAGGGCGGCACGCCGCTGCGCCGCAACCGGGCCCGGGCCGTCGAGCTGATCACGCTGGCGCTCATCGTCGTGGCCGGCACCGGCCTGCTCGACCTCCTGAAGGCGTCGCTCCTGGCCGCGCTCGCCGTGCTCGCCATCGGCGCCATCACGCCCGCCGAGGCGCGGCGGTCGATCAACTTCGAGATCATCCTGATGATCGCGGCGAGCTTCGGGCTCGGCGCCGCGATGCAGGAGAGCGGGCTGGCCGCCGAGATCGGCCAGCTGCTCGTCGACGGTTTCGAGTGGATCGGCCCGGTGGGAGTGCTCGCCGGCGTGCTGCTCGCGACGATGATCCTCACCGAGCTGCTGTCGAACAACGCCGCCGCGGTGCTCATGTTCCCCATCGCGCTGGCAACGGCATCCGAAGCGGGGCTCCACTTCCGCCCGTTCGCGATCGCGATCCTGATCGCGGCGTCGTGCTCGTTCCTCACGCCGATCGGCTACCAGACCAACCTGCTGGTGTTCGGCATGGGCAACTACAAGTTCCGCGACTTCACCCGCCTCGGTGCGCCCCTCACGCTCGCGACGATCGTGGTGTCGCTGATCGTGATCCCGATCGCGTTCCCACTCTGACGGCCCACGAGGCGGGTCAGTCGTCGGCGATCTCGCGGATCCTGGCGATCTTGTCGAGCGAGTGGTTCACGTCGACGCCCCGCAGCTCGATGAGCTGCTCGCGCTCGGCCGCGGCGATCGCCTCGGCGTTGGCATCGGCCGCGGCGATGCGGGCCTCGATGCCCTCGGCCACGATCGCCTCGGCCTCCTCGAGGAGCGCCTCGACCATCTGGGCCTCGGGCACCACCCGCACCACGTGACCCTTCACGAACAGGTGGCCCTTGCCCCGGCCCGCGGCGATGCCGAGGTCGGCGTCGCGCGCCTCACCGGGGCCGTTCACCACGCAGCCCATCACTGCGACCTGCAACGGGATGTTGCGCGCCTCGAGCGCCTGCTGGGCGGCCGTCGCGACCTGGATCACGTCGACCTCGGCACGCCCACAGCTCGGGCAGGCGATGAGGTCGACGTTCTTGCGCTCCCGCAAGCCGAGCGCCTCGAGCAGGGTGCGCCCGGCCCGGGCCTCCTCGACCGGGTCGGCGGTGAGCGAGTAGCGGATCGTGTCGCCGATGCCCTCGCTGAGCAGCGTGCCGATGCCCGCGGTGGACTTCACCAGGCCCGCGGGCGGCGGACCCGCCTCGGTGACGCCCAGGTGCAGCGGGTAGTCGACCGTCTCCGCCAGCAGCCGGTAGGCGTCGATCATCAGCGGCACGTTCGACGCCTTCACCGAGATCTTCACGTCGTCGAAGTCGACTTCGCGGAAGTAGTCGAGCTCGCGCACCGCCGACGCGACGAGTGCCTCGGGCGTGGCCCCGCCGAACTCCTCGGCGATGTCGGGGTCGAGGCTCCCGGCGTTGACGCCGATGCGGATCGGCAGCCCCCGGTCGCGCGCCTCCGACGCCACGAGCTTGATGTGCTCGGGCTTGCGGATGTTGCCCGGGTTGAGCCGCAGCGCGTGCACCCCGGCCTCGATGGCCGCGAGCGCGAGCTTGTACTGGAAGTGGATGTCGGCGACGATCGGCACCGGCGACCGGCTCACGATGTGGGCGAGCCCCTCGGCCGCCTCCTCCTCGTTGCAGGTGCACCGCACGATGTCGCACCCGGCCGCGGCCAGGGCGTAGATCTGCGCGAGCGTGCCCTCGACGTCGGCCGTCTTCGTGGTCGTCATCGACTGCACCGACACCGGCGCGTCGCCGCCCACGGGCACGTTCCCGACGACGACCTGCCGCGTCTTCCGCCGCTCCATCACGGAGAGGATGCTACGGCCCGCCGCCCCACCCACACCCCGTCTGCACCCAATCTCCACGGCCGACTCGAGGCACGGAAGACGCCGTGGTGCGAACGGCGGCATCGCCGGTGACCGTTCCGTTGAAGCGTGGGTTCCGCTCAGCGGGAGGGACGCTTCAACGGAGGCCGTCGACCGGTCAACGATGGCGCGGCCGGGGTCAGCGGGCGATGTCGCGGAGGTCGAGGAGCATCGCCGAGAGGCCGAAGGTGAAGAAGATGGCGAGCACGACCGCGGCCACCGGCATCAGCTTGCGCCAGTCGGCCCGGACCGTTCGGCCCTTCACCTTCGACGCGATCGCCTCGTAGACCACGACCGCCGCGTGCCCGCCGTCGAACGGGGGCAGCGGGATCAGGTTGAACAGGGCGAGGGCCAGGCTCACGGCGCCCAGCAGGAACAGCAGGCTCCAGACGTCGCCGGCGACGAGTGACGAGCCCTTGTCGACGATTCCCACCACCGACGTCGGCCGGTTGAGGTCGGCGGGCGACCCCTCCTTCGGCGCGTCGCTGGTGAAGTTCTTCGAGTACTCCTGCACGCCCGACGGCGAGAACACCCGGGCGACGCCGCTCACGGTCCCGGACGTGACCCTGCCGATCGCCTTGAACCCCTCGGGGATCGCTCCGAGGATCGTGATGTCGCGCACTTCGTCGCCGGGGGCCACGCCGAGGAACCCCTGGCCCCCGCGCGACTCGGGCGTCGCGGTGAGGGTCACCCGCTCGCCGTCACGCACCACCACGAACGTGGTCTCCTCGCCGCCGTTGGCCTCGATGGCGCCCTTGAGGTCGTCCCACGAGTCGACCGGCTGCCCGTCGACGGCCACGAAGCGATCGCCCGCCTCCACCCCGGCGGCGGCCGCGGCGCTGTTCGCCACCACCTGGCGAACCGTCGTGCTCGGCCCCTCGACCCAGTACCCGCGGCCCGCGATCGCCACCGTGAACAGCAGCCAGGCCAGGAGGATGTTGACCGTCACGCCGGCCAGCACCACGGTGAGCCGTCGACCCGTGCTGCTCACCCGGTAGGTACGGCGCTCGTCCTCGGGCGGGACCTCCTCCATGTTGGTCATCCCGATGATGCGGACGTAGCCGCCGGCGGGGATCGCCTTCACGCCGTACTCGGTCTCGCCCTTCTTGAACGACCACAGGCGCGGCCCGAACCCGAGGAAGTACTCGGTGGCCAACATGCCGGTCTTGCGGGCGGCGATGAGGTGGCCGGCCTCGTGGAGCATCACCATGACGATGAGCCCGACGATGATCGCGGCGACCCACGGGTTGACGAAGAACAGGAGGGCCACGAGTGCGACGACCACGCCGAGGACGACGAAGCTCCCGCCCCGGGTCTCGCTGAGCTGGACGTCTTCGAGCGGATCCTTCATGCGGCCTCGGCCATCCGGTCGACGATGGCCCTCGCGTGCACACGAGCGACCCGGTCTGCCTCCAGAACGTCGGCAACCGTCGAGACGTTCCCAACCCCCTTGGCCAGAACTTCACCGTTGACCTCGGCGATGGCCAGCCACGGGATCCGGCGGGCCAGGAACGCCTCCACGGCCACCTCGTTGGCGGCGCTCAGCGTGGCCGGGGCGCCCCCACCCGCCCGACCGGCCTCGTAGGCCAGGGCCAGGCACGGGAACGCCCCGAGGTCGGGGGTCTCGAACGTGAGCGAGGAGAGCGTGGTCCAGTCGATGGCCCCGAACGGCTGGTGCAGCCGCCCGGGCGCCCCGAGGGCCAGGCCGATCGGCAAGCGCATGTCGGGCATCGACAGCTGGGCGATGGTGGCGCCGTCGACGAACTCGACCATCGAGTGGATCACCGACTGCGGATGGACCACCACCTCGATGCGGTCGTAGTCGACTCCGAACAGCTCGTGGGCTTCGATGACCTCGAGCCCCTTGTTCATGAGGGTCGACGAGTCGATGGTGATCTTGGCGCCCATGTCCCAGGTGGGGTGCTTGAGCGCGTCCTCCACCTGCACGAGCGCGAGCTCGGCCCGGGTCTTCCCGCGGAACGGGCCACCGCTCGCGGTGAGGAGCACCCGCAGCACCTCCCCGGCGGTGCCGCTGCGCAGGCACTGGTACACGGCGCTGTGCTCGGAGTCGACCGGCACGATCTCGCCGCCGCCCTTCCGGCGCACCTCGTTGACCACCGCCCCGCCGGCGATGAGGCTCTCCTTGTTGGCGAGCGCGAGGCGCTTGCCCTGCTCGAGCGCGGTGATGGTGACGGGCAGACCGGCGAAGCCGACCACCGCGTTGAGCACCACGTCCGCGTCGGGGTGGGCGGCCAGCTCGGCGAGGGCCTCGGGATCGTCGCCGGTGGTGCGGGCCCACCTCGGGTCGACGCCGAACTCGGCCGCCTGCGCGGCGAGGAGCTCCGCGTTGCGACCGGCCGCGAGCGCGACGACCTCGTACTCCGACCGGTGACTGCGGATCACGTCGAGCGCCTGGGTCCCGATCGATCCGGTCGACCCGAGGATCGCGACGCCGGTCATGAGGGCTCGCTCAGGTGACGATGTGGATCGCCACGTAGTAGGCCGCGGGGAGCGTGAACAGCAGGGCGTCGAACCGGTCGGACAGCCCACCGTGGCCCGGGAGCAGCGTGCCGAGGTCCTTCACCCCGAGGTCGCGCTTGATCATCGACTCCACGAGGTCGCCGAGCGGTGCGGTGACCGCGATCACGATGCCCAGGAGCACCCCGTCGAACAGGCTTCCCTGGTCCCAACCGGAGATCACGTTGGTGACGAAGATCGCCATCACGAAGGCGGCGGCCATACCGCCGAGCAGCCCCTCCATCGTCTTGTTCGGCGAGATGCGCGGCATCAGCGGGGTGCGGCCCATCGACGAGCCGACGAACCAGCCCACGATGTCGTAGGCGATCACGCAGAGGACGACGCCGAGGATGTAGCCCACGCCGTCGGGCGCGGCCAGGAACAGGCCGGCGAAGGCCCCGAAGCAGCCGATGTAGGCGAACACCATCAGCGTGAGCGCGATGTTGACCACCGGACGGGCCTTCATCACCTCGAACAGGTACCAGAGCATCGTGAACGCGGTGACGAGGAAGATCATCATCGGGAACGCGTCTTTGCCCTGGTCGTAGGCGATCGGCACGATCGCCACGCACCCGATCAGCCCGACGAGAGTGGCCGTGTGGTACCCGGCCCGCCGCAGCGCCTCGTAGAACTCCATCGCGGCGATCCCCACGATGACCGTCGCGAGGATCAGCGTGGTGACGGTGCCGAGCGCGAAGCAGACGATCGCGACCACCGCGGCGATGACGCCGGTGATGACGCGCTGCTGGGTCTCGGGGCCCCCGGGCGCACCGCCCGGTCCGCCGTCGCGGGGGTCGGGGCGCCGACCGGGCACCGGCGCGCGGGGCGGCCCTTCGAGCGATCCCGACGCGGCCGCCACCGTGGGCAGCTGCATGCTGTCGTCGGAGTAGTCGGTGTCCATGGAGTCGATGTCCATGGAGTCGTAGTCGGCCGGGGGCAGATCGGCGGGACGGCTCTTGCGGCCACCCCTGCCCTTGCCCTTGGCCTCGGCCTCCCGCAGCTCCCGGCGAGCCTTGCGGCTCAGCGTGGGCTCCCCATACGGGTTTTCGCTCGGCGACTCGTCGAGCGCGCCGATCAGCGTGGAGTCGTCGTGGGAGAGCTCGCCCTCCTCGAAGTCGCCCGCGGCCCAGTCGCCGGCGTCGCTGCGGAAGCGCGGAGTGCTTCCCCCCGTGAGCGACGACCACGACTCGAGGTCGTCGGAGGTGTCGTCGTCGAGGATCCGGGGCACCTCGCCGGTGGGCGGCTCGGTCCAGTGCGGGAGCGACATGGAGCCGCTGGTCTCCCCCGTGGCCGGTTGCGCGGACCAGCCCTCGTCGGAAGCCGACCAGGTGTCGTACTCGTCGTCGCCGGCCGCGAAGCTAGGGGGGCTCGGGCTCCCCGCCTCGGAGCCGAGGATGCGCACGCCCTCGCCCGTGGGCTCACGCCCCCGTCGCGGTTCGTCGTCGTACTCGTCGTCGCGCCAATCGGACACGGGTTGCCTCCTCGTCCGCGGTAAAGGCTAGGGCGCGGCGGGGCTCCCGTCCGGGAGGCCCGCCGGGAGCGGCCCCAGGACTCAGACTTCGAGCAGCTCCTGCTCCTTGTGGTGGAGCAGCTCGTCGATCTCTGCCACCACCTTCTGGGTGTGGCCCTCGAGCCCCTTCTCGACCCGCTCCAGCTCGTCGCGGGAGAGGTCGCCGTCCTTCTCCAGGGCCTCGAGGTCGTGCCGGGCGCCCCGGCGCAGGTTGCGCACGGCCACCTTGGCGTCCTCGGCCCGCTGCTTCACGACCTTCACCAGCTCCTTGCGCCGGTCCTCGGTGAGGGCCGGGAACACGAGCCGGATGACGTTGCCGTCGTTGTTGGGGGTGATGCCGAGGTCGCTCGACTGGATCGCCTTCTCGATGGCCTTCATCGCACCCTTGTCGTAGGGGCTCACGACCAGCACGCGGGGTTCGGGCACGCTGAAGCCGGCCAGCTGCTGGAGCGGGACCTCGCTGCCGTAGTAGTCGACCCGCAGCTTCTCGACGAGACCCGACGACGCCCGGCCCGTGCGCACCCCACTGAACTCGTCCTTCAGGTGCCCGATGGCCTTGGCCATCTTCTCGTGGCACTCGGACACGACCATGTCGCGCATCTCCTGGCCTTGGTCGCTCACGGGGTCCCTCCTCGGGTCGGGTCCGGACGGGCGTGGGGGTGACTCAGGTGGTGCTGACCACCGTCCCGATCGGCTCGCCCTGCAGCGCCCGGGCGATGTTGCCGGGCTCGGTGACGTCGAAGACGATGATCGGGAGCTGGTTGTCCATGCAGAAGGTGATGGCGGTGGAGTCCATCACCGCGAGGCGCCGGTTGAGCACCTCGAAGTGGGTGACCTCGGTGAGCTTCACTGCCGTGGGGTCGAGGCGCGGGTCGGCGGAGTACACGCCGTCGACACCGGAGTGCGTGCCCTTCAGGATCGCGCCCGCGCCGATCTCCGCGCCGCGCAGCGCGGCGGTGGTGTCGGTGGTGAAGTACGGGTTGCCGGTGCCCGCGGCGAACACCACGACCCGGCCCTTCTCGAGGTGCCGGATCGCCCGCAGCGGGATGAACGGCTCGGCGACCTGGGCCATGGCGATGGCGGTCTGGACCCGGGTCGGCTGGCCGCAGTTCTCCAGCGCGTCCTGGAGGGCCAGGGCGTTGATCACCGTGGCGAGCATGCCCATGTAGTCGGCCCGGGCCCGGTCCATGCCCCGGTGGGCGCCGCTGGCGCCGCGCCAGATGTTGCCGCCGCCGACGACCACCGCGATCTCCACGCCGAGGTCGCGCTGGGCCGACGCCACTTCCTCGGCGATGCGCTGCACGACGGCGGCGTCGATGCCGAAGCCGGAGGTGGCGTCCGCGAAGGCCTCTCCCGAGAGCTTGAGGACGACGCGCCGGTACTGGCTCTGGGTCATTCGCCGATCTTGACGCGTACGAACCGCCGGACCGCGGCATTGGCGCCGAGCGTCTCGAGGAGCTGGGCGATCGTCTGCTTGGGCTCCTTCACGAAGCCCTGCTCGACGAGCACGTTGTCCTTGTAGAAGCCGTTGAGGCGACCCTCGACGATCTTCGGGATGGCCTGCTCGGGCTTGCCCTCGTTGCGGGTGAGCTCCTCGAAGACGGCCTTCTCGCGCTCGACCACCTCGCCGGGGACGTCGTCGCGGGTGACGTACGACGGTGCCGCGGAGGCGATGTGCAGCGCGATGTCGTGTGCCACCTCCCGGGCCGTCGCGTCCGACGGGTCGACCCCGCCGAGCTCGACGAGCACGCCCATGATCCCGCGCTCGTTCTGCTGGTGGACGTAGCCGTCGAGCAGCCCGTCGGTGGTCTCGTAGAGCACCACCCGGCCGACGGCGACGTTCTCGCCGAGCTTGGCCGCGAGCTGCGTGACGTGCTCGCCGACCGTGGCGCCCTCGTAGGCGAGCTCGGCGAGCTCGTCCTTGCCCTCGGCCACCGCGAGCGCGGCGAGGTCGGCGACCACCGACTTGAAGTCGGTGCTCTTGGCCACGAAGTCGGTCTCGGCGGTGAGCTCGACGAGCGCACCCACGCCTCCTTCGACCTTCACGTCGACCGCGCCCTGCTCGGCCGCGCGCCCCGCCCGCTTCGACGCGCCGGCGAGGCCCTTCGAGCGCAGCCAGTCCTTGGCCGCCTCGAGGTCGCCGCCCGACTCCTCGAGCGCCTTCTTGCAGTCCATCATCCCGGCGCCGGTCGCCTTGCGCAGCGCCGCGACGTCTGCCGCCTTGATCTCCGCCATCGTCGGTCAGCTCTCCGTCGTCTCGGGCGCAGCCTCGGGAGCCGGCGTCTCGGCCGCAGCCTCGGAAACCGGCGTCTCGGCCGCAGCCTCGGGAGCCGGCGTCTCGGCCGCAGCCTCGGGAGCCGGCGTCTCGGCCGCTGCCTCGGCCGCCTCGTCGGCCTTGGCCTCCTTCGCGGCGTCCTTCGCCGCCGCCAGCCGGGCCTCGCGCTCGCGCTGGGCGCGCGCGGCCTCGTCGCGCGCTCGGGCCTGCTCGGCCTCGCGCTGGGCCTGCTCCTCGGGAGAGAGGACCACCGGCTTCTTGGGGGCGACGTCCTCGGCCTTGGTGCCGGCGCGGGCGCCCTTCTTCTGGGCGATGTACTTGCCCTCCTCGACCGCATCGGCGATCACCCGGCACATGAGGTTGGCCGAGCGGATGGCGTCGTCGTTGCCGGGGATGACGTAGTCGATCACATCGGGGTCGCAGTTCGTGTCGACCACCGCGACCACCGGGATGCCGAGGCGGTTGGCCTCGGTCACCGCGATGTGCTCCTTCTTCGTGTCGATCACGAAGATCGCGTCGGGCAGCTTCTCGAGACGGCGGATGCCGCCGAGGTTGCGCTCGAGCTTGTCGCGCTCGCGGCGCATCTTGAGGCCTTCCTTCTTGATCATCTGGTCGGCCTCGCCCGAGCTGATGCTGCGGTCGAACTCGTGGAGCTTGCCCACGCGGGCGTGGACGGTCTGGAAGTTGGTGAGCATGCCGCCGAGCCAACGGAAGTTGACGTACGGCATGCCACAGCGCTCGGCCTGGTTCCTGATCGGCTCCTGCGCCTGCTTCTTGGTGCCCACGAACAGGATCGTCCCGCCGTCGGAGGCGGTCTTGCGGACGAACCGGTAGGCGGTGTCGACCCGCTCCAGGCTCTGCTGGAGGTCGATGATGTAGATGCCGTTGCGCTCGCCGAAGATGAACCTGCGCATCTTCGGGTTCCAACGACGGGTCTGGTGACCGAAGTGGACTCCGGCCTCCAGCATCTGCTTCATGGTGACGACGGCCACGCGCGTCAGCTCCTTGTGATTCCTCGGTTGGACGTCCACCCGCGAGCGCCCGGGAGGCCTCCATGGGAGGGGCCGGGCGACCTCGGAGTGCGGGTGTGTGAATTCCCGGGCCGGGCCCGGGTGGCCGGTCATGCTACCGGGCGGGCGCGCCACACTCCGGGCCGGGGCACGACCCCCCGGGTCGGGCCGGCCCCGGCGACCGCCGGGGATGGCGCATACCGCTTCGAAGCACCGGTACCGGGCAATCCGTCCCGGGGCCCGCGCGACGGGGCATCAGGGCACCGGTCGGGCCTCCACCCGGCTGGGGCTCGCCAGGCGCAGGGCCACGACGAGGCGGTCGGACGCGGTGGCGACGTCGACCGGCACACCGGGCTGGGGCTCGGCGGCCCGCAGCCGGCCGTCGGCCCGGTCGAGGACCATCAGCTCGTCGTCGTAGGACGCGAACACCACCGCGTCCGGCGAGATCGCGAGCCGCCCGCCGACCAGCGGGCGGCCGGTCTCGCTCCTCCAGGAGACCGCGCCGGTGGTCGGGTCGAGGGCCACGACGGTGCCCATGCCGTCGAGGAGGTAGACGGTGCCGCCGCCCACCACCGGCTCGAGGGCCGCGTCCCACCAGCCGGCCAGCGGGGTCTGCCAGCGCTCGGCGCCGGTGGCCGCATCGAGGCCGTGCGCCGCGGCGCCGTGGATGCGCTCCCCGTGGACCACCACGACCGTGCCGTCGACCACCGCCGGAGCGCCGGCGATCGCGCCGAGGGACGTCTCCCAGCGCAGCGCGCCGGTCTCGACGTCGACGGCACGGAGGATCGACCCGTCGCTCCCCCGCCACACCCCGAGGACGTTCCCGCCCGCGAGCCGGGGCGCGGTCGCGATCTCGCCGGGGTGATCGACCGCCCACCGGACGGCGCCGTCGGCGGCGTCGACCACCAGGAGCTGCCCGGTCTCGGAGCCCGCGAGCGCGACCGGC
>VGCA01000050.1 GCA_016870245.1 Actinomycetota bacterium | reverse complement strand
CGCAACGTGCTGCGGGCCGACGAGGTGCGTCCCTCGCTCGACCGCGACGAGGTGCTCGCCGCGGCGCCGGCGGCCGAGGACGGCCGCTTCCGGGTGCCCCGCATCCTGGACGCGCCGTGAGCGAGCACGTCGCGGGGCCCGAGCGGCCCGGCGCGAAGCGCCAGGAGCGGAGAAGGTGAGCGCGGCGCTGGAGATCGCGGCCGACGTCCGGGCCGGGCGGCGGCGCGCGCGTGACGTGCTCGAGGAGCACCTGGCCCGCATCGACGCGTCCGAGCCCGAGATCCACGCGTTCAACCTGGTGCTGGCCGACGAGGCCCGGGCCGCGGCCGACGCGGTCGACGCCGCCGTCGCCGCCGGCGACGACCCCGGCCCGCTCGCCGGGGTGCCGATCGCGCTGAAGGACAACCTCTGCACGCGGGGGATCCCGACCACCTGCTCCTCGCGCATCCTCGAGGGGTGGCGCCCGCCGTACGACGCCACCGTCGTGGCCCGGGTGGCCGCCGCCGGTGCGGTTGCCGTGGGCAAGACCAACCTCGACGAGTTCGCGATGGGGTCGTCGACCGAGAACTCCGCCTACGGCGCCACCCGCAACCCACGCGACACGAGCCGGGTGCCGGGCGGCTCCAGCGGCGGCTCGGCCGCCGCGGTGGCCGCCGGGTTCGCGCCGCTGTCACTCGGATCCGACACCGGCGGCTCGATCCGCCAGCCGGCCGCGCTGTGCGGCACGGTCGGCGTGAAGCCGACCTACGGCGCCGTCTCCCGCTACGGGCTGGTGGCCTTCGCGTCGTCGCTCGACCAGATCGGTCCGTTCGCCGGGTCGGTGGCCGACGCCGCGCTCCTGCTCGACGTCATCGCCGGGCCCGACCCGCTCGACTCCACGTCGTCGCCCGTGGCGCCGGCCGCGGTGAGCCCCGTGCTGCGCGACGGCGTCGCCGGGTTGCGCATCGGGCTCATCGACGAGCTGGTCGACGCCGACGGCGTGGCGCCCGAGGTGCGCGAGGCCGTGGACCGCGCCGCCGCCGCGCTCGAGGCGGCGGGGGCGACCGTGGAGCGGGTGTCGGTGCCGTCGGTGGTGTACGGCCTCTCGGCGTACTACCTGATCGCGCCGGCCGAGGCGTCGTCGAACCTCGCCCGGTACGACGGCGTGCGCTACGGCCTGCGCGTCGACGGGGGCGACGTCGCGACGATGAACGCTCGCACCCGCGATGCCGGCTTCGGCCCCGAGGTGAAGCGGCGCATCATGCTCGGTACCTACGCGTTGTCGGCCGGGTACTACGACGCCTACTACGGCAAGGCGCAGAAGGTGCGCACGCTGATCATGCGTGACTTCGCCGGCGCGTACGAGCGGTTCGACGCGCTGCTCTCGCCCACTTCGCCCACGGTCGCGTTCGAGCTCGGCGCCAAGGCCGACGACCCGCTCGCCATGTACCTCTCCGACATCTGCACGATCCCCACCAACCTGGCCGGTCACGCGGCGGCGAGCGTGCCGTTCGGCACCGACCGCGACGGCCTCCCCGTCGGGGTGCAGGTGCTGGTCGACGCCGTGCAGGAGCCCACCATGTTCCGCGTGATGCAGGCGTTGGAGGAGGCGGGGTCGTGAGTGCCGACTACGAAGCCGTCATCGGGCTGGAGGCGCACGTCGAGCTCGCCACGGTCACGAAGCTGTTCTGCGGCTGCCTCAACGAGTTCGGCGCCGAGCCCAACACCAACGTCTGTCCGGTGTGCCTGGGACTGCCGGGCTCGCTCCCGGTCCTCAACCGGACGGTCGTGGAGTATGCGCTGCGCTTCGCCGCGGCGCTCGACTTCCACGTGCCGGAGGAGTCGATCTTCGCCCGGAAGAACTACTTCTACCCCGACATGCCGAAGGACTATCAGATCAGCCAGTACGAGGAGCCGATCCTCGTCGACGGGCAGATCGAGATCGATGGTGTGCGCATCGGCATCGAGCGTGCGCACCTCGAGGAGGACACCGGCAAGACCACCCACATGGGCGGCGGTGGGCGCATCCACGAGGCCGACTACTCGCTCGTCGACTACAACCGGGCCGGCGTGCCGCTGATGGAGATCGTCAGCCGGCCCGACATCCGCACCGCGGAGCAGGCACGCGCGTACGTCAGCGAGCTGCGGGGCGTGCTGAAGACCATCGGCGTGTCCGACGTGAAGATGGAGGAGGGCTCCATGCGCGTCGACGCCAACGTGTCGGTGCGCAAGGTCGGGGCCACCGAGTTCGGCACCAAGGTCGAGGTCAAGAACATGAACTCGCTGCGGTCGCTCGGACGCGCGATCGACTTCGAGATCGAGCGACAGGTCGAGGCGATCGAGGCGGGGGAGCGGATCGTCCAGGAGACCCGGCACTGGGACGAGGCCGACGGGCGCACCCACGGCATGCGCACGAAGGAGGGGTCGAGCGACTACCGCTACTTCCCCGAGCCCGACCTCGTGCCGCTCGCCCCGTCGGCCGAGATGCGCACCGCCGCCGCCGGCCAGGTACCCGAGCTGCCGCAGGCCCGCCGGGCCCGGCTGATCGCCGAGTGGGGCATCGCGGAGACCGACGCCCGGGTGCTCGTCGACGTGGAGGGGCTCGCCGACTTCGCCGAGGCCGCGGTCGCGGCGCTGACCGACGGCGCGGCGCGCGACGTCGCCAACTGGTGCACCGGCGACGTGCTGGGGTACCTCAACGAGACCGGGCTGTCGATCGAGGTCCTGCCGTTGGCGCCCGACGGGCTCGCCGAGCTGGTCGGACTCGTCGCCGCGGGCACGCTCTCGCGCAACCAGGCGAAGGACGTCCTCGCCGAGTGTCTGAGGGAGCCGAAGCGGCCGAAGCAGGTGGTGGAGGAGCGCGGCCTCGAGCAGGTGAGCGACACCGGCGCGCTCGCTGCCGTGGTCGACGAGGTGCTCGCCGCCAACGCCGACGCGGTCGACGAGTACCGCGCCGGCGACGACAAGGTGAAGAAGAAGAAGCGCGGGTTCCTGATGGGCGAGTGCATGAAGGCGCTCAAGGGCCAGGGCAATCCGCAGATGCTCAACCAGCTGCTCGACGAGCGCCTCGGCTGACACGGAGCCGTCCGCCCGGTGCGCTACGAGTTCACCGCGCCGCTGTGGCGCCACGATGGTGAGGCGGCCTGGTACTTCGTGACGTTGCCGTTCGACGTCGCCGACGACATCGAGGAGCGTCACGGGCGCACGGCCGGCGGCTTCGGCTCGGTGCGCGTGCGCGTGCGGGTGGGGGCCACCGAGTGGGCGACGTCGGTGTTCCCGGACACCAAGCGGAAGTCCTACCTGCTCCCGGTGAAGGCCGCCGTCCGCAAGGCCGAGGGTCTCGTCGACGGCACCCCGGTCGCCGTCGCCCTCGAGGTCGTGACCGAGGCCGAGCCCTAGGCATAGGCGGGTAGACGTCGCACCCGGGTGCTTTCGTTGGACACTCCGTTCCCAGGGAGGGCACAGGATGTCCGATGAAGCCCGGATTCGATCGTTGATGCACCGCCAGCTCGGGCTGATCACCGTCGCGCAGGCCGGGGAGCTCGGCATGACGAGGAAGATGATCGCCCGGCGGTCCACTGCCGGCGAATGGGTGCGCGTCCTGCCGACCGTGTACCGAGCAGCGCTCGCATCTGTGACCGATGCCCAGGAGGCGCTCGCCGCCGTGCTGTGGGCCGGCGGCGGTCCGCTTGCCGAGCCTCGGGGCGGCGGCGCCATCGCGTCGCACCTCGCCGCGGGCGCTCGACTCGGACTCGACGGCGTGGTCGCGCCGAAGGCCGAGCTGTGGGTCCCGGGTGATCGGAGGCTGCGGCACGAAGCTGTGGTCGTCCACCGGGGCGACGTCCAGCCGACCGATCGGCGGATGGTGGGGCCGATCCCGGTGACGAGCCCGGCCCGAACGCTGATCGATCTCGCCGGGGTGCTCGACGACGAGGACCTCGAAGCGGCCGTCGAGGACGCCATCCACCGCGGGCTCACGACGCCGCAGTCCGTGTCGCGTCGCCTCGACGTGCTCGGGGGTCGGGGCCGACCCGGATCGGGACGACTCCGGGAGATCCTCGACGACCGGGGCGCCGAGGCGGCGGCCGCATCCCGCCTCGAGGTCAAGATCTGGCGGACCGTCACCCGTGCGGGGATGCGGCCCGTGCGTCAGCACCCCGTACGGGTGGGTGAACGCGCGTACCGGGTGGACTGCGCGTTCCCACCGTGGCGGCTCGCCGTCGAGGGCGTCGGCGACCGGTATCACCGCAGCCCGTTGCAGCGCGGTCGCGACCACCGTCGCCTCGCCGACCTCGCGTCGGTCGCATGGCGGATCCTTCCCGTCACCTGGCGAGAGATCAACGACGTCCCCGACGAGGTTCTGGCCCGTGTGTCGAGGGCGCTCAGCGACGCTGCGTGACCGTCACTCCACCCCGAGCTGTCCACGTCGGTGTTCCGTTGGACGCTCCGTTCCCTGTGAGGGAACAGAGCGTCCGATGAAGACCGGATCGGGATCGCGCCGGCGCGGAACGCACCGGGGCGTGGCGGTGACGCCGCGCTCGCACGTTCCGACGTGTCGCGAGGGGTGGCGTCAGTCCATGGGGACGGCGCGGACGATCCTGCCGTCGATGCGCGCGAAGATCTCGTCGAGGGAGTGGCCGGTGATCGTGAGGCCGTGGTTCTTCTGGCCCACGACCGCACGGCTGGGGTCGGAGGCCTGGCGCACCAGCTCGGCGACCGAGGTGGCGAGCTCGACGGTGCCGCACGGGTAGTTGATCTCCGTCGCGGGCGTGCCCTCGATCCATGCGTGCACGTGGAGGATGGCGTTCACCTCGGGGTGCTCGCGATAGATCATCCAGTGCTCGATCGCGTCGACCGACACCCGGTTGGGCTTCACGTCGGGCGGGATCGACAGGATGATCGAGTCGCGGGCGGGCTCGTAGCCCTTCACGAGGAGGACGTCGCGGCCGATCTCGCGCAGGTTCGACTTGTCGACCCCGCTCGCGCTCATCCAGAACTCAGGGCCCCACCCCGACTCGGTGGGGGGCAGCCGCCGGGCGCTCACGTTGCCGTAGCTGAGACCGCCGATGCCGTAGAGCAGCTTCACGTGGCGCAGGTCGCGCTCGGAGAGGATCTCCTCGATCGGGAACGCGGCCGGCAGCAGGTCGAGGGCGCCGAGGCGCTCGCCGGCCCGGCCGATCTGCTCGGTCTGGGCGTCGCCCGACCACAGCGCCTCGGGCAGGTCGGGGAGGAACTCGTTGGCGATGACGAGCCGCGACGTGGCGAGGGGCTCCACCCGCTCAAGTACCGCGGCGAAGAACTTGTCGTCGTCGCCCTCATGGTCGACCCGGTAGGTGCCCTGCTCGAGGGTGACGAACGACGCGACCGGCCCCGCCGGGGAGTCGCTCAGCAGCACGGCCAGGTTGGCGAGGCCGCGCACGAGGAACGGGTAGCCGGTGCGCAGCAGGTCGGTGGGTGTCTCGGGGAGGTACCCGAGCGCGCACACGAAGGTCGGCGCGTTCTTCCGCCGGTACGGCTTGGGGTTGTCGGTGTCGAGCAGGTGGAGCACCACCTGGACGGTGGGTCCGGGCTCGTCGATCAGGTCGTAGCCCTCGTCGCGCATCGCCCGCGTGAGCCCGTCGACGAACCACGCGAGCCGGGGCGTTCCGGGCTCGCCGTTGCGGGCGAAGGTGTGGTCGACGACCCGTCCACGGTCGGCCACACCCGCCGCCATGGTGATCGTGGCCCCGGTCGTCTCCTCGGAGTTCACCGTCATGTCTTGGTCAGGCTCCCTGGCCGGCGGTGGTCCCGGCCTGATCCGCGCCGGAGTGGCGCCAGCGTAGGCCGAATCCGGCGAGGAAGGGGTCAGACCCCTCAAGCCGGGTCGTTCTGCTCGCTGGAATGCCGAGGCGGATCGGGCCAGCCGTTCGTGCCGCTCGGGACGCTCGCGACGCTCCCGCCGGTAGCCTGCCCCGGCATGAGCGAGCGTCGATGCAGCGAAGGACGTCGGGTCGGGATCCCGGGCCGGCTGGGAAGCGAGCGGGGCCCGAGCGGCCCGGCGCGCAGCGCCGAGAGCGGACGAGCATGAGCGAGCGTCGATGCAGCGAAGGACGTCGGGTCGGGAGCGGACGAGCATGAGCGACATGAAGCCCCGCAGCCGGGAAGTGACCGACGGGATGGAGCGGGCCCCCGCCCGGGCGATGCTCCGCGCCATCGGGATGACCGACGCCGACTGGGACAAGCCCCAGATCGGCGTGGTGTCGAGCTGGAACGAGGTCACCCCCTGCAACATGCCCCTCGACCGCCTGGCCAAGCGGGCCAAGGTCGGGGTGCGGGAGGCCGGTGGCTTCCCGATCGAGTTCTGCACCATCGCCATGAGCGACGGCATCTCGATGGGGCACGAGGGCATGCGGGGCTCGCTGGTCTCGCGGGAGATCATCGCCGACTCCGTGGAGTGCGTGATGCACTCCGAGCGCCTTGACGCCATGGTCACCTTCGCCGGCTGCGACAAGAGCCTGCCCGGGATGATGATGGCGGCCGCCCGGCTCAACCTGCCGTCGGTCTTCCTCTACGGCGGCACGATCCTGCCGGGCCACTACAAGGACCAGGCCCTCGACATCGTCAGCGTCTTCGAAGCGGTCGGGGCGTGCGCAGCCGGCACCCTGACGGAGAACGAGCTCGGTGAGATCGAGAAGCGGGCCTGCCCGACCGAGGGCTCGTGCGCGGGCATGTTCACGGCCAACACCATGGCGTCGGTCGCGGAGGCGATCGGCATGTCGCTGCCCGGCAGCTCGTCGGCCCCGGCCGTCGATCGCCGTCGCGACGACTTCGCCTTCGAGAGCGGCCGCGCGGTGATCCGACTGCTCGAGCAGGACATCAAGCCGCGCGACATCCTCACCAAGGAGGCGTTCGAGAACGCCATCGCCATCGGGATGGCGCTCGGCGGGTCCACCAACATGGTGCTGCACCTCCTCGCGATCGCGTTCGAAGCGGGCGTCGACCTGGAGCTCGACGACTTCAACCGGGTCGGCGCGAAGGTCCCCCACATCGCCGACATGAAGCCGCACGGCAAGTTCCACATGACCGACCTCGACCGCATCGGCGGCGTGCCCGTGGTGATGCGCGAGCTGCTCGAGGCCGGGCTCATCCACGGCGACTGCGTCACCGTCACGGGCAAGACCGTCGCCGAGAACCTCGCCGACCTCGACGCCCCCGATCCCGACGGTGTCGTGGTGCACCCGTTGACGGCCCCGATCAACACCCAGGGCGGCATCGCGGTCCTGCGCGGGAGCCTCGCGCCGCAGGGCGCGGTGGTGAAGGTGGCCGGCATCGACCAGCCGCGGTTCGAGGGGATCGCCCGGGTGTTCGACGGCGAGTCACTCGCGATGGAGGCGATCCTCGCCGGGAAGATCAACGCCGGCGACATCGTCGTCATCCGGTACGAGGGCCCGAAGGGCGGCCCGGGGATGCGCGAGATGCTCGCGGTCACGGGCGCGATGAAGGGCGCGGGCCGGGGCACCGACGCCGCCCTGATCACCGACGGTCGCTTCTCCGGCGGTACCCACGGGTTCTGCGTCGGCCACGTCGCACCCGAGGCGGTCGACGGCGGCCCGATCGCGTTCGTGCAGGAGGGCGACCGGATCATCATCGACGCCGAGGCACACACGATCGACCTGCTGGTCGACGACGCCGAGCTCGAGCGCCGCAAGGTCGGCTGGCAGCCGCTCCCTCCGCGGTACACGAGTGGCTTCCTGGCCAAGTACGCCAAGCTGGCCCAGGGCGCCGAGGTCGGCGCGATCACCAACTTCTAGTGATCGGACGTCTCGTGGCGCCCGGGGCCCACTCCACGTCCGAACGCTGACGCGCGATGCCGGAGATCCTCGAGGCGGAGCAGGCGCGGGCGCTGATCGAGGCGACGGCGCTCGATCGCGAGATCACCAGGGTGCACGCGCCCGACGCGTGGTTCCTCAAGCGGGGGCTCACCCCGGCGGCGGTGCGGAAGGCGCTGCCGGGCCGGGCGATGGTCGACGCGCGCCGGCGCGGGAAGCTGCTCCTCGTCGACACGAGCGACGGAGGTCCCGTGCTCGGCCTGCACCTGGGGATGAGCGGACGCGTCCTCATCGACGGCGACGCCGCGGGGGACCCGCTGCTGTACGCGAGCAACCGCGACGAGCCGGCGTGGCGACGGTTCGGGCTGCACTTCGCCGACGGGGGGACGCTCTTCCTGCGCGACCCGCGCCGGCTCGGCGCGGTCGAGCTGGATCCCGACGAGGACCGCCTCGGGCCCGACGCCATGGGCCTGACCCGGGCGCAGCTGGCCGCGGTGGTCACCCGGAGCACCGCACCGGTGAAGGCGGTGCTCATGGACCAGGCGCGCATCGCCGGGCTCGGCAACCTCCTCACCGACGAGGCGCTGTGGCGGGCGGGCATCGACCCCGCGCGGCCGGCCGACGGCCTCGACGCCGACGAGATCACCCGCCTGCACAAGGCCATCCGGACGACGCTGCGGGTGCTGGGCACGCGGGGCGGCTCCCACACCGGTGATCACGTGCCGGCACGCTTCCCGGGTGCCACCTGCCCGCTCGACGGTGCACCGCTCCTGCGCCGCCAGGTGGGCGGCCGCACCACCTACTCCTGCCCGGTCCACCAGCGCTGACCGTTCCCGGCCCGGCGATCGGGGGTCCGGCGCCGACGCCCGGTCCGCCCTCGCCCGAGGGCGGCCGAGCCGCGATCCGGACCCCGGCGGCGAATGACTTGCTTCCCGCCCCCTCGACCGGCAACAATGGAGGTCCGATGTCTCGCACCTCCCTCCTCGTAATCGTTACGTAGCGCACGGCGCCTCGTCGCGTCCGTGCGCTCCCGCCCCTCGCCCTGGCGAGGGGCTTCGTACGTCACGGGCCGGATTTCGAGGTGCGGGTCCCGAGGCGGCGAAGCCGAACCAGGGACCGCCCTGCCCGTCCCCGGGCATCCCACCCACGACCCAAGTGAGTGAACCCATGAAGCTGACCGGAGCCCAGGCGCTGATCAAGAGCCTCGAGCAGGAGCAGGTGGAGGTCATGTTCGGCCTCCCCGGCGGCGCCATCCTGCCCGTCTACGACCCGCTCATCGAGTCGTCGATCCGCCACGTCCTCGTGCGTCACGAGCAGGGCGCCGGGCACATGGCCGAGGGCTACGCGCACGCCACCGGCCGTCCGGGCGTGGCCATGGTCACCAGCGGCCCGGCCGCGACCAACGTCGTGACCCCGCTGTGCGACGCGTACATGGACTCGATCCCGCTCGTGGTGATCACCGGCCAGGTGCCCTACGCGGTGATCGGCACCGACGCGTTCCAGGAGTGCGACACCGTCGGCATCACGATGCCGGTGACCAAGCACAACTGGCTCGTGACCGACGCGCAGGATGTCCCCCGCATCGTGCGCGAGGCCTTCCACGTCGCGACCACCGGTCGGCCGGGCCCGGTGCTCATCGACATGCCCAAGGACGTGTCGAACCAGATGATGGACTGGGAGTGGCCCGAGCAGGTCGACCTCCCCGGGTACAAGCCGACGTTGAAGGGCCACGCAAAGCAGATCAAGGACGCCGCCCGTCTGATGGGCGAGGCTCGCCAGCCGGTGCTGTACGTCGGCGGAGGGATCCTCAAGGCTCGCGCCGCCGAGGCGCTGCGCGAGCTCGCCGAGCTGACCGGCTTCCCCGTGGTGACCACGCTGATGGCGCGTGGCGCGTTCCCCGACGACCATCCGCTGTGCCTCGGGATGCCGGGCATGCACGGCAACTTCACGGCGATCACCGCGATGCAGCAGTCCGACCTGCTGATCGCGCTGGGGTCGCGCTTCGACGACCGGGTCACCGGCAAGCTTGACGGCTTCGCACCCGACGCCAAGATCATCCACGTCGACATCGACCCGGCCGAGCTGGGCAAGGTGCGGCGGCCCGACGTGCCGATCGTGGGCGACTGCCGCGTGGTGATCGAAGAGCTGGTGAAGGCCGTGCGCGCCGAGAAGGCGAAGAAGGCCTGGCCCGACATCGACCCGTGGATGCGCCAGCTGCGCGAGTGGCAGGAGCGCTACCCGCTGGTCTACGAGCAGATCGAGGACGGGCCGCTGAAGCCGCAGTACGTGATCGACACGCTGCGCGACAACACGCCCGACGACACGATCGTGGCCTCGGGCGTGGGCCAGCACCAGATGTGGACCGCGCAGCGCTGGAAGTTCAACCACCCGTACACCTGGGTCAACTCCGGCGGTCTCGGCACGATGGGCTTCGCGGTGCCCGCCGCGATCGGCGCGAAGGTGGGCAAGCCCGAGCGCATGGTGTGGGCGGTCGACGGTGACGGCTGCTTCCAGATGACGGCACAGGAGCTCGTGACCGCCAGCGCCGAGCGGATCCCGGTCAAGGTCGCGATCCTCAACAACGCCTACCTGGGCATGGTGCGCCAGTGGCAGGAGATGTTCTACGAGGAGCGCTACAGCGAGGTGTACCTCTCGCCCGACCTGCCCGACTACGTGAAGTGGGCCGAGGCGATGGGCTGCGTGGCGTTTCGCGTCGACACGCCCGAGGACGTCGAGCCGACGATCCAGAAGGCCAACGAGGTCGACGACCGCCCGGTGGTCATCGACTTCCACACCGACTTCCGCGAGAAGGTGTACCCGATGATCGCGGCCGGCACGAGCAACGACCAGGTCATCCTCGACCCGGCCCACGACCCCTACGCCGCGGGTCACTGACGCGTCGGCCGCACGAAGGAACGCAGAGGAACCGATGAACGGACCCGTCCAGCACCACATCCTGAGCGTGCTCGTGGAGAACAAGTTTGGCGTGCTCTCGCGTGTCTCCGGACTGTTCGCCCGGCGTGGCTTCAACATCGTCTCGCTCGCGGTCAGCCCGACCGAGGACGAGCGGTTCAGCCGCATGACGATCGTCGTCGACGCGGAGTCGGCCCCGCTCGAGCAGGTGACCAAGCAGCTCAACAAGCTCGTGCCGGTCATCAAGATCGTCGAGCTGGCCCCGGCCGAGGCGGTCGAGCGCGAGCTGATGCTCGTGACGGTGAAGGCCACCGCCGACGCGCGGTCGCAGATCACCGAGCTCGCATCGATCTTCGAGGCCAAGATCGACGACGTCGGCTACGAGTCGATGACGATCATGGTGGCCGGTGCGCCGACCAAGCTCGACGCCATGACCGATCTGCTCCAGCCGTTCGGCATCGTCGAGCTGCAGCGGACCGGCCGCATCGCCCTGCCCAAGCTGGCCCGCCGCCCCGCCCGCCTGCGGGCGGTCCGGACCCGCTCCGCCTAGGATCCTCCCCGCCCTTTTGGCGTCACCACGGACCCGATCTCGCGGCCCTGGAGACGCAAGAAGGCACCGACTCGCCCCTGACGAAGGACGTCTCGCATGCCCGCGACCATCTACTACGACGACGACGCCGACCTCTCCCTCCTCCAGGGCAAGACGGTCGCCGTCCTCGGCTACGGCTCCCAGGGCCACGCCCACGCCCGTAACCTCCAGGAGTCGGGCGTCGAGGTGGTCGTCGGGCTCCGGGAGGGCTCGAGCTCGTGGGCCAAGGCCGAGGAGGCGGGGCTGCGGGTCCTCGCCACGGCCGACGCCGTGAAGGCGGCCGACATCGTGATGGTGCTCCTGCCCGACACCGAGCAGGCCCGGGTCTACCGGGAGGACATCGCGCCCAACCTCGAGCCGGGCAACGCTCTCGCCTTCGCGCACGGGTTCAACATCCACTTCGGCCAGGTCACCCCACCCCAGGGCGTCGACGTGTGGATGATCGCCCCGAAGGGCCCCGGCCACCTCGTGCGGCGCACCTACGAGGAGGGCGGCGGCGTCCCGGCCCTCGTCGCGGTTGCGGCCGACGAGACCGGCAAGGCGAAGCAGACCGCGCTGGCCTACGCCCGGGGCATCGGCTCCACCCGTGCGGGCGTGCTCGACACCACGTTCGAGGAGGAGACCGAGACCGACCTCTTCGGCGAGCAGGTCGTGCTCTGCGGTGGGCTCACCGAGCTCATCATGGCCAGCTTCGAGACGCTGGTGAACGCGGGCTACCAGCCCGAGTCGGCGTACTTCGAGACGCTGCACGAGGTGAAGCTCATCGTCGACCTCATCTACGAGGGCGGCATCTCCAACATGCGCTACTCGATCTCCGACACCGCGGAGTACGGCGACATGACCCGCGGCCCGCGCATCGTCACGCCGGCGACGCGTGAGGAGATGAAGAAGATCCTCGGCGAGATCCAGTCGGGCGAGTTCGCCCGCGAGTGGATCCTGGAGAACCAGGCCGGCCGCCCCCGGTTCAACGCGCTGCGCCGGCGCGGTGCCGCGCACCCGATCGAGGACGTGGGCGAGCAGCTCCGCTCGATGATGCCGTGGATCGGTGCCGGCCGTGAGAAGCCCCAGGACGTCTCCGGCGGCTGACCGCTCGATGCCCGAGCCGTCCCCTCGCGAGCATGTGACGTCCAGGCCCACAATTCGTGGCTGAGCGTCACCTGCTCGGGTCAGGGCTCGGAGTGGGGTGCTGATGGACGCCGTCGCGTTCGTCGGGGTGGTGGTGCTCGGATACCTGCTGGGCACGATCCCCTTCGCGGTGATCGTCACGGCGCTCGCCACGCGCGGCGACGTCGACATCCGCGCGACCGGCAGCGGCAACCCGGGCGGGTTCAACACGTTCCGGTCGGTCGGGAAGGTGTGGGGCGGCGTCGTGGTCCTCCTCGACGGAGGCAAGGCCATGTTCGCCGGCCTCATCGCGCTGGTCCTGGTGGGCGACGCCGCGGCCTATGCGGCCGCGACCGCCGCGATCGTCGGGCACATCTGGCCGGTGTGGACGGGCTTCCGGGGCGGCAAGGGCGTCGCCGCGGCGGGTGGGGCGATCCTCGGCGTGTTCCCCGCCTGGTTCGTGCCCAACCTGGTGGCGCTCGGCCTCGGCGTCATGGTGTTCCGCCGCTCCCGGCCGGCGATGCTGCTCGGCATGGGCGCGTGGGTCGTGGCCGCATGCCTGTGGACCGCGTTCGCCTGGCCGAACCTCTGGGGCCCCGACCCCGCCGCCGGACTCGTCGCGTTCTCGGTGTTGGGTGCCGGGATGGTCGTGCTGAAGTTCCGCCTGGCCGACCGCGACGTCAGCGCGTCGGGGTGAGCGCAGCGAGCACGGTCGCGATCGGCGGGTAGTCCCCGACGGTCACCGCGCGGTGGATCCACCGCACGGACCGGTCCGGGTCGATCACCGCGACCCCGGGCTTCTGGTGGATATCGCCGGTGACCTCGCCCTGACGGGCGCCGCGGCGGAACGCACCGAGGTAGTTGCGCCAGAGTCGCGGCGTGGCCCACTCGTACCACGCGACCCGCCCGAGCCCGAGGGCGCGGTAGAGGTTGTGTTCGGGATCGACGACACAGGGGAACCCGAGCGGCGGCCGGTCGGGCGCACCCTGCATCAGCGCCTCGGCCTGCCAGCCGGCGGCCGTGCCGACCGCGAGCACGTCGGCGCCGGCGGCCCGGATCCCGGGGAGCGCCTCACGCACCTGCGCGAGGTAGTCGAGGCAGGGGATTCAGCCGTAGTAGCGGATGGCCACGACGAGCAAGGTGCGCTCGAGGAACGCGCCCAGCTCGACCGGCGCACCGTCGGCGCCGACGAGCGTGACCGTGGGCAGCCGATCGCCGGGGCCCATGGTCAGGCGGCGAGCACGCCGTCGGTGATGCTCACCGTGCGGTCGGCGTAGTGGACCATGCGGGTGTCGTGGGTGACGATGATCGCCGCGGTCTTGCGGGACTTCACCTCGCCCACGATGAGCTCCATCACCTGGTTGCCCAGCTTCGTGTCGAGCGCCGACGTGGGCTCGTCGACGAGGATCAGCTTGGGCTCGTTCATCAGCGCACGTCCGATCGCGACCCGCTGGCGCTCACCGCCCGAGAGCTGGGCCGGGAGGTTGTCGGCGCGGCGCGCGAGACCGAGCTCCTCGAGCAGCTGGTCGGCCCGGGCCCGGGCGGCCTTCTCGCTGCCCCGCCCGGCCAGCTCGGCCGCCACCATGATGTTCTCGCGTGCGGTGAGGAAGGGCACCAGGTTCACGGTCTGGAACACGAAGCCCACCTCCTCACGGCGGAACCGGGTGAGGTCCTTCGCGGAGTACTCCGTGATGTCGTGTCCGCCGACGACCACGTTGCCCTCCGACGGCGACAGCAGGCCGCCGGCGATCGACAGGAGCGTGGTCTTGCCCGACCCCGAGGGGCCGATGAGCGCGAGGATCTCGTCGTCGGGGACCTCGAGGTTCGCGTGGTCGAGCGCGACGATCTCGCTGTCGCCGGACTGGTAGGTCTTGCGGACGTTGCGGAGCTGCAGCGCGGGCATGGCGGTTGCCTTTCAGGTGCCGGTGCCGATGGCCGAGGCGGGATCGATGCGGATGATGCGGCGGAGGGAGATCGCGCCGCCGATCGCGGCGGCGACGAACACGCCGACGGCGACGAACACGGCGCGCGACGACGTGATGGCGATGGGCACTTCGGGGGGGATCACCGCGTCGAGGCCGAGGGCGACGAGCGCGCCGATGAGGTACGCGATGGCGGTGACGACGAGGGTCTGGGTGAGCAGCGAGCCGACGAGCTGACGGGACGACGCGCCCACCGCCTTGAGCACGCCGAGCATCGGCGTGCGCTCGAGCGTGAGCAGGGCGAAGAACAGTGCGACGACGAGGCCGGCGACGAGGAAGGTCACCGCGATGATCTGGGTGAAGATGCTGTTCTGCTCCTTGATGCCGGGCAGCGCGAGGACGGCGGCGTCGCGGGTGATCGTCTCGGTCGTCCCGGTCGCATCGTCGATCGCTGCGGCCACGGTGTCGGCGTCGGCGCCGTCGGCGAGTGCGACCCACACGTTCTGGAAGACGTCGTCGCCGACCGCGGCCCCGGGCCGGGACTCGGCGAGCACCTCGCGCCAGGTGTCGGGCTCGACCCAGAGCCCTCCCTGCTGGAGGTAGTTGGTGTCCTCGACCCAGCCGACGACCTCGAGCGGGATCCGGGTGGGCCCGACCCGGATCGTGTCGCCCACTGCGACCCCGGACGCCTCGAGCGACTTGTCGGCCCACGCGGTGCCGGGTTCGGGCGGGGCGGGCACGCCGTCGACGTTGCCCTCGTAGCCGATCACGGCGGCGTCGGCGAGGTCGGTCTCCCCGGGCACCTCCGCGCCCACGAGGGCGATCCCGAACCCGTACGTGGCCGCGACCCCGTCGACGTCCTCGATCGTGGCCCGGGTGGCCGGCTCGATGCGGGACCGCAGGGTGGACTCGCGGGCCGACGCGTCGAACACGACGAGCTCCGACTTCTGGGCCCGCAGCGCCCCGGTGGACCCGATGTAGAGCCCGTCGAGGAGGCCGCCGAGCATGAGGAGAAGCACCACGAGCAGCGACAGCGCGACCATGGTGGGGGTGAAGCGGCGCTTGCTCCGGCGCAGCTCGCGCAGCGCCAGCCTCATCGGTCGACCCCCGCCGGGACGGTGGCCGCGATCGGGTCGATGCGCAGTACACGACGGATGGCCGCGAGCGAGGCGATCAGCGCGAGCACGACCAGTGCCGCCCCCCGGCTGACCACGATCCCGAGGTCGAACGAGATCGGGAAGTCGGGGGTCGAGGCGAGCGAGGCCACGAACATGAGCGCCGCACCGACGACGATGGCGCCAGCCATCACGATGAGCACCTGGACGAGGAGCGACCGGACGAGCTCACCCGACGACGCGCCGATCGCGCGCAGGAGGGTGAGCGCGGCGGCCTTCTGCACGGTGAGGATCACGAAGAAGATGCCCACCACCAGGGTCACGACGATGAAGGCGAGACCCTGGATGATGTTGAAGGAGCTCTTGACCGCCGACACGCCGGGGAGGCTGTTGACCGCGGCGGACCGGGTGAGCGCTTCCACGCCGTCGACCTGACGGGTGATGCGGTCGGCGACGGTCGAGGCCGACAGCCCTGACTCCGGATCGGCGAGGACCATCGAGGGCAGGACCGCAATGGCGTCGGGGTTCTTGACCCGCGACGCCGCCTCGAAGGTGTCGTACGACACGAAGACCCCGGGTTGCACGCTGAACCGGGCGTTCTCCGCGAGGCCGACGATCTCGATCGGATAGGTCCCCTCCGGACCGACGATCCGGACGGTGTCGCCGATCGCGAAGCCCCGGTCGGCGTCGATGTCGGACGCGACGCCCTCGTTGTCGTCGTTCGGGAGCCTCCCCTCGACCAGCGTGGTCGGTGCGCCCGGGCCGCCGAGCTCGTAGCCGAGCAGCGCCACGTCGAGCTCCTCGCCGCCGGCGCGCGCGGTCATGGTGTCGACCCCGAAGGGTCCCGCCGCGGCGACGCCGGGGACGGCGGCGACCTCGTCGACCGTGGTGAGCGGCAGGACGGATCCCTCGGGGTTCCTGCGGGCGTCGTCGCTGTAGACCACGACCGCGGCGGACTGGGACTCGAGCGCGCCGGAGAAGAACGAGAGCAGGGTCGAGAGCAGGGTCGACTGGAACAGGATCAGGAAGACGAGCAGGCCGACGGCCCCTGCGAGGAGCGAGAAGCGCAGCTTCGTCCTCAGGATCTCCCGGAATGCCAGGCGCACGGGCTCCGCAACCGTCGGGTCGACCTCACCATTCCCGGGACGGTGTTCGGGAACTCAGTATCACGAATCTGCTGTCGTACCTCGATGTGGTGTCCCTCAGCGGCGGAAGACGACGCCACGGGGCGTGGGGACGAAGCCGACCGCGTCGAGGGCGACCCCGAACGGGGTGGAGCGCACCGGAAGCCCGTTGACCCGCTGGATCTCGAGGCGCCGGAGCCGGTCGTCGTGCACCAGGCCGGGCAGTGCGGCGACCCAGTCGACGTCGTCGAGGTCGAAGGCCAGCACGTGATGGCTGCGGGGGTCGAGGAACGCGACCGGTCGGCCGCCCCGCAGCACGACCACCGCCCCGGCGCTGCGTGTCGGTCGGGGGACCCGACCAGCGCTCTCGACGGTGGGGTCGGCCGCGGGGGCGTCGGGCCAGGCCAGCGCGGCGCCGTAGGGCTGGGCGGGGTCGGTGGCGGCCAGGACCACGACCGGTGCGGTGGCGTCGACGTCGGCGCGCCCCGCGCGCAGGCGCTCGGCCGCACCGGGCAGGGCGAACTGGGCGGCGCCGAGACCGGCGACGAAGTAGCCGCGGCGGGCCCGGCCGGACTCCTCCAGCATCCGCAGCGCGGGGTAGACCGCGGCGTACCCGCCGGGCACGCCCTCGG
>VGCA01000049.1 GCA_016870245.1 Actinomycetota bacterium | reverse complement strand
AGGCACGCGCCCAGCACCACCCACAGCAGGTTGAGGCTCCCAGCGACCTCACCGATTTCCTTGGCGGTCGCGCCTTTCGGGTCGAACGTGATCGACGGGTCGACCCCCGCGAACGCGCTGCTCGACATGAGCGCCACCAAGAGCAGGGCCAGGGCCGAGACGGCCACCAGCCTGCGCTTCGTCACTCGCATGATTCCTCCTTATTCGGGGACCGGTCACTCCCACCCGGTCCGAGAGGCCGCCGGCGCCCGGGTTCGAGCGCCCTCACGGCCGAGGTTTCGGAGCCGTCGCGGCTTCGTTGGCGCGAGCGACGCCGTCATCAGATGCGCGTCCGATTTCGCGACCGGTTCCAGACCGTGAACCGATGACGGCGGACACCTGACGCGATGCTGAAGGATCGGGCATCGGGCCGTTCACCACTGGGGAACGAACGCGAAACATCCGATTCGTAGGTTCAGCGTGTGGACGTGGCAGTGGTGCACTGGCCGGCGGAGGCAGAGCGACTCGAGCGGTTGCGCGCCGCGCGCGAGCCTCGACTCGTCATCGTGGAGCACGGTCAGCCGCCGGTCACGACCGACGAGCTCGAGGACTGGCTGCGCTCACCGGCCGACGAGACCGATCTCCGCATCCGCCTCGCGACCCTGCGCGAGCGGGCCGCCCGCCATTCCGCCGCGATCTCGTTGGAGGACGGTGTGTTGCGGGCGGGCACCCGCATCGTCGTCCTCCCCCCCATCCAGGCCCGCCTCGCGAGCACACTGCTCGAGCGGATGAACGCAGTCGTCGGCCGCGAGGCGCTCGCGAGGCGGGCGTGGCCCGACGGCGCCCCCGCGGGCCGCAACGTGCTCGACGTGCACATGGCCAAGCTCCGCCGCCTGCTCGCGGGCACCGGCGTCGACATCCGCACCGTGCACCGCCGCGGCTACCTGATGCACCTCGTGACCGCCGACGAGGCCGCCGTCGCGCGGTGATCACATTTCGCCACGACCGCGCCGTCCCGTCTCTCCGGCGACCGCGCCGACTCGCCGGGCGGTCAGAGCGTGGCGCGCAGCACCTGGGTCTTGGCCAGGCCCCAGGCCAGCTGCAGCGGGCCGAGCGCGTCGTCGCCGAGGTCGGCGAGCGACGCCGGCGTGATGCCGTAGACATCCTCGGGGAACGCCCGCTCGGCGAACGCGTCGCGTTCTACCGGCGGGATGCCCACGCTCGCGAGGAGCGCCGACACGTCGGCGGTCGCGCTGCGCACGACCTCGAGCGGCGTGCTGCGCTGCGCCGCGGCGTCGGCCGCGAACAGCGCCTGCAGGTCGGCGACGACCCGCGCACTCGCCGACCCGGCGACCTCCCGCGCGGCGAGGTCGAGCGCGTCGCGGGTGGCATCGTCGAGGCGGCCCCACGCATCGGCGATGAACGCGACGCGCGACTCGATCCAGTCGGGCAGGGTGCGCGCGACCCCGGCGACGATCGCGGCGCTGGCCTCGTCGAGTCGGACCTGGGCCGCGGCGACGTCCACCCGGGAGTCCGAAGGCGTCAGGTGCCGAGGCCGACACGGCGCAGGGCGTCGGCCGGCTCGAGCACGAGCCCGGTGACGAACGGACCGAACTCGGCATAGCGCGCCGACACCTCGTCGAAGCGCATCTCGTAGACGATCTCCTTGAGCGCGCCGGGATCGTCGGCGAGCAGGGTGACGCCCCACTCCCAGTCGTCGAGGCCCGTCGACCCGGTGATGAGCTGCAGCACCCGGCCGGCGTACCCACGCCCGACCCGGGCGTGGCCGCCCATCAGGCGCTTCCGCTCGGGGAACCCGAGGGAGTACCAGTTGTCGTCGCCGGTGCGGCGCTTCGACATCGGGTAGAAACAGATCGTCTTCTTCATCGGCAGGCGCGGGTGCACCCGGTTCTCCCGGTAGTGCGCCATCCGGTCACGCCAGACGGCGAGCCGGGCCTCGACCTCGGCCGAGTCGGTGACGCCGTCCTCGGCCGCGAGACGGGCCCGCTCGTCGTCCTCGGTGGTCGTGTACTCCGAGCCCTCGGTGAGCGACACGTACGACCAGGTGGCCCGCAGCGGTGCGGCGGCGAGCGCGTGCTGGAGCTGCTGGAGCCGGGCGAGGTCGGGGCCGAGGGCCATGATCCCGAGGTCGGCCTTGTGCCCGAGCACCGCGAACGTGAGCACCTGGTGCTCGGCGTCGGCGAAGGCGGCGACGGCGTCGAGGACGCGCGCCGCCCCGGCCGGGTCGGCGGCGGCCCGCTCCCGGTCGACGGCGTAGAAGAGGTGCAGGACGCCCCAGCCGCTCTCCGCCTCGACCCGCTCGACGCTGTCGTTGTCGGCCATCGCGGCCGAGGCTAGACGCGCTCGATCCCCTCGACGGCCTCGACCGCGGCCAGGTGGAACGGGTAGTGACGGGCCATCACGTCACGCACGTTGGCGTCGATCTCCCAGCCCTCCCCCTCCACGAGGAAGCGGAACAGGCGCCGGAGGAAGGCCCCCTCCACGTAGGCCCGGCGGATGCGCGGCGGCTCCGGCTCCACGATCTCGGCCATCAGCGGCGGGCACACGGTGACCACCTGCCGGGTGGCGTCGGCGAGCACGGGATCGCGCAGCTCCGCCGCCAGGTCGGTGAGCCAGCCGGTCGCCAGCTCCATGCCGACGACCGGATCGTCGCGGGCGACGTCGACGTACTCGTCACGCGGGAGGAAGCGGACGGAGGCCCCCGGGAGGACCGGCCGGTAGTCGGCCCACTTGCCCAGGACCACCGTGCGGACGGCGTGCTCGCTGACCGTCGTGTGCGCCATGCGCGAGTCTTGCCCAACCGGCGCCGCCAGGTGTGTCATCCGTGTGACGTCACGATGTCACGGACGGCGCAACGAGCGGCCGGACGCCCGTCGGACCCGGCGGCTCACGGGAGGAGCGCGTCGCGGGTGCCCATGACGATGCGGGGCCGCTTCGCCGGATCGATCCATCGCATCAGCGCGACGAGGTCGCTCTGCGCGATCGCGACGCACCCCGCGGTCGACCTGCCCTTCGAGACGTGCAGGAAGATGGCGCTCCCCAGCCCGGGCGTGCGCTCGACGTTGTAGTCGATGACGACGCCGTGGTTGTAGGCCGGCGGGTTGTACATCGGCTCGGGATCCTCGCCCGCGGTCTGGCTCGTGGTATCGACCCACTCGTTGTACCGCCGGCTCGACGGGTCGTCGTCCCACACGATCGCGTCGCTCGTGATCCGCCGGTACTCGAGAGCCACGCCAGGATCGGCGAGGACGCCGAACGCGAAGCCCAGGTCGTACGCGCCCGTCGGCGTCCGCTTGTCACCCTCACGCTTCTCGCCGGCCGGGGCGAAGCCGGCGCTCCCCAGGTTGGCCGTCCAGGGCCCGTGCACCTGCACCCACCCGTCGGGGGTCCGCTCGTAGGCGGTCAGCTGGGCGGTGACGTCACCCGGCGCGTCGGCTACGACCGCGATCACCTGCCCGGCGTCGCCGACCCCGAACAGCGCGTCGACCGGCGACGTCGCGCGGGCGGCGACGGTCGGCGTGGTGGTCGGCACCGTCGTCGCCGTCGTCGCCGTCGGGCGCGATCGGACGCGCTCCGCCCGGTCCGCGTCGCCATCCCCGCCGCATGCGGCGAGGACGGCGGTGCCGACCGTCAGTGCCACCAGCGCGGCGCGGCGCCGCACCTCACACCGTGATCCGGGACCGCACCCGCTCGGTGATGTCGGTCGTCGCGTCGGCGGGCGGGGGGTCGATCGACAGCGGGATGCCGTAGTCGAAGACCTCCATCGAGACGCGGGCCGTGCCCTGGGGCAGGCGCAACCGGAAGGTCATCTTGGCCATGCGGCCGTCCTCGTCGATCCAGACGTCCATGGGCTCGCCGTTCATGGCCTCGACGCCCTCGAGCTGCTGCTCGGTGGGCTCGATGCCCTGCTCCCGGAGCCGCTCGAGGGCGGTGTCGGCATCGATCACGACCCGGTAGTGCGTGGCGCGACCCCCGCGGAGCTCGTCCACGCCGAGCGTCTCGACCTCGCCGTCCGCCCCGGCGACCGATCGCAGCGACCCGAGCGGATCCGCCCCGTTGGCCCCGTCGAACCGACTCCGCTGCTCGGGGAGGAGGCCGTCGACGTCGAAGTGCACCCACTCGGTGCCGACCTCGGCCCTGGCCCCGGGCATGCGCAGGTAGAGCCGCCCGTCGACGAGACGTTGCTCGAAGTCACCGATGCCGGGCATCGCGAAGGACGTCGCCATCGCCGACCCGTCCATGGCCATCTGGCCCGTGATCTCGAGCTCCTGGCCGGCGATCTCCATCGCCATCGCGAAGCGCGCCGTGTCCTCGTCGCTCGACGACTCGGCCGCACGCGCGATCGCCCCCGCCGAGATCGACGCCGCGCCGTCACCCACACCACCGCAGGCAGCGGCGCCCAGGATCAACGCGCCGGCCATCACGCCGGCGCGCCACCGACCCGCCCGTCGTCCGCTGGACATCGTCCCTACCCTTTCGTCGTGTCCCGGGAGCCTAAACCGGACACGACGTCGCCGCCCGGACGCCGCCCGGACGCGACAGGGGCGCCCCGGAGGGCGCCCCTGTGCAGCGAGTGAGCTCGCGAACGAGCGAGAGGTACGGACCTAGAAGTCCATCCCGCCCATGTCGCCACCCGGCATGCCGCCCGGCATCGCCGGCGCGGGCTCGGGCTTGTCGGCCACGACCGCCTCGGTGGTGAGGAACAGGGCCGCGATCGAGGCCGCGTTCTGCAGCGCCGAGCGGGTCACCTTGGCGGCGTCGATGACGCCGGCCTTGACCAGGTCCTCGTACTCGCCGGTGGCGGCGTTGAGGCCGTTGCCACCCTTGAGGTTGCGCACCTTCTCCACGACCACGCCGCCCTCGTAGCCGGCGTTCAGCGCGATCTGCTTCAGCGGCTCCTCGAGCGCACGGGCGACCATGCGGGCGCCGGTCTCCTCGTCACCCTCGAGGGTCTTGGTGAGCTCGAGCACCTTCTCCTGGGCCCGGAGCAGGGCCACGCCGCCACCGGCGACGACACCCTCCTCGACCGCGGCCTTGGTGGTCTGCACCGCGTCCTCGATGCGGTGCTTCTTCTCCTTGAGCTCCACCTCGGTGGCAGCACCGACCTTGATGATCGCCACGCCGCCCGACAGCTTCGCGAGGCGCTCCTGGAGCTTCTCACGGTCGTAGTCGCTGTCGGTGTTGTCGATCTCGCCCTTGATCTGGGCGATGCGGCCCTGGACATCGGCCTTCTTGCCGGCACCCTCGACGATGGTGGTCTCGTCCTTGGTCACCACGACCTTGCGGGCGCGGCCCAGGAGCTCGAGGCCCACGTTCTCCAGCTTGAGGCCGACCTCCTCGGAGACGACCTGGCCGCCGGTGAGGATGGCGATGTCCTGGAGCATGGCCTTGCGGCGCTCACCGAAGCCGGGAGCCTTGACGGCCGCCGACTTGAAGGTGCCGCGGATCTTGTTGACCACCAGGGTGGCCAGCGCCTCGCCCTCGACGTCCTCGGCGATGATCGCCAGCGGACGGCCGGACTGCATGACCTTCTCCAGCACCGGGAGGAGGTCCTTCACGGCCGAGATCTTCGAGCTGACGAGGAGGATGTAGGCGTCCTCGAGGACGGCCTCCATGCGCTCCGGGTCGGTCACGAAGTACGGCGAGATGTAGCCCTTGTCGAAGCGCATGCCCTCGACGAGGTCGAGCTCCATGCCGAAGGTCTGGCTCTCCTCGACGGTGATGACGCCGTCGGTGCCGACCTTCTCCAGCGCCTCGGCGATCATCGCGCCGATCTCCTTGTCGGCGGCCGAGATGGCGGCGACGTTGGCGATGGCGGCCGGGTCGGTCTCCACCTTCTTGGCGCCCGCCTTGATCGAGGCGACCGCGGTGACGACCGCGGCCTCGATGCCCTTCTTGAGGGTCATCGGGTTGGCGCCGGCGGCGACGTTGCGGAGGCCCTCACGGACCATGGCCCAGGCGAGCACGGTGGCGGTGGTGGTGCCGTCACCCGCGACGTCGTCGGTCTTCTTCGCGACTTCCTTGACGAGCTCGGCGCCGATCTTCTCGAACGGGTCCTCGAGGTCGATCTCCTTCGCGATGGAGACACCGTCGTTGGTGATCGTGGGGGCGCCCCACTTCTTCTCCAGGACGACGTTGCGACCCTTCGGGCCGAGCGTGACGCGCACGGCGTCGGCGAGCTTGTTCATGCCCGCTTCGAGCGACCGGCGGGCGCTCTCTGCGTAGGCGACCTGCTTCGGCATTGATCTTCTCCTGGGGTTGCTCGGGATTGCGACGGAACTGGGAGGGCTGACTCGCAGTCCCACCCGAGCACCGCCGGCGAGCTGGTCGCGGCATCTGGCACTCGGGTGGTTCGAGTGCTAACCATGTTGGCACTCGCGACCCGAGAGTGCAAACCGCCTGCTCCTCCTCCATGGCCTCGGACGCTGCGTCCCGCCGATCGGCCCACCTCGCCCCCGGTCCCCGGCCGGGCACGGCGCCAGTGGAGGCGGGTCTCCGGTCGGAGCCGGCCCACCCCTACGGTAGGGTGACCTTCGTGGCCGAGATGCACGACACCACCGAGGAGTACCTCGAGCAGATCCTCGAGCTCGAGGAGGAGGGCACGGTCCCCATGCGGGCCCGGATCGTCGAACGCCTCGGCCTCTCGGCGGCCGCGGTGTCCGAGACGGTCAACCGCCTCGTCGACAACGGCTACGCCGAGCTGCGGGAGGACCGCAGCATCCGCCTCACCGCCCAGGGACGCGACCTCGCCACGACCGTGGTGCGGCGCCACCGCCTGGCCGAGCGGCTGCTCCTCGACGTGATCGGGCTCGAGTGGGAGAAGGTGCACCGCGAGGCCGACCGGTGGGAGCACGTCATCTCCGACGACGTCGAGGCCAAGCTCATCGAGCTGCTCGGCGACCCGGCCACCTGCCCCCACGGCAACCCGATCCCCGGCACCGCCCGCGCCCTCCCCGACCGGGCGATCACGCCCCTGATCGACGCCGCGCCGGGAGCGACCGAGGTGGCCCGGGTGTCGGAGAAGCTCGAGATCTCCGACGACCACCTGCACTTCGTGGCCCACGCCCGGCTCATCCCCGGTGCGGCGGTCACCGTGGTCGAGCGCACGCCCGAGGGCGTGGTCGTGCAGACCACCGACGGCGACCACACGGTGCCGCTCGACGTCGCCCAGCAGCTCTACGTCACCGTCTGATCCACCCTCCGGCCTGCGTCCGGAGCGCCCGGCGCCGACCGCCGGTCGGTCAGCCGCCGGCGACGGCAGGGACGATGCTGACGACCGACCTCTCGGTGAGCGGGGTGTCGAGCCCTTGGAGGAACCGCAGGTCCTCGTCGTCGACGAACACGTTGACGAACCGGCGGAGCTTGCCGCTCTCGTCGAAGAGGCGCTCGCCGAAGCCCGGGTGCGCGGCGTCGAGCGCCTTCAGGACCTCGCCGACGGTGTCGCCGGCGACGGTGAGCTCCGACTGGTTGTCGACCAGGTTGCGCAGCTGGGTGGGGATGCGGACGACGGCCACGGGGATCAGACCTCCTCCGTGACGCCCGGGAAGGCGGCACGGAACGCGTCGAGCGACGGGGGGATGGTGGTGGTGACGCTCACGTGCGGCTCGATCGCGTCGAGCGTCTTCAGGCCATGGCCCGTGATGTACGCCACGACGCGCTCGTCGCGGCGGACCACACCCGCCTCGGCCAGCTTCTTCAGCGTGGCGATGGTGACGCCCGCCGCGGTCTCGCCGAACACGCCCTCGGTGCGGGCGAGCAGGCGGATGCCCTCGACGATCTCGTCGTCGGTGACCGAGCCGCAGCCGCCGCCGGTGCCGCGGATCACGTCGAGCGCGTAGTACCCGTCGGCCGGGTTGCCGATCGCGAGCGACTTGGCGATCGTGCTCGGCCGCACCGGGTGCACGTCGTCGACACCGTCGATGAACGCGGTCGCGACCGGTGAGCAGCCGGCGGCCTGCGCGCCCGACACGCGCACGACCGGCTCCTCGTCGAGCAGGCCGACCTTGTGCAGCTCCCCGAAGCCCTTGTGGATCTTCGTGAGCAGCGAGCCGCTGGCGATCGGCACGACCACGTGGTCGGGCGTCTCCCAGCCGAGCTGCTCGGCCGTCTCGTAGGCGAGGGTCTTCGAGCCCTCGGCGTAGAACGGCCGCACGTTGACGTTGACGAACGCCCAGGGGTACTCGGCCGCGAGCTCGGCGCAGAGCCGGTTCACGTCGTCGTAGTTGCCGTCGATGGCGACGACGTTGCCGCCGTACACGGCGGTGGTGAGGATCTTCCCGGCCTCGAGGTCGGACGGGACGAACACGAAGCTGTCGAGCCCGGTCCGGGCGGCCGCGGCGGCGACCGCATTGGCGAGGTTCCCGGTGGACGCGCACGCCGCGGTCTTGAAGCCGAAGTCGAGCGCCTTGCCCAGCGCGACCGCCACCACCCGGTCCTTGAACGAGTTGGTGGGGTTGCGGGTGTCGTCCTTGATCCAGAGCTCGCCCAGACCGAGCTCGGCGGCGAGCCGCTCGGCCAGGATCAGGGGGGTCCAGCCGGCGTTGAGGGCGTTGCCCTTGGGTTCGTCGACCGGCAGCAGCGGCCCGTAGCGCCAGATCGACGCCGGGCCGTTCGCGATCGCCTCACGGCTGATCGACGCACGGATCGCGTCGTAGTCGTAGGTGGTCTCGAGCGGGCCGAAGCACCACTCGCAGGTGTAGATCGGGGCGATGGCGTACTCGCGACCACATTCCCGACAACGAAGGGCGGTTCCGACCGACATGGTGTGGGCTCTCCTCCGGGATGACGACGCACCGGGTGCACGTCGTCGGTCTCGACGCGCTCGGAGCGCCTCGAGCGGAGGGCCGCTCTTGGCTGCTCATCGGTCAGGCATTGGCACCTGGCTCCCCCGGTTTTCGGGTCCGGGTTCGCTGGTTGCCGCGGCGTCACAGGGCCTGTCCCTCAGCCGCTCTCGATGAGCGCGTACCGCCGGCAAGAGTAGCACTCCCCGCCCCGGACCTCCCGCTCGCCTCCCGCCTGGTCGGGCCCGCGCCCCGGACGAACGCCCCCTTCCCCCCGCGTAGGCTGCTGTCCGATGCCCGAAGTGTCCCTGGCGGCCAAGTTGGCCGCGGCGAAGGCCCGGTCCGGGATGTCGGTCTCGGTGTGCCTCCCCGCGCGCGACGAGGAAGCCACCGTCGGGCACACCGTCGCCACCGTGCGGCGCACGCTGATGGAGCACGTCCAGCTCGTCGACGAGGTCATCGTCATCGACGACGACTCCACCGACGCCACCGCCGAAGCCGCCGCGTGGGAGGGCGCGCTCGTCTACGGGTCGGCCGACATCCTCCCCGACCTCCCGCCCGGCACCGGCAAGGGCAACGCCCTGTGGAAGTCGCTCTACGTGAGCAACGGCGACCTGGTGGTGTGGCTCGACGCCGACGTGTGGAACTTCGGCTCCCACTTCGTCACCCGGCTCCTGGAGCCGCTCCTCACCCGGCCCGAGATCGGGTTCGTGAAGGGCTACTACCGGCGTCCGCTGCTCGGCGATCCCACCGGTGGTGGGCGGGTCACCGAGCTGATGGCCCGATCGGTGCTCAGCGCGCTGTTCCCCGAGCTGACGGCGTTCGTGCAGCCGCTCGCCGGCGAGTACGCCGGTCGGCGCACACTGCTCGAAGCGGTGCCCTTCGTGCAGGGCTGGGGGGTGGAGATCGGTCTGCTCATCGATCTCGCCGAGCGCTACGGCGAGGGGATCTTCGCCCAGGCCGACCTCGGCGTGCGCGAGCACCGCAACCGACCGCTCGACCAGCTGTCGCCCCAGGCCATGGCCGTGCTGCTCACCGCGCTCCGGCGGGCCGGCATCCCCGAGGACCGCCTCGGCCACTCGCTCGTCCGCTACGACGTCGACCAACAGCTCGAGGTGGTGGAGGTCGAGACGCGCGAGCGTCCCCCGATGCTCACGGTCCCCGCCTACCGCGCCAAATTCGGCCGCGAGCTCACCGCCTGATCCTCGGCGCCCGCTCCGGGCGGTTCAGGCGAGGGCGCGGCGGGCGAGGTCGGCGGCGGCCTCCTCCGCGAGCGTGGCCGCGCGGGTGAAGGCCTCGCCCGACTGCCACACGCGATCGACGAGCGCCTCGACCTGCGCGCCCCACACGCTCGCCTCCTCACGCGCCTCGTCGGTCACCTGACCGGCGATCACGCCGCGGTGCGGCACGCCGAGCTCGGCCGCCCAGTCGAGCACGCCGCCGACCACCTTTCCCGAGAACGACGTCGCGTCGAAGCGGCCCTCACCGGTGAGGACGAGGTCGGTGCCGTCGAGTGCGGCCTCCAACCCGACGACCTCGGCGACCACGTCGAACCCCGACGCGACCTTCGCCCCGATGGCGGCGAGGCCGCCCGCGAGCCCGCCGGCGGCGCCCGATCCCTCGATCTCGCGCACGTCGACCCCGGTGCGCGACTCGTATTGCTCGGCGAGGCGCTCCAGCCGACGGGTGAGCAACGCGACCTGGGCGTCGGACGCGCCCTTCTGCGGACCGAACAGGCGGGCGGCGTCGACGAACGTGGTCGTCACGTCGCAGGCGACGGTCACCTCGGCACCGAGCAGCGACCAGCCGAGCATCTCGACCGCACCGAGGCCCCCGTCGGTCGTCGCGCTCCCGCCCACGCCCACGACCACCCGCTTCGCCCCGGCCCGTAGCGCCGCGGCGACGAGCTCGCCGGTGCCCCGGGTGGTGGCCCGGAGCGGGTCGTTGCGGCCCTCCACCAGGAGCAGCCCGCTGGCCCGGGCCATCTCGACCACCGCGGTGCCGTCGGCGAGCTGCGCCCACTCGGCGTCGACCCGGTCCCCGAGGGGACCGGTCACGCGGGCGGTGCGTCGCGATCCGCCGACCGCGGCGACCAGGGCGTCGAGGGTGCCGTCGCCGCCGTCGGCCAAGGGCACGATCCGCACCTCGTCGAAGCCGGCGGAGCGCACGCCCCGCGCCATCGCGGCGGCCGCGTCCGCCGCGGTGAGGCTGCCCTTGAACTTGTCGGGAGCGATCGTGGCCACCGGCATGGTCGATAGATTGGCAAAGTCACTGGCGGGCACGGAATCGGGGTACCCACTCATCATGCTCGAAAAGGTCCCCCTCCTCGAGAAGCGGCTCGACGACTACGGCGACATCGTGGGCGCCGACGTGTGCGAGCAGATCCACGCACTGGCGGCCCCGCTGCAGGGTGCGCGGGTGCTGCACCTCAACGCCACGGCCTACGGCGGCGGCGTGGCCGAGCTGCTCGCGACCCACGTGCCGCTGCTGCGCAGCGTCGGCATCGACGCCGAGTGGCACGTCCTCCGCGGCAGCGACGAGTTCTTCGGCGTCACCAAGGAGGTCCACAACGGCCTCCAGGGTGCACCGATCGAGATGACCCCCGCGATGCGGCGGATCTACCTCGAGCGGGTGCTCCACAACGCGCTCGAGCTCGAGAACGGGTGGGACTACGTCGTGGTCCACGATCCGCAGCCGGCCGCCATCCTCCACTACCTCGCCGACCGCAAGGACGCGTTCGCGAACACGAAGTGGATCTGGCGCTGCCACATCGACCTCACCGACGCGCAGCCCGACATGTGGGAGTTCTTCCGGCCGTTCGTCGAGGAGTACGACGCGTCGGTGTGGACGATGCCCGAGTTCGTTCCCGGCACGCTTCGGATGGAGCGGATCGTCCACGCGCCGCCGTGCATCGACCCGCTGTCGGTGAAGAACCTCGACCTGGCGATGCCGTTCGCCACCGAGATCACCCGCCAGTACGGCATCGACCCGCACCGGCCGATCGTCTGCCAGGTGAGCCGATTCGACCCGTGGAAGGACCCGACCGGGGTCATCGAGGCGTACCGCATCGTGCGTGAGCACGTGACCGACGCGCAGCTGCTGCTCGCCGGCTCGATGGCGACCGACGACCCCGAGGGCTTCCGGGTGTGGGAGGAGACCGAGGAGGCCCGAGCCGGCGACCGCGACATCCACCTGCTCTCCAACCTGCACCAGGTCGGCGCCGTGCAGATCAACGCCTTCCAGCGCATCTCCGACGTCATCGTGCAGAAGTCGCTCCGGGAGGGCTTCGGCCTGACGGTGAGCGAGGCGCTCTGGAAGGGCCGTCCGGTGGTGGGCGGACGGGCCGGCGGCATCAAGCTCCAGATCCGCGAGGGCTTCGACGGCTACCTCGTCGACGACGTCGAGTCGTGCGCCCGGCGGATCATCGACCTCCTCGCCGACCCCGTCGGCGCCGACGCGATGGGGTCGCAGGGCAAGGAGCACGTCCGCCAGAACTTCCTCTCCACCCGGGAGCTCCAGGACTGGCTGGGCCTCATGGGCGACCTGCGCGCCTGACGTCGTGCTCGTCGTCTCCAACCGCGGTCCGTTCCGGTTCTCGACCGAGCCCGACGGCTCGTTCACGGCCCATCCCGGCGGCGGCGGTCTGTCGAGCGCGCTCCGACCGCTCCTCACCGACCCGGCCGTCGACGCCTGCTGGATCGCCGCGGCGATGAGCGCCGACGACCGCGCCGCGCTGCACGCCGGCGCGGCGCACGTGCCCGACCTCGAGCTCGTGCTGCTCGACCTCGACCCCGACCTCGCCCGGATGCACTACGACGTCGTGTCGAACCAGGTGCTGTGGTTCCTGCACCACGGGATGTTCGACCTCGCCCACCGTCCACGCTTCGACCGGCACTTCAGCGAGGCCTGGGACGCGTACGTCGCGGTCAACCGGGCGTTCGCCGACGCGGTCGTCGCCCGTGCGCCCCGCGACGACGTCGTGCTCGTGCAGGACTACCACCTCACGCTCGTACCCGGCATGGTCACCGAGGACCGCCCCGACCTCCGGGTCGGGTTCTTCACGCACACCCCGTTCTCGGGGCCCGACGGCATGCGGGTGCTCCCCGCCGCCGCCGCCGACGCGTTGCTGCGATCGATGGCCGCGGTGCCGTGCGGCTTCCACACCGAACGGTGGGCTCGGGCGTACACGGCTTCGGTGCGCGAGCTGCTCGGTCCGCACGTCGCACCCCGGGCGTACGCGGCGTCGCTCGGGCCCGATCCCGCCGAGCTGACCGAGGTCGGTGGCTCGGCGGCCGCCCGCAGCGCCCTCGACGAGCTCGAGGCGCTGATCGGGGACCGCCGCATGATCCTGCGGATCGACCGGGTCGAGCCGTCGAAGAACATCGCGCGCGGGTTCGCCGCATACGACCGGATGCTCGAGGCCCACGCGGACTGGCGGGGCGCCGTCGTGTTCGTCGCGCTGTGCAACCCGTCGCGCGAGTCGTTGCCCGAGTACCTCGCGTACCGCGACGAGGTGGAGCGCGCGGCGGCGATGGTCAACGAACGGTGGGGCACCGCCGACTGGCAGCCGGTGGTGCTCGACACCCGCGACGACTTCGCCGGCAGCATCGCCGCGCTCACCCGCTACGACGTGCTCGTCGTCAACCCGATCCGCGACGGCCTCAACCTCGTGGCGAAGGAAGGCCCGCTGTGCAACACGCGTGACGGTGTGCTGTGCCTCTCGCCCGAGGCCGGCGCGTTCGAGGAGCTGGCCGACGCGGCGGTCGCGATGCACCCGTTCGACATCGAACAGGGGGCGCACGCGCTCCACCGGGCGCTCACGATGCCCGTCGACGAGCGCGCGGTGACCGCGGCGCACCTCCGGCGGCTCGCCGCCGCCCGCACGCCGCAGACCTGGCTCGACGACCAGGTCGCCGCCATCAGTTGAGCGCGGCCGCCAGCGCCACGAGCTGCACGGCGAAGGCCGACGGCCCCTCGACCACGAGGTCGGCGGCGTCGACGAGCTCGGGCGGTGACTCCTCCGAGGCGACGGCCACCCGCATCCCGACCCGCCCGGACGCCCTCGCCGCCCAGTCGGCCAGTGCGGCGAAGGCGGCGAGGTCGCCGTGGTCGTCGCCCGCGAAGGCCGCCGCGGTCAACGCCGGCTCGTCCAGCAGGGCGGCGACGGCCGTGCCCTTGTCGACGGGCAGTGGTGGCCGCAGCTCGCAGGCCATGCGCCCCGGGAACCGGGCCAGGCCGTGGGCCTCGGCGAGCGCCCGCAGCGCCGACTCGGTGGGCGCCGCGTCGGGCGTGGTCCGCCAGTGGACGGTGACCGCGACGCGGCCCTTGCGCTCGACGGTGAGCCCGGGCCAGCGCGCCGCCGCGGCGGCCGCCGCGGCGGCGACGGCATCCTCGAACGGCCAAGCCCGGGGGTCGGTCACCACGTCGCCACCGAGGTCGTGCTCCAGCCCGTACTGGCCGACGACGCCGACCGTCGGGTCGGGGAGGTGCCGACGCACGTAGGCGACCGGTCGGCCGGTGACGACGGCGACCCGACCCAGGCGGGTGGCCAGCACGCCCAAAGCGGAGACCGCCTCGGGCACGGGTGCGGCCGACGCGGGATCGTCGACGATCGGGGCGAGCGTCCCGTCGAAGTCGACGAGGAGCGCGGCCCGCCCGGGGTCGCGGGTCAGCGGCGCCCAGGCCGCCGGGCTACCTGCCGAGGAGGACGTAGCAGTTGGCCGCGGTGTCGTAGCCGGCGGGCAGCGGGCTCGGGAGGGGCTCGACCGCGGCGGGGACGCCGAGCTCGTTGAGGGTCGCGACCAGCGCCTCACCCTCCTTCTCGTAGCCGGCGACGCACTGGACGGCGGTGCCGTCGCGGGTCTGGGGCGCGTTGCCGGCGGGGAGCACCTGGTAGCCCTTGGCCTTGAGGTCGTTGGAGCGCTGCGTGGCTGCGCCCTGCACCCCGGAGCCGTTGAGGACCTGCACCACGACCTGGTCGTTCGTGCGCGCCGTCTTGTTGTTCTTCTTGGCCTTGGTCGTGGCGGTGGTGGGCGCCTCGGTCACGACGGTCGTGCCGTCGGCGTTGGTGGCCGGCACCGTCACCACGGTCGGGGTGGTGGCGGTGCTGGTGGAGGAGCCGCCCGACGGGCCGCCCCGGCTGATGACCGAGAAGATCAGCAGGCCGATGACGATGGCGACGCCGATGAGCATTCCCCCGCGCGACGCCGACATGGCGGCGCCGTGCGACTCGGAGCCCCGGCCGCGCGGAGATCCGGTCATCGGGACCTCGGGTCGGCGGTGTTGCCCTCGAAGCGGGCCCGCCGGCGCTGGTCGCGGAGGCGACGGAGACGCATCACGGTCAGGGGGTCGTACACGAAGGCGGCCGGCTCGTCCAGCAGCGTCGCGAGACGGTCATAGTAGCGAGTGGGCGAGTAGCCCAGCTCGGCACGGATGCGCGAGCCCTTCGGACCCGGCTGCTGCCACCAGGTGCGCTCAAAGTCGAGCAGGGCGCGATCGCGGGCCGAGAGGTCCATGGGCCCACCAGTCTGCTCGCGCGGCATGGGGAATCGGGGGATTTCCCAACCTCCAGTGGAGGTCGAGACTTTCGCCGTCCCCGATGGACGGTCGCGTGGCCACGTGGGCCCAGAGCCGGGTGTCGGAGTCGAACCGACGACCGCTCGATTACAAGTCGAGTGCTCTACCAGCTGAGCTAACCCGGCGCGGCCCCCAGGCTACGCCGCCCCGAGGCGCCCGACGGGCTCCGACCGACCTCAGCCGGTGAAGTTCGGCTGGATCTCCACCGGGCACGACGGGCTGGAGATGGCGAGGCCGAACACCGCCGAGACGCCTTCGCCGCCCCGGATGAGGACCGGTCCCATGGTCTGGGCCCCGGTAGCCCGGTCGAGGACCGACAGCTGCGCCCGCGGGTAGCCGCGCGGGCTGGTGGAGCCGAGCGCCCAGAGACTGCCGTCGGCCGCGAAGTCGATGGACTGGACGAAACGACCCTTCCCGATCAGGCCGCCGACGGCGGTGGCCTTTGCCGGTGGTGTCGGGTTCACGATGTCGAGCTGCTCACCGCCGATCACCGCGAGGATGTCAGCCGTCGCGTCGATCGACGAGCCCGACTCCAGCAACTCGATCGTGTAGAGCCCGGCGTTGCAGGCCGTCGTCAGACCGAAGAGGTAGGTCTCCTGGGGGTCCTTGCCGAGGAACGTGGCCGACGCGGGATTCGCAGGGTCCACCCGGTAGAGGCAGAACGCGTCGCCGTCGCATCCCGGGTCGTCACCGGCCATGTACACGTAGAGGTTGCCGCTCGGGTCGAAGGTCAGCCCGCCCGCAAGCCCGATCCAGGCCTCGGCGGTTCCGATCGCGCCGAGGTCGGTGACCGCGCCCGTGGCGGTGTCGAACCGCACGAGGTGCACCTCGTCGATCGACTCGCCCAGACCCGCCGGGGCCTCGGTGGTCGGCGTGGTTCCGTCGACCGACGGCAGCTCCACCGACTCCTCGTCGTCCTCGCCCTCGACGCCGGCGATGCCGTACAGGGCTCCGCCAGGCGAGAAGGCGAGGTCGGTCGCGCACCTGAGCTCGTCCTTGACGTACGGGCCCAGGGGGGTCACGTCACCGGTTGCCAGGTCGATCCTGGCGAGCCGGCACGCAGTGCCGAAGAACTCAGGGATGCCAGCCGGCACCTGGGTCTCGACGGTGTACGCCGTCCCCGATCCGGTGACGGGGGGGGACTCCGCCACCCGACGACGCGACCCCGCCGGTGCCGATGGTGACCAGGGCCGCGGCCGTGACGGCCAGGAGCAGCGCTCGAACAGGGCGGACCATCGTCGACTCCAGGTCTGTCTCGTGAGACGTACGCACCGACGCTAGCACCCACCCGGGGCGCGCCGTCGAACCACCTCGAAGCACGCCACGGCCGCCGCGGTGGCGACGTTGAGGGAGTCGACCGGGCCCGGCATGGGGATGCCGACCAGCAGGTCACAGCGTTGCCGGGAGAGCCGGGCCAGGCCCCGGCCCTCGGCGCCGAGCACCAGCATCACCGGCTGGTCGGCCACCGCGAGGTCGAACACCGAACCCTGGCCCTCGGCTGCGAGGCCGACGGTCCAGACCCCGGCCCGCTTCGCCCGCTCGAGCGCCGCGGGGATGCCGGCCACGGGTGCGACCGGCACGTGCTCGACGGCGCCGGCCGCGGCCTTCACCGCCGTCGGGGTGAGCAGCACCGACCGGTGCTTGGGCACGATCACCCCGGTGGCGCCCGCCACCCCGGCCACGCGGAGGATCGCGCCGAGGTTCCCCGGATCGGTGACGCCGTCGAGGGCCACCAGGAAGGCGGCCGGCTCGGCGAGCAGCGCCTCGAGGTCGGCCGGCTCGACCGGGTCGGCGCGGGCCACCACGCCCTGGGGGGCCTCGGTCCGGGCCTCGGCGGC
>VGCA01000048.1 GCA_016870245.1 Actinomycetota bacterium | reverse complement strand
TGGTACGACACGATGAGGCGCTGCGGGTCGGCGGCGGCGAACTCGCCCAGCGTGGTGTTGAACGCCCGCGTGGCCTCGCGCCAGCCGTCGTCGATGAGGTACAGGTACCGGAACGCCGACACCTCGCAGTAGCACGACGAGGCCCACACGCCGTCGGCATCCATGTCGGCGAGGCGGGCCACCGGGTCGGTGTGGCCGGGCCGGTTCGCTGCCGCGTGGGCGCGGGCGACGTTCATGCCGACCGGCCGGTCGGACTCGCCGAGGCCCTGCTGCTCCCGCCAGCGGGTGTTGGCCTCGATCGACAGCACGTTCTGCGAAGACTGGGCGAACTTCATGAGGCCGGCGTCGTAGGCGTCGTGGAACTTCGTGGCGAGGTTGGCCTTGATCGCGGCGTGGCCGAGATCGACGTGGTCGTCGGCCGACACCAGCCGCGGCGGCGCTTCGGTGGTCATGATGGCTCCCCTCCCCCGCGTCACTGCACGGGCCACGGAGGAGAGCATCCCCCATCCCGACTCATAGTGTCAACTATGAGTTTGCGCCCACCCCGCTTCATGGCCATCGGCCGTCGGGCGTCCGGCACCGGACGGCGCCGGAGCGCCCAGGCGGCCGGGATTCGCTACGGTCCGGCTCCGATCACCGCTCCGGGAGACGCGACTCGATGAGACAGATCCGTGTGCACGGACCGAACGACGTGCGGCTCGACGACATCGACCCGCCCGCGCCCGGGGCCCGCGACGCCGTCGTGCGGGTCGCCGCCTGCGGCATCTGCGGCTCCGATCTCTCGTACATCCACATGGGCGGCCTCACCGGACCCGGCGTGCCGCACCCACTCGGCCACGAGGTCGCCGGCATCGTCGACTGGGTCGGCGACGAGGTGACCGACGTGCGGGTGGGCGACCGGGTCGTGCTCTTCCCCACCGCGGCCGACGGCACCTCGATCGGCAGCGGCGCCGGCGAGGGTGGCCTCACCGACCTTCTCCTCGTGCGGGACGCCGCGACCGACCGCCGCCTCTACCCCGCACCCGAGGGCATGGCCCTGCACCACGCCGCGCTCTGCGAGCCCCTCGGCATCGGCATGCAGGCGGTCAACCAGGCCGACGTCGCGCCCGGCGACTCGGTCGCGGTGTTCGGGTGTGGACCGATCGGGCTCATGGCGATCGCGACGCTGCTCGACCGCGGCATCGACGAGGTGGTGGCCGTCGACCTCAGCCCGCAGCGCCTGGCGCTGGCCGAGTCGCTCGGCGTGCAGGCTGCGTTGAACCCCACCACCGACGACGTGTGGGCCGAGCTCGCCCGCCTGCACGGCACGGCCCCGTTCCGGTTCGGCCCCACCGCGGCGACCAACGCCTTCATCGAGGCGTCGGGCTCGGACGCGGTGATCGGCGACGTGATCCGCAACGGCCGGGTCGACGGACGCATGGCCGTGGTCGCCCTGCACTTCGCGCCGGTGGCCACCGACTACATGACGCTGCTGATGAAGCAGTTCACCATCCGGGGCTCGATCGAGTACCCGCCCCGATTCGAGGACGCCATCGAGCTGCTCGCCCGACGCGACCTGTCGGGGCTCATCACCCACGAGTTCCCGCTCGACGGGTTCCACGACGGTCTCGCGCTGCTCGAGGGGTCGAAGGACTGCGGCAAGGTCATGATCACGATGGGAGTGGAGTGATGGCAGTCAACAACGGGGTGGCCTTCGACTTCACCGGCGCGACCGTGCTGGTGACCGGCGGCACGAGCGGGATCGGCCACGCCGTGGCGACCGCGTTCGCCGACGCCGGCGCGACGGTGACCGTCACCGGCACCCGCGCCACCGCGGCCGACTACACCGACGTCGTGCTCGACCGGTTCACCTACCGGCAGCTCGACACCCGCGACGCGGCCGCCGTCGACGCACTGGCCACCGAGGTCGCGACGCTCGACGTGCTCGTCAACAACGCGGGCGCGAACTTCGCGGGCGGGCTCGACGAGTGGGACCCCGACGGCTTCTCGGCCGCGCTCGACCTCAACGTCGAGGGCGCGATGCGCCTCACCACCCGCCTGCGCAGCGCCCTCGCCGCGAGCGACCTCGCCGGCGGCGCCTCGGTGGTCAACGTGATCTCGATGACCGCCTTCCGCTCCACCACGATCGTCCCCGGGTACTCGGCGGCCAAGGCGGCGCTGCTCGCGATGACCCGCAACTTCGCGGTGCACTGGGTGGGCGACGGCATCCGGGTCAACGCGGTGGCCCCCGGCCTCATCGCCACCCGCATGACCGCACCCATGAACGACTGGCCCGAGATGCTCGACTACGAGCTGGGCAAGGCGGCGATGAAGCGCATGGGCACGCCCGAGGAGATCGCCGCGGCGGTCCTGTTCCTCTCGTCGTCGGTGTCGTCCTACACCACCGGCACCGCCCTCGCCGTCGACGGCGGCTACCTCGCCCTCTAGGAGATCCGCCATGACGAACGACATCCGGATCACCGACCTCGCCGATCCGGTCCTCACCGACTTCCAGCGGATGGCCGTCGACTACGGGGAGACCCAGACCGTCGACCTCAGCGTCGACGCGGTGCTGGCTGCCGCGGTCGACGCGACCGGGCTCGACGACTTCGGCCCCGACGACTTCCGCGAGCGGCTCGACCTCTGGGTCCGCGAGCCCGACGAGGACACCGACCGCCTCGGCCTGGGCCGCATGGTCCTGTTCGGCAACCTGGTGCGCTACGCGTCGAACCGGCTGCGCCAGATCGACCTGCTGCAGCAGCACCCCGAGATCCGTGACATCGAGATCGCGAGGCCCGTGATCGTCATCGGCCTCCCCCGCTCGGGCACCACCAACCTCGTGAACCTGCTCGGCTCCGACACCCGGTTCCGGTCGATGCCGCTGTGGGAGTCGTACGAGCCGGTCCCCGATCCGCGCGAGACCGTCGGCCCCGACGGCGTCGACCCGCGGTGGACGCGCTGCAACGAGGCGTGGGAGGGGATGCGTGCGAGCACGCCGCTCATCGCGGCGATGCACCCGATGGAGCCGGACCACATCCACGAGGAGCTCGAGCTCCAGCTGTCCGACTTCTCGTCGTACAACCAGGAGTGGGTCGGACGGGTGCCGCAGTGGCGCGACTACTACCTCGCCCACGACCAGACCCCGCACTACGAGTGGATGCGCACCGGGCTGCAGATCCTGCAGTGGTACCGCCCGCGTGACCGCTGGGTGCTGAAGTCGCCCCAGCACCTCGAGAACATCGGGCCGCTGATGGCCACGTTCCCCGACGCGACGATCGTGGTGACCCACCGCGACCCGGTCGCGGTGGTGCAGTCGACCGCCACGATGATGACCTACGCCGCCCGCATGGGCTACCGGCACACCCGGCCCGACTGGTACCTGGAGTACTGGACCGACCGGATGCACCGCCTGCTCGAGCGATCGATCCGCGACCGTCACCTCCTCCCGGAGGACCGGCTCGTCGACGTGTACTTCGACCGCTACATGGCCGACGAGATGGGAACGCTCGAGCGCATCTACGACGTCGCCGGCCTCGAGCTCAGCGGCGAGGCCCGGGCGCAGATCGAGGCGTACCAGGCGGCCCATCCCCGCGGGAAGGACGGCCGGGTCGTCTACGACCTGCGGGCCGACTTCGGCGTGACCCCCGAGCAGGTGCGCGAGCGGTTCGGCACCTACTTCGACACCTTCGACGTACGGATCGAGGTCCAGTGAGCGGAGCGTCCGACATGGCGAACATCCAGGAACAGGTCGACCACCTGATCGACACCCGCCCCGGCAAGGAGCTGCTGCGGCCGGCGTACGACGATCCGGCGTACCCGATCGTCGACGGCCTGATCTACCGGTCGGGCGGCACCACCGCGACCTACCTGATCCTCACCGACTCCAGTCGCGTGATCGTCAACACCGGCATGGGGTTCGAGGCGCCGCACCACAAGCGGGTGTTCGACGCGATCCGCTCCGGGCCCACGCACACGATCATCACCACCCAGGCCCACGTCGACCACGTAGGCGGCGTCGACCTGTTCAAGGAGCCGGGCACCACCTACATCGCGCAGGCCAACAACCCGGCGTGCCAGGCCGACGACAAGCGCATCGCCACGCTGCGCATGCGCACCGCCGGGATCTGGTTCGACATGCTCGGCACCGACGCGATACGGATCGCGGCGGAGAACCCCGGTGTGCCGATGACCCAGTCGGCGCCGATGCCCGACCTCACCTACGAGCGCCGGATCAACCTCACCGTCGACGGCCTGCGCCTGGAGCTGCACGCCGCGGTGGGCGAGACGATCGACTGCACGGTGGTGTGGCTGCCCGACCACGAGATCGCGCTGGTGAGCAACCTCTTCGGCCCGTTGTTCCCCCACTTCCCCAACATCAACACCATCCGCGGCGACAAGTACCGGTTCATGGAGCCACAGCAGGCGACCAACCGGATGGTGCGCGACCTGCGCCCGAAGATGCTGGTCACCGGGCGCCACGAGCCCATCGTGGGCGCGGATCTCATCGAGGCGTCGCTCGAGCGCCTGCACGGCGCCGTCGCCTACGTGCACGAGCAGACCCTGGCCGGCATCAACGCGGGCACCGACATCTGGACGCTCATGCGCGAGATCACCCTGCCGCCCGAGCTGCGGGTGGGTCAGGGCTACGGCAAGGTGCCGTGGGCGGTGCGCACCATCTGGGAGCAGTACATCGGCTGGTTCAGGCTCGAGTCGACCACCGAGCTGTACCCCGACAGCGCGCCCGCCGCGCTCGACGAGCTGGTCGCCGCGGCCGGGGCCGACGCGGCGCTGGCGCGGGCCGAGGCCGCCCTCGCCCGCGGCGACGCCGTCGTCGCGATCCGCCTCGGTGAGGCGATCGCCCGCGTCGACCCGCACGACCCGCGGCTGCAGGCGCTGATGGCCGGCGCCCACCGCCACCTGCTCGACCACGGGGGCGACGTGAGCTTCTGGGAGCACGGCTGGCTGCAGACCGAGCTCGCCCGCTGGGGAGGATCGTGACCCGCTACGACCCGGCCTGGCGGCCGCCCCAGGACACGCCTTCGTTCGATGCCTACCCCACGTACCTCGCGGAGACGCGTGACGGGCTGTCGACCGCGTTCCTCCACGAGGGCGTGGGGGGCTACCCGCTGGTGCTGCTCCACGGCTACCCGGAGACCAAGCGGATCTGGTGGCGCAACGTCGGCCCGCTCGCGGCCGCGGGCTTCGAGGTGATCGCGCCCGACCTGCGGGGCTACGGCGAGAGCGAGATCCCGGCCGACGACGCGCTCGACCTCGTGCACTACAGCAAGGACGTGCACGCGCTGGTGCACGAGGTCCTCGGCCACGAGCGGTGCGCGGTGGTCGCGGGCGATGTCGGTGGTCCCGTCGGGGTCGACCTGGCCCAGCGGTACCCCGGGTTCGTCGAGCGGCTCTGCTTCTTCAACACCGTCCCGCCGTCGACCCCCGGCTTCGACCTGTCGACGTTCAGCGCGCTGTCGGGCGGGCCCACCGGCGACTACCAGGAGCTCCAGGGGGCACGCCCCGACGAGCTCGCGGCGATGCTGCCGACCGAGGCGGCCCGCCGCCAGTGGATCGCGGCCATGTACACCAGCCGGCTCTGGGCGTCGCCGGGCACGTTCACCCCCGAGCAGGTCGACTTCATGACCGAGCCCTACGCCGACGAGGCGCACCTGCGCGCGTCGTGGGCGCCGTACCAGCTCGCCCACGGCCGCCCGCTGTCCGACGTCCCGTTCATGGGCGGCCCGGTCGAGACGCCGACGCTGCTCCTGTACGGCGCCGACGACCACGTGGTGGGCCCCGACTTCCTGCCCGCGGTCGAGGCCGCGTTCACGAACCGGATCGGCCCGCTCGTGATCCCCGGGGCCGGCCACTTCCTCCAATGGGAGCGCGCCGACATCGTCAACCCCCTCCTCGTCGCCACCTTCGGCGACCTCGCCCACCGCTGAGGCACGGCCGCGGCGGTGCCGCGGAACCGCGGCACGGAGCCGGCGGGCGAGGCCGACGCGATACGGTCCGGCGGCATGAGCGGCGCAGGCTCCAGCGCGACCGACCCGATCGTCGCGGCGGCGATCGGGATCCTGGAGACCGACGGGTACGACGCGGTCACGCTGCGCGAGGTGGCCCGCCGGGCCCGGGTGTCGCTCGGCACCATCTACAAGCGGTTCCCCACCCAGCGCGAGCGGGACCTCCGCACCCGCGACGCGCTGATCAGCGCGGCCATCGAGACCTGGATCGCCGCGCACATCGAGATCGACGTGGAGCCCCCGTCGCCCGACGAGTCGGTCTACGACGGCCTGATGCGGATGCTGCGCGCGCTGTTCGAGCCGTGGGCGCGCCGGCCGCGGATGCTCGAGGCCTACCACCGGGTGACGGGCTCGCCCCACGGCGCCGCGCTCCACGCCAGCACCTTCAGCCTCGTGGCGCCGGTCGGCCTGCGGGTGCTCGACGGACTCGACCCCACCTACGTCGACGACGTGCACACCATCCTGGGCGACGCGTGCGACGCGGCGATCGCCCGGTTCGCCGAGGGCCACATCGAGGCCACCGACATCCTCCCGCGCCTGGAGCGCACCGTCTACCGGCTCACCGCCGACAACGCGGCCACCACCGCCCCGCGCCCCGAGGCGCGCCCGCCCCGGGCCGCGGTGTAGGTCAGCCCACGTCGCGGCGACGGAAGCCCACGAGCCCGAGCGTGGTGAGGCCCAGGGCCACGCCGCTGAGGACCACGAGCGGGACGGGCTCGAGGTCGGCCGCCGGGTACTCGGGCACCCGCTGGAACGGCGACAGCCCCTCGACCCATCCGGGCAACCCGAGCAACTGCCCGAACATCCCGATCACGAAGCACAGCGCCAGGATGCCCCAGGCCCACGGGCTCAGGCGCGGCGCGCACCCGATCAGTGCCACCGTCACGCCGACGAGCACCCAGACCGCGGGCGTGTAGGTCAGGGCCGCGACGACCGCGGTCGTGATCAGGTCGCTCCGCCCACGCACAGCGGCGTCGGCGAGGCCGAACGCGAGGCCGGAGACGACCATGATCCCGAGCGAGCCGGCGAAGGCGATCACGAGATGACCCAGTGCGAGTCGCGTGCGGGAGACCGGGGTGGCGAGCACGTCCTCGGCGCGGCCGGCGCTCTCCTCGCTGCGGATGCGCAGCGCGGACTGGAGCGCGAACCCGGCGGCGATGAGCGCGAGGATCCGGAACGACATCACCACGTACTGCTCGATCAGGGTGCCGCCGCCCTGGGCGGCGATGATGTCGGTGAGCGCCTCGTTGTCCTCCACGAAGTCCTGGATCGAGTCGGCGATCGACCCGTAGGCCACGGCGAGCACGGCCAGCGACGCCGTCCACCCGACCACACTCACCCGCTGGAGTCGCCCGGCCAGCCCGAACGGCCCCCCGAGCCACGCCGACGCGCGCGCGGGGCCCGCCCGCGGGGCCACGAGCCCGCCGCCGAGGTCGCGGCGGCGCGACAGCACCAGCGCCGCCCAGGTGCACAGCGCGGTGGCCCCGACCAGGAGCAGGAACGGCCACCACACCTCGCCCGCCCACGGTCGGGTCTTCTGGGCCCAGCCGATGGGCGACAGCCACGAGACCGTGCCGTCGCCGATGTCGCCGATGGCCCGCAACAGGAACGACGTGCCCAGCACGAGCCCGCCGATCCCGTAGACGACTCGGGTGTTGTCGGTGATCTGCGCGACCACGGCCGTCACCGCGGCGAGCAGCAGCCCGAAGGTCGCGAACGACAACCCGAACGCGACCGACCCGGCCACGGGGAGCCCCAGTCCGATGCCCACCGCGACCACGAGCAGGCCGGACACGACGTCCATCGCGGCCACGGTGATCAGCGCCGCGGCAGGCGACGCGTGCGCGCCCACCGGTAGGGAGCGCACGAGCTCCACCCGGCCGGCCTCCTCCTCTCCACGGGTGAGGCGGCCGAGCATGAAGACGCTCATCAACCCCATGAGGATGAGCCCGAACGTGCCCGTCTGGAACGCGACCTGCCCGCCGACGGTGTCGAGGCCCTGGGGCGGGCCGTTGAAGATGATCGCGCCGGCGTTGTCCTGGGAGGCCACCGCCGCGGCGTCGAGATCGGCCTGCGTGGGGTAGAGGCCCTGCACGCTCGCCACCGTCGACGCGACGAGCAGCGCGATGGCGCCGATCCACACGAGGATCCGCACCCGGTCCCTCCGGACCGTGAACCGAGTGAGGCTCCCGGTCGCGGTGAACGCGCCGGTGGCCGAACCGGTCACGCCTCGTCGCCGTAGCGCTCGAGGAACAGCTCCTCGAGCGTGGGCGGACGGCTCACCAGGCTGCGCACGCCGGCGGCGGCGAGCCAGCGCACCGCGGCGTCGAGGTGCTCGGTGTCGACTTCGAAGTGCACCCGGTGGCCGTCGACCTCGAGCCCGTGGATGCCGGGCAGCGCCCCGACCCCGTCGACCGGTCCGTCGACCACCCCGGTCACGGAGGTCCGGGTCATCCCCCGCAGCTCCTCGAGCGTGCCCTGGGCCCGGGTCCGGCCCGCCCGGATGATGCTCACCCGGTCGCAGAGCGCCTCCACCTCGGCGAGGATGTGGCTCGACAGCAAGACGGTGCGGCCCTCGGCCTTCACCTCCCGGATGCAGTCCTGGAACTCCATCTCCATCAGCGGGTCGAGGCCCGAGGTCGGCTCGTCGAGCATCAGCAGCTCGGCGCGCGACGCCAGCGCCGCCACGAGCCCGACCTTCTGCCGGTTGCCCTTGGAGTAGGTGCGGGCCCGCTTGGTGGGGTCGAGCTCGAACCGCTCCAGGAGCTCGTCGCGCCGCACCGGGTCGAGGTCGCCGCGCAGCCTCCCGAGGAGGTCGATCACCTCGCCCCCGGTCAGCTTCGGCCACAGGGTCACGTCGCCGGGCACGTAGGCCAGCCGGCGGTGCAGCGCCACCGCGTCGCGCCACGGATCGCCGCCCAGCAGGACCACCGACCCGCCGTCGGCCCGGAGGAGCCCGAGCAGCACCCGGATGGTGGTCGTCTTGCCCGAGCCGTTGGGGCCGAGGAAGCCGTGCACCTCCCCCGTCGCCACCTCCAGATCCAGGCCGTCGAGCGCCCGGAAGGCACCGAACCGCTTCTCGAGGCCCGAGATGGAGATCGCGAGGTTCATCGGACTCGACGCGACGTCGCTCAGCCCTCGGGCCGGTACGCGGGGTCGCGGCCGTTGAGGAATGCCGCGATGCCGGTGGCGGGGGGGAACGCGCCGGTCATGCCGGCCGAGAACCAGCCCGCGTCGGAGACCAGCGTGATGCCGCTGATCGCGGCGGCGGCGTCGCTGCACAGGAAGAGGAGCGGGTACGCCTGCTCGAGCGGGCTCGACGCCTCCACGCCGACCTCGCCGCGGTAGTCGGCGCCGCTGGCGAGCCAGAGGTCGGCGTTGGCCCGGGCGAGCGGGGTGTCGGTCGGCCCCGGGCAGAGCGCGTTGATCCGCACACCGTGCTGGAGGAACCGCATCGAGTCGCGCGCCACGAACGCGCACACCGCCTGCTTGGTGTTGAAGTAGTCGGCCTTGTTGCGGTCGCGCATCCACGCGGCGGCGGTGTCGAAGTCGTCGATGTCGAGCAGCTGGGAGATCTCCATGAAGTTGGGCTCCCAGCCGAGACCGGCCGACGACGAGATGAAGCACACGGCCGACCCGCGCGGCAGCATCCCCTCGGCGAGCATCCGCTCCACCAGGTAGCGGTGCCCCACGTAGTTGATCCGCTCGATCCCCGGCGTGCCGTCGGCCACGCCCGCGCACGAGAACAGCGCGTGGAACTCGCCGTCGCACTGCGCGAGCGCGGCGTCGATCGACTCCCGCTCGGAGAGGTTGACGTGGATGCCGCGCACGCCCGGCAGCGTCACCTCGGCGAAGTCCATGACGACGACCTCGGCGGCGCCGGCGTCGAGCGCGAGCTCCGCACCGGCAGCGCCCATGCCGGTGGCCCCACCGACCACGAGCACCCGCTTGCCTTCGTACCGGAACGCATCGAACAGGCCCATCTGGTGCTGCTCCTCGTCTGGGATCGAACGGGTGGTGCGGGCGAGGTCCGCCGCCGGGGCACGCCAGGACAACGATCTACCAGACCCGCCGCGTGCTTCGCCGATCACGCGGCGGGGCCCGACCTGAGGCCTCGTCAGATCGGACGGCGCGAGGGTAGGGTGCCCGCCGTCCTGCGGTCGGCGCAGGACCGGATCTGCCCGCAGTCGACGAGAAGGAGCGGCGCGTGACCACGGCGTCGAGACAGGCAACGATCCGGTTCCCGTACAAGCGCTCGCTCGGCCCGGTCATGGGTGCCTTCATGACCGCGCTCACCGAGCAGCGCTTCCTCGGGATCCGGAGCGGGGACCGGGTGATCTGCCCGCCTCGCGAATGGGACCCCGACACCGCGGCCGACCTGAGCGCCGACGACCTCGTCGAGGTCGGTCCGGCGGGCACGGTCGAGTCGTGGACGTGGGTGGCCGCGCCGGGTGCGGCCCACCCCCTCGACCGCCCCTTCGCCTTCGCGCTCATCCGGCTCGACGGCGCCGACACCACGCTCCTGCACGCGGTCGACGCCGGTGCGATCGACGTCATGGCGACGGGCATGCGGGTGGCCCCCCGCTGGAAGGCCGAGCGCACGGGCCACATCACCGACGTCGACGCGTTCGTGCCCGGCGAGACCCCCGAGGGCGGCGGCGGTGCGGGTGCCGAGGAGCCGGTGACGATGATGGAGTACGACGCCGCCATCACCTACACCCTCCCGATCACCCCCAACGAGGCGCGCGACGCCGAGTGGGTGGCGCAGGGTCGCTTCCTCGGCCTCCAGTGCCCCGTGTGCGGGCGCACGTACCTCGGCAGCCGCGGCTACTGCCCGGTCGACGCGGTCGAGCTCGGCGCCGAGCACGAGGTCGAGCTACCCCAGAGGGGCACGATCACCAACTTCACGATCGTCACCCCGGTCCAGTACCCGGGGCAGACCGAGACCGACCCGTTCCCCCGCGTCCACGTGCTGCTCGACGAGCACGACGTCGTCCTCGGCTACCAGAACCTCATCGAGGTGCCGGTCGAGGAGGTGCGGGTGGGCCTGCGCGTGCAGGCGATGTGGGACACCACCGGCGACGCCGCCGAGCTCGAGGGGTGGATCCCCACGGGTGAGGCCGACGTCGAGGACCCCGACCTCGTGAACAGGATCTGCTGATGGCCGCTCGAACCGACGACGACATCGCGATCATCGGCTGGAGCCAGTCGCCGATGGTGCGCGCCACCAACAAGACCGAGACGCAGATGCTGCTCGAGGTCATCACCGGTGCGGTCGAGCACACCGGGATCACCCGGGCCGAGCTCGACTTCACCTGCGCGGGCAGCTGCGACTACGTCGCCGGTCAGGCGTTCTCGTTCGTGCAGAACATCGACGCCATCGGCGCGTGGCCGCCGAAGCGGGACTCCCACGTGGAGATGGACGGCGCCTGGGCGCTGTACGAAGCGTGGGTCCGGCTGCTCATGGGCGACGTCGACGTCGCGCTGGCCACGGGGTCGGGGCGCTCCTCGACCGCCGACCCCGGCACCATCTACCCGATGGAGATGGACCCCTACTACCTGGCCCCGCTCGGCGTCGACGCGATGACGTTCGCCGGCCTGCAGGCCCAGGCGCTGGTGGAGCGCGGTGCGGTGACCGAGCGCCAGATGGCGGAGATCGCGGCCCGGACCCGACGCGACGCGAAGGACAACCCCTTCGCCCAGGTGAGCGGGGACTTCGACGTCGACGTCCTCCTCGCCGAGGACTACGTCCGGTCGCCGCTGCGCCGCCACGACCTGCCGCCCATCACCGACGGGGCGAGCGCGGTCGTCATCGCCCGGGGCGACAAGGCCCGCGAGCTGTGCGAGCGCCCGGTGTGGATCACCGGCTTCGCCCACTACGCCGAGATCCACTACCCCGGCCTGCGCGACCTCACGAAGGCGGAGTCGGTGACGCTGGCCGGCAAGGCGGCCGGGCTCGACGAGGCGCCGATCCAGGTGGCCGAGCTCCAGACCGCGTTCACGCACGAGGAGCCCCTCGTCGCGTCGGCGCTCGGGCTCGGCCCCGACGTCGAGATCAACCCATCGGGCGGCCCGCTCGCCGGCAACCCGATCATGTCGACCGGCCTGGTGCGCATCATCGAGGCGGCGGCCCGGATCCGCGACGGGGGCACGCACCGCGCGCTCGCCCACTCCACGTCGGGCCCGTGCCTGCAGCAGAACCTCGTCTGCGTCCTGGAAGGGGACGAGCGGTGAGCGACCGAATGACGACGTCCGTCCGCTGCGGGAGCGAACCGTGGCCCGAGCGGCCCGGCGGCGAAGCCGCCAAGAGCGGAGGTTGAGATGGGACACCAGCCGTGTGCGATCGTCGGGATCGGCCAGACCCACCACAAGAGCCGCCGTTGGGACGTGTCCCTCGGTGGCCTCGTGCGTGAGGCCGCGCGCCGGGCGCTCGACGACGCCGAGATGGACTGGGACGACATCGACGCCGTGGTCCTGGGCAAGGCCCCCGACCTGTTCGAAGGCGTGATGAAGCCCGAGCTGTACCTCACCGACGCCCTCGGTGCGGTGGGCAAGCCGATGTTCCGGGTGCACACCGCCGGATCGGTCGGCGGCTCCACCGGCATCGTGGCCTCGCACCTGGTGGAGAGCGGCCGGCACCGGCGGGTGCTGGCGGTGGCGTACCAGAAGCAGTCGGAGGGCAACGCGCAGTTCGCGCTGGGTTCCGGCAAGGGAGCGTCGCTCGGCGCCGGTGGCGCGTTCGCGCCGTTCATGCGGAGCTACATCTACCGCAGCGGCGCCCCGCTCGACGTCGGCCCGATGGTCGCGGTGAAGGACCGCGAGAACGCGCTGAAGAACCCGTACGCCCACCTGAAGATCGAGGACATCTCGCTCGAGAAGGTGAAGGCGTCGCCGATGATGTGGGACCCAGTGCGCTACCTCGAGTCCTGCCCGTCGTCCGACGGTGCGTGCGCGGTCGTGTTCACCGACGAGGTCGGTGGCCGCGAGGCCGAGGCCGCCGGGCGCGCGCCCGCGTGGGTGCTCGCCAGCGCGGTGCGCTCCGAGCCGGCGTCGTTCCCGGGCCGCGACCCGGTGCGGCCGCAAGGCGCGGTCGACGTCGCCAACGACGTGTACCAGCAGGTCGGCATCACCAACCCGCGCGAGCAGATCGACTGCGCGGAGCTGTACGTACCGTTCAGCTGGTACGAGCCGATGTGGCTGGAAGCCCACCTCATCGCCGAGCCCGGCGAAGGCTGGCAGATGGTCGAGAGCGGAGCCACCGCGCTCGACGGCGACTTCCCGGTCAACATGTCGGGCGGCGTCCTGTCGTCGAACCCCATCGGCGCGTCGGGCCTGCTCCGCTTCGCCGAGGCGGCGATGCAGGTGCGGGGCACGGCCGGCGAGCACCAGGTCGACGGGGCCAAGGTGGCCATGGCCCAGGCGTACGGCGCCTCCGCCCAGTACTTCGCCATGTGGATCGTGGGCTCGAGCCTCGACCCGTACGGCAGCTGACCGGGCGCCGGCGACGGCGTCCCCGTTCCACGAGGCCCTCCCCCCGGGGAGGGCCTCGTCGCGTCCACCCAACTACATACGTTCCGTAATATACGTATTTCCTTTCGTGTATCTGCTATCCTCCTTTTCGCGGACCGCACCGTGCGGTCCATGACGGGCGGGGGTACGCCGTGGACACCGATGTACTGAAGAACCTGACGGACCCGGCGGTCCTGTTCTTCTTCCTGGGACTCACGATCGGGCTGATCCGGTCGAACCTGGAGATCCCGGCGCCCATCGCGAAGTTCCTGTCGCTCTACCTGCTGATGGCGCTCGGCTTCAAGGGAGGCCAGGCCCTCGGCGACGCCGGCCTGTCGGGTGACGCCGTCAAGGTGATCGGGGCGGCGCTCGTGCTGGCCCTGGCGATCCCCGCGGTCTGGTTCCTCGTGCTGCGCCGCCGGATCAACGCGTTCGACGCCGCCGCGATCGCCGCGACCTACGGCTCGGTGAGCGCGGTCACCTTCGTCACCGCGTCGGAGTTCCTCGCCGCCCGCGGCGACGAGGCCGGCGGCTACCTGACCGTCGCCCTCGTGCTGATGGAGTCGCCCGCCATCATCATGGCGGTGCTCCTCGCCACGTGGGTGCGGTCCCGTCTGGGGACCGCTGCCTCCACCGTCGAGCGCGAGCCGGTGCTCGTGGGCCGCAGCCTCGCCGCCACCGATGCGCGCACGCTGGTGCCCGAGGCCGCCCACCCGGCCGGCCACCCCGGGCCCGAGGAGACCGGCCACGCGCACCACGGCACCCCGCTCTCGATCAAGGAAGTGCTGCGCGAGGCGTTCACCGACGGCGCGCACCTCCTCCTCATCGGGTCGATGATCATCGGAGCGCTGAGCGGCGCCGACGGCGGCAAGGCGATGGCCCCGTTCACCGACGAGATCTTCAAGGGGCTCCTCGGCTTCTTCCTGCTCGAGATGGGGCTCCTCGTCGCCCGCCAGCTCCGAGAGGTGCGCGACGTCGGTCCGTTCCTGATCGGGTTCGGCGTGGTCGTGCCGTTCGTCAACGCCGCCGCCGCCCTCGCGATCGGCACCGTGCTCGGGCTGTCGGTCGGCGATCTCACCCTTCTCGCCGTGCTGGCAGCCAGTGGCTCCTACATCGTCGTCCCCGCGGTGGTCCGGTACGCGATCCCCGAGGCCCGACCGAGCCGCTACTTCACGCTCGCCCTCGCCATCACGTTCCCGATCAACGTCGCGGTCGGGATCCCGCTCTACTACGCGGCAGCCACCGCGCTCGCCGGATGAAGGAGGCCGTCATGACGACGCGCACCAACCACGCCCCGGACTCGGTCCGGGCCGATCACACGGCGGTCGAACGGGCAATCGAGACGCTGCCCTTCGTGACCCGCGCCTGCGTCGCCCGGTCCGACGATCGGGAGACGGCGGTCGTGGTGTCGGTCGACCCCGGCCGATTCGAGGGCCTCGAGTCGGGGAGCCCGGTCAAGAGGGAGGCGCGCCGCGTGCTCGGCGAGCACGGGATCGATCCGACCGGCATCCGGGTGGTCGCGACGACCGGGTGGCTCCCCGGACGGGAGGCGTTCCCCGCCCGGATCCGGAGGCGCTGCGTCCGGGCGCGCTACGCAGCCCTCTTGATGACGTGACGACGCTCCTCACGCCGGCCCTCACACCCCTGGCCGCGCCGCTCGCGACCGTCTGACCGGCGGCCGCGGTGGGTTCAGCGCCGGCGGGGGCCGCGACGACTCCTCTCGTCGGCGGCGGTGGATCCACACGACGAGGATCCGATCAGGCTCCGTCCGCCGCTGGGTAGACGTAGGTCCATCAGTCCTCCTCAGCGCGCGACGCGCACCAGGCGTCCGGGGCGGGCGCCGGTGTCGGCGTCGGCGCGGCGGACGACCACCCCGTCGACGATCGTGGCGACGTAGCCGGTGGCGTCCTGGAGGATGCGGCGTCCACCGGCGGGCAGGTCGGGCACCGAGCGGGGCGCCCCGAGCGCGAGGCGGTCGAAGTCGATCACGTTGAGGTCGGCGCGCTTGCCGACCTCGATCGTGCCCCGGTCGGTGAGGCCGACGGCCGCCGCGGTACCCGCGGCCTGCTTCTGCACCACGACCTCGAGCGGGATCCGCTCGCCGCGCGAGCGGTCGCGGGCCCAGTGGGTGAGCAGGTAGGTGGGCGCCGACGCGTCGCAGATCATCTTCACGTGGGCACCGCCGTCGGAGAGGCCCATCACGGTGTCGGGGTGGGTGATCATCTCCCGCAGCGGCTCACCGGACGCCTGGGCGTAGTTGGTGAACGCGCCGAGCAGGAAGTGGCCGGCCGCGAGCTCGTCGTAGAGGACCTCGTACGGGTCCCTTCCCGTCGCGGCGGCGATGCCCGCGACCGAACACTCCTCGGTCGGCTCGTAGTCGAGCGCGGCGTCGAGCGGGAACATCCGGTCGAACATGAACGGCGTGCTGTCGCACAGGGCCTCGAACTGGCGGTGCGGGTCGGCCGGGAGGTCGGTCTCGGCGAGGATCGCTGCCTTCACCGCCGGCTCCTGCAGCGCGGCCATCAGCTCGTCGTGCGTGAGCGAGTCCTCGAGCCGCCGGTAGGTCGGGCGGCGCATGAGCCCGTGGTAGCTGGCGACGCCGAGCAGCATCCCGCCCGCCCGGGCCGCGACCTGCGGGATCAGCTTCGCGCCGGCCCCGTTCTCCTGCGCGATCGCGGCGAGCTGCTCGCGCCACAGGTCGGGCGCGCCGAGGGCCTGGATGAGCAGGAGCGTCACCTCGGCGCCCGTGGCCCGCGAGACCTCGGCCATGAGCTTGATCTCGCCGAGGATCTGGTCGGCGTCGGCGCCGGTCTCCCCGGTCGGCACCACCTCGAACAGGCCGCCGCCCGCGTCCATCATCGCCTGCACCAGGCCGGCCAGCTCGTCGAAGCCGGCGAAGGTGCCGGGGACGAGCTCGCCGTCGAGCGTCTTGTGGTTGAGCGAGCGCGAGGTGGAGAAGCCCACCGCCCCGGCTTCGATCGCGGCGCGCACGTGCTCGGCCATCGCGGCGATGTCGTCGGCGGTCGCGTCCTCGTTGCGCTCACCGCGCTCGCCCATCACGTAGAGCCGCAGCGGCGCGTGCGGCAGGAACACGGCGACGTCCAGGCCGAACTCCCGGCGGGCCAGCGCGTCCATGTACTCGGGGAAGGTCTCCCACTCCCACTGGATGCCCTCGTGCAGCGCGGTGCCGGGGATGTCCTCCACGCCCTCCATCAGCTCGACGAGGCGGGTCTCGTCGCCGGGGTGCACGGGCGCGAAGCCCACGCCGCAGTTGCCCGCCACCACGGTGGTGACGCCGTGGCTCGCCGACGGGTCGAGCGTCGGGTCCCAGGTGGCCTGGCCGTCGTAGTGGGTGTGGATGTCGACGAAGCCCGGGGTGACGATCAGGCCGGTGGCGTCGATGACCTCGCGCGCCTCGCCGTCGACCGACTCCCCCACCGCGACGATGCGGCCGTCGGTGACGGCGACGTCGCCGACGAACCGGGGCGCCCCGGTGCCGTCGACGACGGTCCCGCCGCAGATCTTCAGGTCGTACATGCGCGCATCCCCTCGCGTCGAGTGACGACGAACGATACCCAGGCCGGGGCGATCGTCGGCTGCTGCCGCCCGCTGCGCAGGCGGGCGCACGGCACGACCTCAGCCGAACACGACCGGGATCTCGGTCGCGCCGCGCTCGTACAGCCCGATGATCTCGGGGGCGGGGGCGTCGGGATCGAGCCGGAGGTCGGGCAGCCGGTCGAGCAGCGCGCTGATCCCGGTG
>VGCA01000047.1 GCA_016870245.1 Actinomycetota bacterium | reverse complement strand
TTGCAGACCGCCGCGAGGTTGTCGATGGTGTCGGTGCCACCCCACGACCGGGGGATCAAGTGGTGCACGTCGAGGGGGCCGCGGATGGTGCAGCCGTCGATGCGGCACTTCCCGTCGCGCAGCAGCACGGCCCGCTTCATCTTGGGTGAGACGACGGACTCGGTCCGGCCGATGGCGAGGAGATCGCCGTCGGGGTCGACGAGGTGCGGTTCGATCCGGGCCGAGGCCCGGAGCTTCTCGACCATCTCGTCGGGCAGGGGGATGCCCGCGACGGTCGCCGGCCCGGACACGGGGACCTGGACGACGAGGTGCGCGCCGGGGACGGTCGTGGTCTCGTCGGTGCGGCGTTCCCGGTAGGCGTGGACGAGGTCCATCAACGCGTCGGCAGCCCGGTGCTCGAAGGTGTCCCAGGGTTGGCCGTTCGCGGGCTTCATGCCCTCGACGATCTGCTTGACGACGAGCTCGAAGGTCGCGCCGTCGACGTCGGGCAACGCACCCCGCAGGCGCAGCATCCCCTGGTCGGAGTCCCACCAGGTCCGCAGCTCCCGCGCCGCACGGCGCGCGGCCGCATCTTCGATCGTCGGCGTCCTGAGCTCGCGGGCCTTCTGCGCCAGATCCGCGGGCGACCACCGCGGTGCCCGCTCGGCCCACTCGTGCTCGTCGGACGCATCGGCGACCTTCACCACCTGCGCGAGCTGCGCATCCGACAACCGGCCCTCGGCCGCGACCGCCGCGATGCTCGGCAAGTCCTCGAGCGCGCGGGCGGTCGCCACCGTCGCCCGCACATCACGGATCGACACCCCATCGGCTCCGGCGAGCGTGTCGTCGACCCGACCCCGCTCGTCGAGCACCCGCGTGGCCGCCAGCTCCCGCATCCGCCACCGACGCTGCTCACGCACCGCCTCCTCGCGGGCCGCGGCCACCCACTCCGTCGAATGGCAACGGAGCTCGTCGCACAACGCCGAGTAGTCGACCGGCACGCCACCATCGCCACCACCGTCCCCGTTGGCACCCGATGCATCGAACTGACGTTCGGTCATGGATGCATCATGGCAGAGGGGTGTGACAGCTACCCGGGGCCGAGGCCGACACCGCTTCGCCACCTCTGTCGTGATCTTCGGGTCGCTCGGCGTCGCGCCTCTTGCACTCGCGCGAGCTGCCGTCGAGGGGGATCAGACGGCGTCGGGGTGGCCGATCCTGGTGCGGTCGACGAGGTCGGCGAGGGTGTAGCCCTCGAGGTGGCGGCGCATCTCGTCGGAGACGCCGACCCACACCTCCTGGAGCACGCAGTGGCCCTCGCAGTGGTCGTGGGCCTCCATCAGCGTGGTGAGCGGGCCGTCGACCGCGGCGAGGATGTCGGCGAGGGTGATCTCCTCGGGTGGGCGGGCGAGCACGTAGCCACCGCCGACCCCCCGCTTCGAACGCACGAGGCCGGCACCCTTTACCGCGAGGAGGATCTGCTCGAGGTAGGGCTGGGGCAGCCCGGTGCGCTCGGCGATCTCCTTGACCGAGGTGGGCCGGTCGTCGCCGTGGAGGGCGAGCGACAGGAGGGCGCGGGCGGCGTAGTCGCCCCTCGTCGACACCTTCATGGGTGGATCGCGACCTTCATGCGGCGCCCATCGTCGCAGGTCGCCGACGTCGGCGGCGACATCACCCCGGCCCACGGGTCGGGGCGCGACGAACGACCCGTCACCTCGCGCCTCGGCACCTGCGGGCCCGGTCGCCTGGGGACGCCCCGCTCGACCGCCATTAGCCTCGCGGGGTGCCGCCGGTGACCCCGCCCGAACCCACCCGGGCCGCCTACGGCGGCGCGTGCGTGGCGTCGATCGTCCCCGCGCTGCTGCGCAAGGCGGAGCCGGCCTGGCTGCCCGCGCCGGTCGCGGGCGCCCGGGCCGTAGTGCTGCTGGTGCTCGACGGCCTCGGCTGGGACGCCCTGGGCGCCCGCCCCGACACGATGCCGAACCTCACGGCGATGGCCGGGGGCCCGGTCACCACCGTGGTCCCGTCGACCACTGCGGCGGCGCTCACGTCGATCACCACCGGTCTGCCCCCGTCGGTCCACGGGGTCGTCGGCTTCCGGGTCGCCCTCGACGGCGACGTGCTCAACGTCCTCGGCTTCCAGCTCGCGAAGAGCAAGCGGCCGCCCGACCCGTTCACGGTGCAGCGCCACCCGCCGTTCCTCGGGAGGCCGGCCGTGGTCGTGAGCGGCGCGGCGTATCGCGACTCGGGCTTCACGAAGACGCACATGCGCGACGCCCGCTACGTCGGCTACCGGGCCGACTCCACGCTGGTCGAGCACCTGCGGACGCTCGGCCGCGGCGACGCCCCGTTCGTCTACGCGTACTACCCGGGCATCGACGAGGTCGCCCACGCCTACGGGCTGCACGACGGCTACTACGCGGCCGAGCTGCACGCGGCCGACCGGCTCGTGGGCGAGATCCTCGACGCCCTGCCCGACGACGTCGCGCTCGTCGTGACGGCCGACCACGGTCAGGACCACGTCGGCCCCGACGGCTGGCGCACGCTCGGCGACGTGGCCGACTACACGGCCTTCGGCTCGGGCGACGCGCGGTTCCGCTACCTGCACGCGCCGCGTGGCGGGGGAGCGGAGCTGGTCGAGGCGGCGCGCGACACCTTCGGTCCCGAGGCGTGGGTGCTCTCCCGGGAGGAGCTGCTCGACGAGGGCTGGCTCGGGCCCGACCCGTCGCCGGCGACACGTCGCCGGGTCGGCGACGTCGTCCTCGCCGCGCACGCGGGCGTCGCCTTCGTCGACCCCGCGATGCCGCGAGAGGCCCACCTCGTGTCGGCCCACGGCTCGCTCACGCAGGCCGAGATGCTCGTCCCGTGCGTGGCCGCCCGAGGGCGTGGCTGAGCTGATCCGGGCCCTCGCGGCGCGGGCGGTCGGCGCCGAGATCAGGGCTGTCCGCGCGCCAGGACACGGTGTATGGTCGACGAATCACACACGTGTGATTCGTCCACAGGGCTGTCCACAGGGCTGTGGACAACGCCCGTCCGGGCCGAACTCGGGGGAACCCACCGCCACGTGAGCAGCTCGTTCGTCCATCTGCACCTGCACACCGAGTACTCGATGCTCGACGGCGCCGCGCGGATCCAGGACGTCGTGGCGAAGGCGGTCGCCGACGGGCAGCCCGCGGTCGGCATCACCGACCACGGCAACATGTACGGGGTCCTCGACTTCTACCGGGCCGCCCGCGACGCCGACGTCAAGCCGATCCTCGGCATGGAGGCGTACTTCGTCGACACGAGCCGCTTCGAGCGGCCCCGGCGCTCCGAGCACGAGATCTACCACCTCACTCTGCTGGCGCTGAACAGCACCGGCTACAAGAACCTCATCAAGGTGTCGTCGGGTGCCTACATCGACGGCTTCTACTACAAGCCCCGGGCCGACTTCGAGCTCCTCGAGCACCACCACGACGGGCTCGTCGCCACGTCGGGCTGCCTCGGCTCGGCGGTGTGCCAGCGGCTGCTCGCGGGTGACTACCAGGGCGCGTTGGAGACCGCGTCGCGGTTCCAGGACGTCATGGGCCGCGACAACTTCTTCATCGAGATGCAGGATCACGGCCTGGCCGACCAGCACCGCGTCAACGTCGACCTGCTCCGCATCGCCCGCGCGATCGGGGCGCCGCTGCTCGCGACCAACGACAGCCACTACACCCACCGCGACGACGCCGAGTCGCACGCGGCGCTGCTGTGCGTGCAGACCGGGTCCACCCTCGACGATCCGAACCGCTTCAAGTTCGACGCCGACGAGTTCTACCTGAAGACCGCGTCGGAGATGCGCCACCTGTTCCGCGACTACGAGGAGGCGTGCGACAACACGCTGTGGATCGCGGAGCGGGCCGACGTCGAGATCGAGTTCGGCAACGCCGTGCTGCCGTCGTTCCCGACCCCGGTCGGCCACGACGAGGACTCGTACCTGCGCGAGCTGGTGCTCGAGGGGGCGAAGCGGCGCTACGGCGCGACGCCTGCGCCGCACGTGCTCGAGCGCATCGACTTCGAGCTCGGCGTCGTGAAGACGATGGGCTTCTCCGCCTACTTCCTCGTGGTGTGGGACCTCGTGCGCTACGCGAAGGAGTCGGGCATCCGCGTGGGTCCCGGCCGCGGCAGCGCCGCCGGCTCGTGCGTCGCCTACTGCCTCGGGATTGTCGACATCGACCCGATCCGCTACGACCTGCTGTTCGAGCGGTTCCTCAACCCGGGCCGCAAGCAGATGCCCGACATCGACATGGACTTCGACTCCCGGTACCGGGGGGAGATGATCCGGTACGCCGCGCAGCGCTACGGCGAGGATCGCGTCGCCCAGATCGTCACGTTCTCCACGATCAAGGCCCGGGCCGCGGTGCGCGACGCCGCCCGGGTGCTCGGCTACCCCTACGTGGTCGGCGACAAGATCGCGAAGCTGATGCCGCCGCTCGTCATGGGCCGGGACACGCCGCTGCGGGCCTGCCTCGAGGAGGTCAAGGGCCACGAGGACGGCTTCAAGATGGCGTCCGAGCTGCGCGAGCTCTACGGCGCCGACCCCGACGCCAAGCGGGTCATCGACGTCGCCCGCGGCCTCGAGGGGCTGCGCCGCCAGGACGGCATCCACGCCGCCGCGGTGGTGATCTCACGCGACCCGCTCACCGAGTACGTGCCGATCCAGCGCAAGCCCGAGCCCGGCGGCGACCTCGCCGACGCGCCGATCGTCACCCAGTACGAGATGCACGGCGTGGAGGAGCTCGGCCTCCTCAAGATGGACTTCCTGGGTCTGCGCAACCTCGACGTCATCGAGATCACCCGCGATCTCGTCGAGCGCGGCACGGGCGTCCGCCCCGACGTCGACGAGATCCCCCTCGACGACCCGAAGACGTTCGCGTTGCTCCAGCGGGGCGAGACCGTGGGCGTGTTCCAGCTGGAAGGTGGGCCGGTGCGCGCGCTGCTGCGCTCGCTGCACCCCACGCAGTTCGAGGACGTCGCCGCGCTCGTGGCGCTGTACCGGCCGGGCCCGATGGCCCAGAACTGGCACACCGAGTACGCCGACCGCAAGAACGGTCGCAAGCCGGTCTCGTACCCCCACGACGACCTGGAGGACGTGCTCCGGCCCACCTACGGGCTGATGATCTACCAGGAGCAGCTGATGCGCGTGGCGCAGAAGCTGGCCGGGTACTCGCTCGAGGAGGCCGACAACCTCCGCAAGGCCACGGGCAAGAAGATCCGCGAGGTCATCGCGAAGGAGCGCACCCGCTTCGTCGACGGCTGCGTCCAGCAGGGCTACGGCAAGGCGTTCGGCGAGCAGATCTTCGACACCATCGAGCCGTTCGCCGACTACTCGTTCAACAAGTCGCACTCGGTGGGCTACGGCTACCTCGCCTACCAGACCGCATTCCTCAAGGCGAACCACCCGGTCGAGTACCTCGCCGCGCTGCTCACGAGCGTCAAGTCCAACAAGGACCAGACCGCGGTCTTCCTCAACGAGTGCCGCCAGATGGGCATCGCGGTGCTCGTCCCCGACGTCAACGAGTCGGAGTCCGACTTCTCGGTGCGGCCCGGCGGCACCGCCGGACTCGACGGCGCGCCGGCCCTCGACCCTGCCGCGGCCGCCGACGGACACACGGCGGTCGGCCCCCGCAAGAAGGCGACGCAGATCGGCGCGATCCGCTTCGGCATGTCGGCGGTCCGCAACGTCGGGGAGGGCGTGGTCGCCCACATCGTCGCCGCCCGCGACGACGGTGGCTCGTTCACCGACTTCTACGACTTCTGCGAGCGGGTCGACCCCCAGGCGCTCAACAAGCGGACCATCGAGTCGCTGATCAAGGCCGGCGGCTTCGACTCCCTGGGGCACCCCCGCCAGGGCCTGCTGCTCGTGTTCGAGCAGATCGTCGACCACACCGTCGCCCGCCGCCGCGAGCGCGACGCCGGGATCATGAGCCTCTTCGGCGACGGCGGGGGCGGCGACGCCGGCCTCGGCGACGTCATGCGCACGCCGATCCCCGACCAGGAGTTCCCGAAGTCGCTGCGGCTCTCCTTCGAGAAGGAGATGCTCGGCCTCTACGTGTCGGACCACCCGCTGATGGGCGCCGAGCGGGCCCTGCGCCGCTACACCGACTCCACCCTCGCCGAGCTCAAGGAGGCCCGGGAGGGGGAGATGCGGGTGGTCGGCGGCATCGTCACCTCGCTCGCCCGCAAGTACACGAAGCGGGGCGACCTCATGGCCACGTTCGTGCTCGAGGATCTCGGCTCCGCCATGGAGGTCATGGTCTTCCCCCGCACGATGACCGACCACGGCCACAACCTCGAGGACGACGCGATCGTCTGCGTGAAGGGCCGCCTCGACCAGCGCGACGACGTGCCGAAGATGATCGCGATGGAGATCACCCGGCCCGACCTCGTGCTCGACGGCGGGCCGCCGGTGCGGCTGCGCACCAAGCCGGGGGCGCTCAGCGAGGCCCGCATCGCCCAGCTGAAGGCGCTGCTGATGGAGCACCCGGGGGAGAGCCAGGTGTTCGTGCAGCTCGAGACCAACGACAAGGTGACGGTGCTGCGACTCGGCGACGAGTTCTGCGTCGACCCGTCCAACGGCCTGTTCGCCGAGCTGCGGATCCTGCTCGGCGCGGACTGCATCGCCTGATCCGTCCCGGTCGACGCGTGCCACCCCGATCCGGTCGCCGGCGACCGCGGGGTTGGCAGCGGGCCCCCGCCCGTCTGCCAGACTGCGCCCCGTGAGCGAACGACCCGTCGGCCCGGCCGCCCCCGTGGGCGCCGCGTGAGCGAACCGTGGTGAGCATGAACATCGGAGTCCTGGGGGCCACGGGCCCGGCCGGCCGTGGGCTGGCGGCCCGGCTGGCGTCGGTCGGGCACGACGTCATCGCCGGGTCGCGCGAGGAGAGCCGGGCCGAGGCCGTGGTCGGCGAGCTGCGCGACGAGTGGGGACCCCGGGTCGACACGCTGCGGGCGGCCGACAACGCCGGTGCCGCGACCGCCGACGTGGTGGTGGTCGCGACCACGTGGGAGGGCGCGGTGGCGACGGCGGCGGAGCACGCGGGCGCGCTCGCGGGGAAGACGGTGATCGCGATGGCCAACGGGCTCGAGAAGGTCGGCCGCGAGTTCCACCCGGTCCTGCCGGAGGGACGCTCGCTCAGCGAGGCTGTCCAGGCGGCGGCACCCGCGGCGCACGTGGTCGCCGCCTTCCAGCACGTCCCGGCGGCCGCGTTCGCCGCGCTCGACCAGCCGATCGAGAGCGACATCATCGTCTGCAGCGACCACGAGCCCTCGCGGGAGCTCGTGCTCGGGCTCGTCGCCGGCATCCCCGACCTGCGCGCGTTCGACGGCGGGTCGCTCGTCAACGCGATCGGGATCGAGACGTTCGCGGCGGTGCTGCTCACGTGCAACATCCGGCACAAGGGCAAGGGCACGCTCCGCATGCTGGGCCTGGAGGGCTACCAAGCGTGAGGGCCCGCCGATGAGCATGCGGCTGTTCGACACGGCGACGCGCAAGGTCGTGCCGTTCGAGCCCGGGCCGGTGGTGCGCATGTACGTGTGCGGCATCACCCCCTACGACTCGACCCACCTCGGCCACGCGGCCACGTACCTGGCCTACGACCTGCTCATTCGCCGACTCGAGGACCTCGGCCACGAAGTTCGCATGGTGCGCAACGTCACCGACGTCGACGACTCGATCCTCCCGAAGGCCCGGGAGCTCGGCATCCCGTACCTCGAGCTCGCCGACGCCGAGCTCGCCCGCTTCCACTCCGACATGGAGGCGCTCGAGATGCGGCCGCCGGTCGCCGAGCCCCGCGCCACCGAGGCGATCCCCGGGATCATCGACATGGTCAACCAGCTCCTCGACGCCGGCCACGCGTACCTCACCCACGGCACCGTGTACTTCGACGTGTCGACCTTCCCGCGCTTCGGCGAGCTGTCGCACTACTCGGTCGACCACATGATCCGCCTCGCCCGGGCCCGGGGGGGCAAGCCCGACGATCCCCACCGCCGTGACCCGCTCGACTTCGTGCTCTGGCAGCCGTCGCTGCCCGACGAGCCCGCGTGGCGCGCGCCGTTCGGCGTGGGACGCCCCGGCTGGCACGTCGAGTGCTCGGTCATGGCGATGGAGAACCTCGGCAGCACGCTCGACCTCCACGGCGGTGGCACCGACCTGATCTTCCCGCACCACGAGTGCGAGATCGCGCAGAGCGAGAGCGTCACCGGCCAGCCGTTCTGCGGGCACTGGATGCACTCGGCGATGGTCTCGTACGAGGGCGAGAAGATGAGCAAGTCGCTCGGCAACCTCGTCTTCGTGAGCGACCTGCTCGAGGTGGCCGACCCGCGGGCCATCCGGCTCGCCCTGATGCGCCACCACTACCGGGCCGGCTTCGAGTGGTACGACACCGACCTCGACGAGGGGACCGCGCTCCTCCACCGTCTTGCGGCGGCTGCCGCCGCCGGGACCGGGCCCGACCCGCGCCCGTTCGCCGAGCGGGTGCACCACGCGCTCGACGACGACCTCGACGCACCCAAGGCGCTCGAGGCGCTCGACGACCTCGCCAGCGCGATCCTCTCCGGCGGCGACGACCCCACCGCGGTCGACGCGCTCTGCGACCTCGCCGCCCTCGTCGGCATCGACCTCCGCCGCCCCATCACCTGAACGTCGCCATCGACCTGGCGACGTCCCCCGTGGCCCACGAGGGTCGGAACGTGGGGGGACGCCGCCGGAGCGTGGAGTGAGCGAAGCGAGCGTGGAGCGGAGAAGGCGTTCACCGACGGTCCGACCCGGAGCAAGCGATCGTCGGTGCCGAACGGACGCTCGCTACCCTCCTGATCCATGACCTCGCTGACGATCACGCTGCCCGACGGCTCCGCGCGCGAGGTCGAGCCCGGCACCACCCCCGCCGACGTGGCGGCCTCCATCGGGAAGCGCCTCGCCAAGGACGCGCTCGCCGCGAAGGTCGACGGCGAGTGGTGGGACCTGTCCCGGCCCCTCCCGGGCGACGCCCGGCTCGAGATCGTCACCCCCGCCAGCGACGCCGGACGCGAGGTGCTGCGCCACTCCACGGCCCACGTGATGGCCCAGGCCGTCACCGACCTGTTCCCCGGGGCGAAGTACGCCATCGGCCCGGCGATCGCCGACGGCTTCTACTACGACTTCGAGCTCCCCGGCGGTGCCGCGTTCACCGAGGCCGACCTCGAGCGCGTCGAGGCCCGCATGCGCGAGATCGTGGCGGCCGACCAGCCGTTCGTGCGCGACGAGGTCGACCGGGCCGCCGGCGAGCAGATCTTCGCCGATCAGCCCTACAAGCTCGACATCATCGAGAAGGTCGACGCCTCGGAGGTGGGGGAGGGCGGCGTGGTGTCCCTGTACCGCAACCCCCGCGCCGACGGATCGGAGTTCGTCGACCTGTGCCGGGGTCCGCACGTCCCCGGCACGAAGCGCCTCGGCGCGTTCCGGCTCCAGCGGGTCGCGGGCGCGTACTGGCGGGGCAACGAGAAGGGCCCGCAGCTCCAGCGCATCTACGGCACGGCGTGGGAGTCGCCGGAGGCGCTCGAGACGCACCTCCACCGCCTTGCCGAGGCCGAGCGGCGTGACCATCGTCGCCTGGGTCAGGAGCTCGACCTCTTCTCGTTCCCCGACGAGATCGGCTCGGGCCTCGCGGTGTTCCACCCCAAGGGCGCCCTCGTCCGCACGGTGATGGAGGACTACTCCCGTCGTCGCCACGAGGAGGCGGGCTACTCGTTCGTCAACTCGCCCCACATCACGAAGTCGAACCTGTTCGAGACGTCGGGCCACCTCGACTGGTTCGCCGACGGCATGTTCCCGCCGATGCACCTCCACGAGGACGACGGCGGCGAGGGCGACACCTACTACCTGAAGCCCATGAACTGCCCGTTCCACATCCTCATCTACCGCAGCCGGATGCGCTCCTACCGCGAGCTGCCCCTGCGGTTCTTCGAGTTCGGCACGGTGTACCGCTACGAGCGCTCGGGCGTCGTGCACGGCCTCACCCGGGTGCGGGGGCTCACCCAGGACGACGCGCACATCTTCTGCACCAAGGAGCAGATGGACGGCGAGCTGCGCTCGATCCTGCGCTTCGTCCTCGATCTGCTGTCCGACTACGGCCTCGACGACTTCTACCTCGAGCTGTCGACCAAGCCCGAGGGCAAGGCCGTCGGGACCGACGCGGAGTGGGACGAGGCCACCGCGGCCCTGCGTGCGGTGGCCGAGGGGGCGGGCCTCGAGCTCGTGCTCGACGAGGGCGGCGGTGCGTTCTACGGGCCGAAGATCTCCGTGCAGGCCCGCGACGCGATCGGCCGTACGTGGCAGGTGTCGACGATCCAGGTCGACTTCCAGCTCCCGCAGCGCTTCGACCTGCACTACGTGGGCGCCGACAACGAGCGCCACCGCCCGATCATGATCCACCGCGCGCTGTTCGGGTCGATCGAGCGCTTCTTCGCGATCCTGCTCGAGCACTACGCGGGCGCGTTCCCCGCCTGGCTCGCCCCGGTGCAGGTGACCGTGCTGCCCGTGGCCGATCGGCACGACGACTACGCCCACGAGATCGCCGCGCACTTCCGGGGTGCCGGTGTGCGGGTCGAGGTGCACGACGCCAGCACCGACACGCTCGGCGCCCGGGTCCGCAAGGCCAAGCTCGAGAAGGTTCCCTATGTCCTGGTGGTGGGCGACGACGACGTCGCGGGCCGCACCGTCGGCGTGAACCGCCGGGGCGAGGAGCGGCCCGAGCGGGGCGTCGCCCTCGACTCCTTCGTGCGCGAGCTCGACGGCGAGCTCGCGTCGCACCGCTGAGCGGGTCGTCGGGTCGGGCGCCGGAGCAGGGGGGGGCGGCATGGGCATCGAGCGGATGTGGGCGGGGTGGCGCTCGACGTACGTGCGCGAGGTCGTTGCCGACGGGGGCGACCTGGCGGTCGACGGCTGCGTGATGTGCCGGCTCTCCGGCGCCTCCGACGACGACTCAGCGTTCGTCGTGGCCCGGGGCACCCACACCTTCGTGGTCCTCAACGCGTTCCCGTACACGAGCGGCCACTTGATGGTGGTGCCCGACCGCCACGAGGGGAGCCTCGAGCTGCTGTCGCCGGCGGAGTCGGCCGAGGTGATGGGGCTCACCCAGTGGGCCACCGCCGCGCTCAAACGTGCGTACCGCCCCGACGGAATCAACGTGGGCATCAACCTCGGCGCCGCGGCCGGGGCCGGGGTACCGGGTCACCTGCACGTGCACGTGCTGCCCCGATGGAGCGCCGACACCAACTTCATGACGGCGGTGGCCGACACCCGGGTGATCCCCGAATCGCTGGAGGAGACCCTCGAGCGCCTGCGCGCCGCCTGGGACGGGTGATGCCCTGGCCCGCCCCGCCGTCGAGGTCGAACCGAAGCTCACCGGCTGATCGGGGTAGCGTCGACGTGTGAGCGACGCGCCCGGTCCCGACGCAGCCGCGCCTGATCCGGTGCCCGTGCCCGCGGGCGACGCGTTGCCCGAGGACCTCGACGTCACGGCCTACGTCGGGCCGTACCAGTTCCCGGGCACCCATCGCCGGCGCATCGCCGGGACGATCTATCTCGGCCTCGCCGGGCTCTGTGCGATCGGCGCCGTCTCGAGCGGCAACGCCGGCCTGGTGGCGGCGACGGTGCTCCTCGTGGTCATCGGCGGCTACCACTTCCTCGCCGCGTGGCACCTGCAGGTCGACCAGACCGAGGCGCTGACCATCGCGAGCCGCACCGTGGGCTTCCCGGTGGGGCACAGCTCGGGCCAGCTCGGCTTCCGCGGCCTGCGCTCGCGGCCGTCGTGGCGGATCCTGTTGTACTCGGCCGATGACCCGCCCTCGATGCGGGGGCTCGTCGAGCTCGACGGGGTCGACGGCACGGTGCTCGGCGAGTACACCGAGCTCAACCCCGAGGACTGGTCGGCCTACGGCCTCGAGCCGGCCGGGGGCGGCGGGTCGGAGTCCTGACGGTGCGGGTCATCGGTCGACGGTGGGCCCCCGCGCTGATCGTGATCGTCGGGCTCGGATCGGTGGCAGGCCCGGCCGCCGCGGCGCCGGACCGCCCCGACCTCGACGCCTTCTCGGGCTGCCTCGGCGCCCACAGCGCGCTCAGCCGGATCCGTGAGGGTGGCGCGCTGGAGCGGGCACAGCGGAACCTCATCGTGGCCACGATCGCGGCGTCGGACACGGCCGGGGCCCGCAAGGTCGCGAAGAAGCTCCGGCGCGCCCGGACCGCGGCTGCGGTCGACGCGGCGATGGCCGGGCTGACGACGTGGTGCTCGGCCCACGGGGTGCCCCCGGCCGTCGTGCCCACGACGAGGCCGCCCGGCTGATCGGGCCCCGGCCCCGGACGCCCCATCGCCCGCCCGGTGGTCAGCCCCGCTGGTCGCGGGGGGTCCGCCGGAGACTGGCGGGATGGTCGCTCGGGTAGGGCTGCTCGGGCAGGTGGTGGAACAGGACGTGGGCGATCCAGTGCCGCCAGTGCCGCAGGGTGTCGACGCTCATCGGGTGCTCCTGACTGATCGGAGATGCTCCTGATCGGCTCGCTCGGAGATCACCGCCTCCCACAGCCCCCACGCCGCGAGACAATTCTCCCATCCTCGCGGCGGGCAAGTGGGGGATATCCGGCCGAGCGACTCGGCGCTCCGGGGTTCCGACGCCGATGGTGGGGCGGCCGTCAGCCGTGCTTGGCGGCGGCCGCCTTCTCGGCGAGGTGCGCAGGCAGCGGGTCGTAGTGCGCGTGGCTCATCGTGAAGCGGCCCCGCCCGCCGGTGAGGGAGCGCAGGTCGATCGCGTAGCGGAGCGCCTCGGAGGTCGGCACCGTCGCGACGATCTCGACCTCGCCACCGCCCACCGCGGCGGTGCCCTGGATGCGGCCCCGCTTGGCGTTGAGGTCGCCCATGAGGTCGCCCTGGTAGGCCTCGGGCGCGGTCACCACCAGCTCGCTCACCGGCTCGAGCACGATCGGCGACGCCTTGGCCATCGCTTCCTGGAAGCCGAGGCTCCCGGCCATCTTGAAGCTCATCTCCGACGAGTCGACGGGATGGTGCTTCCCGTCGACGCAGGTCACCCGCACGTCGACGACCGGGAACCCGTGCGGTCCGCCGCGCTCCATCGCCTCGTGGATGCCCTTCTCGACCGCCGGGATGAACTGACGGGGGATGACCCCGCCGACGATGGCGTCGACGAACTCGACGCCGCCGCCCCGCTCGAGCGGCTCGATCCTCAGCGTGGCCACTCCGAACTGACCGTGACCCCCGGTCTGCTTCTTGTAGCGGCCCTCGGCCTCGGCCGAGCCGGTGATGGTCTCGCGGTACGCGACCTTCACGTCCTCGGTCTCGACCGCGGCGCCGAACTTCCGCTCGAGCTTCTCGATGGCGATGGCGGCGTGGGTCTCGCCCATGGCCCAGAGCACGGTCTGGTGGGTCTCGGGGTTGCGCTCGACGCGGATCGCGGGATCCTCGTCCTGGAGCCGGTGCAGCGCGTTGGCCAGCTTGTCTTCGTCGCCCTTGGACCGGGCCCGGATGGCGACGGGCAGGACCGGGACCGGTGGCGCGAGGCTCGACACGGCGACGTCGGCCCCGCGTGCGCCGAGGACGTCGCCGGTGCGGGTGTCGTGCAGCTTCGCCACCGCCGCGATGTCCCCCGCCACCACCTGGGGGGCGGGGGTCTGCTCCTTGCCCCGCATCGTGGTGATCTGGTGCAGCTTCTCGTCGGCGACGGTGCGCCCGTTGACCAGCGTGACGTCGGTCGTGACGGCGCCCTGGAGCACCTTGAACAGGTTCACGTGCCCGATGTACGGGTCGACGATCGTCTTGAACACGAACGCGACCGGCGGCCCGTCGCCGACGTCGGGGGCCGGCCCCTCCTCGGCGATGAAGTGGGCCAGCCGGTCGATGCCGATGAGCTTGGTGGCGCTCCCGCAGAGCACCGGGAACACGCTCGCGGCCTTGATGCCCCGGGCCAGCACCACCTCGAGCTCGTGTACGTCGATCGCCTCGTCGGCGAGGTAGCGCTCCATGAGATCGTCGTCGGCGACGACGATGCCCTCGACGAGTGCGTCGTGCACCGCGTGCTCCTCGACGGCCATCTCGTCGGGCACGGGGCCGCTCGTGGCCCGGCCCGACCCGTCGGCGTAGGTCTCGGCCTCGTCGCTCAGCAGGTCGACGACACCTCGGAACGCGGCCTCCTCGCCGATGGGCAGCTCGAGCGGCGCGATTCCCGCGCCGAATCGCTCCTTGAGCTGGTCGAGGGTCCGGGAGAACGACGCGCGCTCGCGGTCGAGCTTGTTGACGAACACCGCCCGGGGGACGCCGAGGTCCTCGGCCATCCGCCACGCGATCTCGGTCTGGACCTCCACGCCCTCGACGGCCGACACGACGAAGATCGCCAGGTCGGCGGTGTGCAGCGCAGCGGTGACGTCACCGACGAAGTCGGCGTAGCCGGGGGCGTCGATGAGGTTGACCTTGTGGCCCTCCCACTCGAAGGGGGCGAGGGCCAACGACACCGAGAGCCCCCGCCGGTGCTCCTCGGGGTCGAAGTCGCAGACGGTGGTGCCGTCCTCCACCCGTCCCATCCGGGTGGTCGCGCCGGCCACGAACAGCAGCGCCTCGGCCACCGTCGTCTTCCCGGCTCCGCCGTGGCCCACCAGGGCCACGTTGCGGATCCGCTCGGTCGGTACGTTCGGCATGCGCCGCCACCTCCCCTCGGGTGCCGGGCCACCGGGTCCGGCGCGTGCGGATTCTAGGTTCGGACCGGCCGCGGCGGACCAGGCGCGCCGGACGGGCCGTGGCGGACCCGACGCCCGTGGGTCGCGCCGCACGCGGGTCCGCCCCGGCCGGCCGGGAGCGAGTACCCTCGCCCTTTCGCCGGGGACCGCCCACGATCGAAGGATCGCGACCTCCATGCTCGACGGACGCTGGCGGACCAGAGCCGAGCGTGTCCTGGATCCGGTGGGGCGCAGCCTGCATCGAGTGGGCATCTCCGCGAACGTGCTCACGGTGGTCGGCCTCCTGATCGCGGCGGCCACCGCCCTCGCCATCGCGAGCGGGCACCTGCTGCTCGGATTCTTCGGGGTGCTGCTCACCGGTCTGCCCGACCTGCTCGACGGGTCGGTCGCCCGCTACAGCGGGAAAGCCGGGCCGCGAGGCGCCTTCTTCGACTCGGTGTCCGACCGCGTGTCCGACGCGCTGCTCTTCGGCGGCGTCGCGTGGTACCTCGCCGACGAGGGGAAGTACCTCCCCGTCCTCGTGCTCGCGGTCCTCGCGCTGTCGATGCTCATCACCTACGAGCGCGCCCGGGCGGAGTCCCTCGGGTTCTCCGCCCGCGGTGGGCTCATGGAGCGAGCCGAGCGCATGGTCCTGCTCTCGGTCGGCCTCCTCTTCGACGTCCTGGTCCCGATGATGTGGATCATGCTGGTGCTCACCGCGATCACCGCGGTGCACCGCTTCGTGATGGTCTGGCGTCAGGCCACCGCCGCCCAGGCCGCAGACGACGCCGGCGCGCCTCCAAGCGTTGGGACCGCTGCGCTCCCCACGACCCCCGAGGGCCGGGTGCCCGATGATCGACGACGCCCGCGGTCGCGCCGCGTATCTCGCGTACCGGGCCGGCGCTGAGCTCGCGCGGGTCGTCCCGCCCGCGATCGGGGGAGTGGTGGCCGACGGGCTGGCGCGCGTCATGCGTGTCGCCTGGCCCGACCGGCGCGCCCAGGTGGCCCGCACGCTGCGGCGGGTGACCGGGGGAGCGCTGCGGGACCGCGAGCTCGACCGGGCGGTCGACGAGGTGTTCCACAACTACGCGCGCTACTGGCACGAGTTCTTCCGGCTGCCGGCCATGTCACCGGCGGAGATCCTGCGCGCGGTCGACCTCGAGGGCGTCGCCAACCTCGACGCTGCCCTCGCCGAGGGGCGGGGTGCGATCCTCGCCCTGCCCCACCTCGGCAACTGGGACCTCGCCGGTGCCAACCTCGCGGCCCGGGGCTACGACGTGGTCGCCGTCGCCGAGATGGTCGATCCGCCCGAACTGTTCGAGTGGTTCGTGGAGTCGCGCCGGCGGTTCGGGATCGAAGTCATCGGCCTCGGGCCGGAGTCGGGCGTCGCCGTCAACCGGGCGTTGGCCGACAATCGCGTCGTGTGCCTCCTGGCCGACCGCGACATCACGGCCAACGGCATCGAGGTCGAGTTCTTCGGCGAGCGCACCACGGTCCCCGGCGGGCCGGCCCTGCTCGCGCTCCGGACCGGGGCCGCGTTGCTGCCCGGGTCCTGCTACTTCACGGAGGGGGGCCACACATCCCGGATCGCCGCGCCGATCCCGGCCGCGCGCGAGGGGCGGCTGCGGGCCGACGTGGAGCGGGTGACCGCGGCCGTCGTCCACCACCTCGAGGACGCGATCCGCGAGCGTCCGGAGCAGTGGCTGCTGATGCAGCCCAACTGGCCGAGCGACCGCGGCGCCGCGGCCCCGACCGCGGCGGGCGCTCCGGGCGGGATCGGGGTGCCCACGTGAGCGCGGGGGGCCGCGCCCAACGGGTCGCGATCGTGTGCCCGTACTCGCTGTCGGTGTTCGGCGGGGTGCAGGGCCAGGTGCTCGGCCTCGCCCACGCCCTGCGCCAGCGGGGCTTCGAGACCCGGGTGATCGCACCCTGCGACGGGCCGCCGCCCGAGCCGGGGATCACGACGGTGGGGCCGACCCGCCGCTTCCCGAGCAACGGGTCGATCGCGCCCATCACGTCGAACCACCTCGCCGCGGCCCGCACGCTCGAGGCGCTGCGCAACTTCGCCCCCGACGTCGTGCACCTGCACGAGCCCCTCACGCCCGGCCCGACCCACGCCGCGCTCGTGGGCACCGATCTGCCCGTCGTCGGGACCTTCCACGCGTGCTACTCGTCGGGCTACAACAAGTGGTACGCCGCGCTGCGGCGGCCGCTGCAGCGCATGATCGACCGCCTCACGGTGTGCACGGCGGTGTCGCCCGAGGCGAGTCGTGACGTGCAGACGGCGTTCGGTGTCGACTGCCGGATCCTGTTCAACGGGGTGGAGGTCGAGCACTACGCACGGGCCGAGCCGTGGCCGAGCGAGGAGCCCACGATCATGTTCGTGGGCCGTCACGAGTCCCGGAAGGGCCTCGACCTGCTGCTCGACGCGTTCGCCGCGCTCGACCGGCCGGCCCGGCTGTGGGTGGCGAGCGCCGGGCCCCAGACCGAGGCGCTGCGGGCTCGGGGTGTGCCCGGGGTGGAGTGGCTGGGCCGCATCACCGAGGCCGAGAAGGCCCGGCGGCTCCGGGGTGCGGCAATCGCGTGCTTCCCCTCGATCGAAGGCGAGTCCTTCGGCGTGGTGCTGCTCGAGGCGATGGCGGCCGGCACCGCCGTGGTGGCCTCCGACCTCACCGGGTACCGCGCGGTCGCCCGCACGGGTGACGAGGCGCGCCTGGTCCCCGTCGGCGACGTCGCCGCGCTCACCGCGACGCT
>VGCA01000046.1 GCA_016870245.1 Actinomycetota bacterium | reverse complement strand
CGCCAGTGGTCCCGGTAGACGAGGTCGTTCCAGTCGGGGATGAGGTTGCCGAGCGGACAGCCGTTGTTGCAGAACGGGATGCCGCAGTCCATGCACCGCCCCGCCTGGGTCTCGAGCGCCTCCCGGGAGAAGGGCTCGTAGACCTCGCTCCAGTCGCGCAGGCGCAGCTCGACCGGCCGGCGGACCGGGGTCTCGCGGCCCCACTTCAGGAACCCGGTGACCTCACCCACGGGACGACTCCATCACCTTCACGAGCGTCTCCTCCTCGGAGAGCCCCGCCGACGCGGCCTCGCGCATGACGGTGAGCACGCGCTGGTAGTCCTCCGGCATGACCTTCCGGAACTCGCCGACCTCGCTCCCCCACTGCTGCAGGATCTGCTGGGCGATGTCGGACCCGGTGAGGGTGCGGTGGCGCTCGATCGTGGTGCGCAGCCACTCCCGGTCGTCGTCGTCGAGCGGGACCACGTCGACCATGTCGTAGTTGACGAGCGACGAGAACTGGTCGTGCGGGTCGTACACGTAGGCGATGCCGCCCGACATCCCCGCCGCGAAGTTGCGGCCGGTCGCCCCGAGCACCACCACCCGACCTCCGGTCATGTACTCGCACCCGTGGTCGCCCACGCCCTCCACCACCGCGGTCGCGCCCGAGTTGCGCACGCAGAAGCGCTCACCCACCTGGCCGCGGAGGTACGCCTCGCCGCTGGTCGCGCCGTACAGCGCGACGTTGCCGGCGATGATGTTGTCCTCGGCGACGAACGTCGCCGCGCGGTCGGGATGCACGATCAGCCGGCCACCCGAGAGGCCCTTGCCGAAGTAGTCGTTGGCGTCGCCCTCGAGCCGCAGCGTGATGCCCCTGGGCACGAACGCCCCGAAGCTCTGCCCGGCGGAGCCGCGCAGGTGCACCCGGATGGTGTCGTCGGGGAGACCGTCGCCGCCCCACGCCCGCGTCACGACCGAGCCGAGCATGGTGCCGACCGTGCGGTTCACGTTGGTGATCGGGACCTCGATCTCGACGACGCGGCCGTCCTCGATGGCCGGCGCGGAGAGGCGGATGAGCTCCTGGTCGAGCGCCTTGTCGAGTCCGTGGTCCTGCGCCTTGGTGCAGTACGGATCCTGACCCTCGTACGGGTTCTCGGCCGCCTGGAGGATCGGGGTGAGGTCGAGGCCGTGGGCCTTCCAGTGGTCGATCGCGGCGCGGGTCTCGAGCGCCTCGGTGCGACCGATCGCCTCGGCGATCGACCGGAAGCCCAGCGCCGCGAGGATCTCGCGCACCTCCTCGGCGACGAACTCGAAGAAGTTGACGACGAACTCGGGCTTGCCGGAGAAGCGGGCCCGCAGCTCCGGGCTCTGGGTGGCGACGCCGACCGGGCAGGTGTCGAGGTGGCAGACCCGCATCATCACGCAGCCACTCACGACGAGCGGTGCGGTGGCGAAGCCGAACTCCTCACCACCGAGCAGCGCGGCGACGACGACGTCGCGACCGGTCTTCAGCTGACCGTCGACCTGCACGACGATGCGGTCGCGCAGCCCGTTGCGGACCAGCGTCTGCTGGGTCTCGGCGAGCCCGAGCTCCCACGGTGCGCCGGCGTGCTTGATCGACGTGAGCGGCGACGCACCGGTGCCGCCGTCGTGGCCCGAGATGAGCACGACGTCGGAGTGCGCCTTCGCGACGCCTGCCGCGACCGTGCCGACCCCGACCTCGGCGACGAGCTTCACGTGCACGCGCGCCGACGGGTTGGAGTTCTTCAGGTCGTGGATGAGCTGCTTGATGTCCTCGATGGAGTAGATGTCGTGGTGCGGCGGTGGGCTGATGAGCCCCACCCCCGGCGTGGAGTACCGCGTCTTCGCGATCCACGGGTACACCTTCGCCCCGGGGAGCTGACCACCCTCGCCGGGCTTGGCGCCCTGGGCCATCTTGATCTGGAGGTCGTCGGCGTTGACGAGGTACTCCGACGTCACGCCGAAGCGACCCGACGCCACCTGCTTGATCGCCGATCGGCGCAGGTCGCCGTTGTCGTCGGGAGTGAAGCGGTCGGCGTCCTCGCCGCCCTCACCGGTGTTGGACTTGCCGCCGAGGCGGTTCATCGCGATGGCGAGGGTCTCGTGGGCTTCCTTCGAGATCGAGCCGTACGACATCGCGCCGGTGGCGAAGCGCTTCACGATCTCGGAGACCGGCTCGACCTCGTCGATCGGCACCGGCGGGCGCACGCCCTCCTTCAGCTCGAACAGGCCGCGCAGCGTGGCGAGCTTGGTGGACTGCTCGTCGACCCTCCGCGAGTACTCCCGGAAGATGTCGTAGCGCTTGGCCCGGGTCGCGTGCTGGAGCTTGAACACGGTCTCGGGGTTGAAGAGGTGGTACTCACCCTCGCGGCGCCACTGGTACTCGCCGCCCAGCTCGAGGTCCCGGTGGGCCAGCTCCTCGGGTCGGTCGGGGTAGGCACGGCGGTGACGGCGGGCCACCTCCTGGGCCAGCTCGTCGAGGCCGATGCCGCCGAGCCGGGAGACCACGCCGGTGAAGTACTCGTCGACCAGCTCGTGGCCGAGGCCGATGGCCTCGAACACCTGGGCCCCGCGGTACGACGCGATCGTCGAGATGCCCATCTTCGACATGATCTTGAGCACGCCCTTGCCGCAGGCCTTGATGTAGTTCTTGACCGCCTTCTTCGGGTCGGCGCCGGCGAGCCCGTAGAGGCCCTGCGCGATGAGGTCCTCGATGGACTCGAACGCGAGGTAGGGGTTGACCGCGCCCGCGCCGAAGCCGAGGAGCAGCGCGATGTGGTGCACCTCGCGTGCGTCGCCCACCTCGGCGACCAGGCCGATCTGGGTGCGGGTCTTCTCGCGGATCAGGTGGTGATGCACGCCCGACACCAGGAGCAGCGACGGGATCGGCGCCCACTCCGCGTCGGAGTCCCGGTCGGACAGCACGATGACGCGCTTGCCCTCCGCGATCGCGGCCGAGGCCTCGAGGCGGACCCGGTCCATCGCCGCGCGCAGGCCCTCGCCACCGTCGGCGACCCGGTAGAGCCCGGAGATCACGTGCGCCGCGAACTCCGGGTACTTCCCGCCGTCGTCGATCTGGATCAGCTTCGACAGCTCGTCGTTGTCGAGCACCGGGTACGACAGCTCGATCTGGTGGCACGAGGCCGGCTGGGGGTCGAGCAGGTTGCCCTCGGGGCCGATCGTCGCGCGCACCGAGGTGACGAGCTCCTCGCGGATCGCGTCGAGCGGCGGGTTCGTCACCTGGGCGAACAGCTGCGAGAAGTAGTCGAACAGCATGCGCGACCGGTCGGAGAGCACGGCGATGGGCGTGTCGGTGCCCATCGAGCCGATGGCCTCGGCGCCCGTGCGGGCCATCGGCGCCACGAGCAGCCTGAGCTCCTCATGGGTGTACCCGAAGGTCTCCTGCCGCCGCACGACGGAGTCGTGGGAGTACACGACGTGCTCCGGCTCGGGGAGGTCGTCGAGCTGGACGAGCTCCTGTTCGAGCCACTCGCCGTAGGGCAGGGCCGCGGCGAGCTCGTCCTTGATCTCCTCGTCGCCGACGATGCGGCCCCTGGCCGTGTCGATGAGGAACATGCGGCCCGGCTGGAGGCGGCCCTTCGACACGACGCGAGCCTGGTCGACGTCGACGACCCCGGCCTCGCTGGCCATGATCACCCGGTCGTCGTCGAGGACCCAGTAGCGCGACGGGCGCAGCCCGTTGCGGTCGAGGACCGCGCCGATGACGGTGCCGTCGGTGAAGCAGATCGACGCCGGGCCGTCCCACGGCTCCATCAGCGACGAGTGGTACCGGAAGAAGGCGCGCCGCTCGGGCGTCATCGTGGCGTGGTTCTCCCACGCCTCCGGGATCATCATCAGCACGGCGTGCCACAGCGGGCGCCCGCCGAGGTGCAGCAGCTCGAGGCACTCGTCGAAGCTCGCGGTGTCGGACGCACCGGGCGTGCAGATCGGGAACGCCCGCTCCAGGCCCGGGATGAGCGGGGTGCGCATCAGGGCCTCGCGGGCGTGGAGCCAGTTGCGGTTGCCCTGGAGGGTGTTGATCTCGCCGTTGTGGGCGATGTAGCGGTACGGGTGGGCCAGCGGCCAGGACGGGAAGGTGTTGGTGGAGAATCGGCTGTGGACGAGGCCGATGGCCGACTCGACCCGCTCGTCCTGGAGGTCGAGGAAGAACTCGCCGAGCTGGGGCGTGGTGAGCATGCCCTTGTAGACGAGCGTGCGGCTCGACAGCGACGGGAAGTAGACGGGCTGGGGGATCTCGTGCTCGCAGCGCTTGCGCATCACGAAGAGCTTGCGGTCGAGGTCGATGCCGGTGGCGCCCGCGGGATCGTCGACGAAGCAGTGCCAGAAGCTCGGCATCACGCCCCTGGCGGTCGGACCGATCATCGAGTCGTCGGTGGGCACCTGGCGCCAGCCGACGATGCGCAGCCCCTCGTCGACGGCGATCTTCTCGACCTCGCCCCGGGTGCGGTCGGCGTCGGCGCCCTCGGCCGGCAGGAAGGCCAGGCCGACGCCGTAGGCGCCCTCGGGCGGGAGGGGGAACGGCGTGACGGCGCGCAGGAACGCGTCGGGGACCTGGATGAGGATGCCGGCGCCGTCGCCGGTGTTGACCTCGGCTCCCGACGCGCCCCGGTGGTCGAGGCGGCACAGCGCGCCGAGCGCCGTCGCCACGATCTCCCGGCTGCGGCGACCCTTCACGTCGGCGACGAACGAGACACCGCATGCGTCGTGCTCGAAGCGCGGGTCGTAGAGACCGCTCGCCTCGGGCAGGGCACTGAAATGGGGTCGCCGAAGCGAAGACACCGGGGTCTCGTTCGCCATCCTGCACTCTCATCCACACGCGCCCGGAGGACGCGAACCGACGGTGGACGCAGAGGGACGTCGTTGGCCCGGCTGCGAGCCCGCAATCGTACCCCTCATGGGCGTCCCATCGTCCAACGTTTTCGCGGGGAACGCGGTGGACGTCTCGCGGTGGACCGATCGGCCTCCCGTGGGGGATCATGCCGACTGTGGCCGGTGTGGAGCCTGCCGACCACTGTGGTCCGGTATCGTCGAATCGCCATGTCCCGGCGGGTCCTCCTCGTAGTCGTCCTGGTCGTCGTGCTCCTCGCCGGAGCCACGGTGGCGATCGTCGCCTCGTCGCGCCCCGACCTCCAGTCCGACCGTGAGGCCGTCGACGCCCGGTGGGCCCCGCTGCGCGAGCCGCTCGCCACCCGCTACGGCTCGCTCTCCCAGCTCATCGCCGCCCTGGCCGCCGTCGGGGCCGGTGAGCGCACGTACACCCTCGATCTGGCCGACGAGGTCGAGACCTGGAGCACCCTCGCGGGCCGGCCCGACCCCGATCCCGGGGCCGAGGCGGCCGCGGCCAACCGGCTCGAGGGGCTGGCCGCGCGGACCCGGGTCAACGTCGCACGGTCGGCCCGGCTGAGCCGGGACCCCGGGGTGGTCGCGGCGTTGGCGACGTTCGACGCCGGCCTCGTGCCGCCCGATCAGGTCGACGCCTACAACAAGGCGGTCCGGCGCTACCAGGGCACCCGCACCGACTCGCTCGCCCAGATCTCCGCCGACCTGCTGGGCTTCGAACCGCGGCCGGTCCTGGTGGTGGGCGTCACCCAGTCCGCCGGGTGATCCCGCCGCGACCGGGACCCGTTCGGCGCGAGGCCCCGGGGGATCTCGCGACGCCGGGGTCTCGGAACCCGGATCGTCAATGCGGAAATAGATTTCGCTAATATGCGTTCAGGGAACTGAACTTCCCGAGCAACCCCACACACCTCGCACCGAGGGGGAGTATCCCCACGCGGTGGTGCCGTCATCACGGTCCCGGCCCGGCCGGGACCCGACACCACCGGTCGTCCGCACCGCCAGGTGCGCGGCGGGAGAGACCTTCGGCCCCGACCTCACCGGAGCCGACATGTCCCCCACCGCCTCCCCCCTCTCGGGCACCACACCCGGGCCCGCCGCGTCGTCCGGCCCGGCCGACGCGCCCGCGGCGCTCGGCGTCGACGCCGGGCTCGGGCTCGACCCGGACGAGGCGCAGCGTCGGCTCCACGCCTACGGACCGAACCGCCTGGTCGCGGCGCCGCCGCGTCCGGGCTACCTGCGCTTCCTCGACCAGTTCCGCAGCTTCCTCGTCCTGATCCTCATCGGCGCCGCGGTGCTCGCGGCCGCCGTGGGCGACCTCAAGGACCCGATCGTCATCGGGATCGTGGTGCTCGCCAACGCGTTCCTCGGGTTCTTCCAGGAGCGCCGGGCCGAGAAGAGCCTCGACGCGCTGCGCTCGATGCTCGCCGACACCGCCAAGGTGCGACGGGGAGCCACGGTGCTCGAGGTGCCGGCCGACGAGCTGGTGCCCGGCGACGTGGTGCTGCTCGAGGCGGGTGACCGCGTCCCCGCCGACGCCGCGCTGCTCGTGGCCCACGACCTCGAGGTCGACGAGTCGGCCCTCACCGGCGAGTCGCAACCGGTCGCGAAGTCGCCCGAGCCCGCCACCGATCCCGACGCACCGCTCGGCGACCGGACCGATCGCCTGTTCATGCAGACCGTGGTCACGCGCGGCCGCGCCGAAGCCGTCGTCACCGAGACGGGCATGCAGACCCAGGTCGGCGCGCTCGCCGCGCTGCTCCGCGACGCCCCGAAGTCGAAGACGCCGCTCCAGGTGCAGCTCCACCACCTCGGGCACCGCCTCGCGGCAGTCGCCGGCGTGGCCGTGCTCGCGGTGGTGGCGCTCGGCCTGGCCCAGGGCAACGCCTGGGACGACCTGTTGCTCGACGCGGTGGCCCTCGCGGTGGCCGCGATCCCCGAGGGCCTGCCGGCGGTCGTCACCGTGACCCTCGCCGTCGGCGCCCACCGGATGGCCAAGCGCAACGCCATCGTGAAGCAGCTCGCGTCGGTGGAGACCCTCGGGTCCACCACGGTCATCTGCAGCGACAAGACCGGCACGCTGACGATGAACAAGATGACCGCGACCGACGAGTGGACCGGCCGCGCCGTGCGGCCCGTCCTGCCCGACCCCGCGGCTGACCCGGCCAGCGAGCGCCTCGCCCGGGCCATGGTCCTGGCGAGCGACGCCCAGCCCGACGCGGCCGGCAGCCCCGCCGGGCCCGGCGCGATCGGCGACCCGACCGAGGTCGCCCTCCTCGGGCTCGCGGGCAGCTCGGCGGCGGTGCTGGCCTGGCGCGACGCCGCGCCGCGCGCGGCGGAGGTCCCGTTCGACTCGGCCACCAAGTTCATGGCCACCGCCCACACGCTCCCCGGCGGCGACGGGACGTTGGTGGTGATGAAGGGTGCGATGGACGCAGTGCTCGCCCGCTGCACCACCGGTCCCGACGGCGAGCCGCTCGACGACACCGCGCTCGAGGCGATCCGCCACGCACACGATGCGCTGGCCGGCACCGGCCGTCGGGTCCTCGCCGCCGCGGTCCGCACCCTCCCCGGCCCGGTCGGCGCCGGCGGCCTCGGCGACGAGCTCCACGACCTGGAGCTGACCGGCCTCGTCGGCCTGGTCGACCCGCCCCGGCCCGAGGCGCGCGACGCCATCGCCCTCTGCAAGCGGGCGGGGATCCGGGTGAAGATGATCACCGGCGACCACGCCGTCACCGCCGCCGCGATCGCCGCCGACCTCGGCATCGAGGGCGGCGTGCTCACCGGCGCCGACCTCGACCGCATGACCGAGGCCGAGGTGTCGGAGCGGATCGACGAGATCGGCGTGTTCGCCCGCGTCGCGCCCGAGCACAAGGTGCTCCTGGTGCGGGTGCTGCGCGACCGCGGCGAGGTCGTCGCCATGACCGGCGACGGCGTCAACGACGCGCCGGCCCTCAAGCACGCCGACATCGGCGTCGCGATGGGCCAGGGTGGCACCGAGGTCACCAAGGAGGCCGCGAGCCTCGTCCTCACCGACGACAACTTCGCCACGATCGTCGCGGCGGTCAAGGACGGCCGGACGATCTACGACAACATCGTCAAGTTCGTCCGCTTCCAGCTGTCGACGAACATCGGGGCGATCCTCTCGATCCTCGGCGCGTCGCTCGCAGGGCTGGCGGCGCCGTTCACCGCGATCCAGATCCTCTGGGTCAACCTGATCATGGACGGCCCGCCCGCGATCGCCCTGGGCGTCGACCCGCCCAGCCCCGGCACGATGGACCGCGCACCCCGTGCCCCCGGGGCGGCGATCCTCCCCCGGCGCCGGCTGTCGGTGCTGGTGTGGACCGGCGCCCTGATGGCCGCGGGCACGATCTCGGTGCTCGCCCTCGCCCCCGACCCCGTGGCCCCCACGATGGCGTTCACCGTGTTCGTCCTCTTCCAGGTGTTCAACGCGGTCAACGTCCGCACCGAGCACGGCCCGAGTCTCGGCCGCCACGCACTCGTCAACCCGCGCCTGTGGATCGCACTGGGCGCCGTGGTCGTGCTGCAGGTCCTCGCGGTCCAGTGGTCGGTGCTCCAGGGGATCTTCGACACGACGGCCCTCGACCCGGCCGAGTGGCTCGTCGTGGTCCTCGTGGCCGCCGGCCTGCTGCTCATCGAGGAGACCCGCAAGCGCCTCGTGTACCGCACCCGAGCAACGGACCCGAAGGAGACCGTGCGATGAAGTGTCCCGTCGACGAACGCGAGCTGGTGATGTCCCAGCGACAGGGCCCCGTGACGACCCGATCCGGCAGCCCCCGGCCGGGTCATGATCCGACCTGAGCACCCCGCACTCGGGTCTGTGGGCGGGCGGCGCGTCAGGAGATGGCGCGCCGTCCGCCACTGTCGTGCGCCAGCACCTCGAGCAGCTCGCCCACCTTGTGGTGCTGCTCGGCCGGGTGACGCAGCGGGCGGTTGCGGTGCACCCGGTACACGTTGCGCCGACCGACCTTCCGGACGTCGAGGTAGTCCTCGGCCTCGAGCTCGGCGACGATCCGCTGGGCCGCCCGCTCCGTGATGCCCACCCGCTCGGCGACGTCGCGCAGGCGCAGGTCGGGCTCGGACGCGATCGCGAGCAGGACGTGCGCGTGGTTGGTGAGGAACGTCCAGGTGGTTTCGTGCACCTCGGCCATGTGAGTACCCCGGCTTCGTGAAAGCAGTTACACGAAGATCATTGCACCAATCGGAGCCGGGGCGGTGCAACCCCGTCCGCTGGGCCACACTGTCGGACGTGGAGTCCCCCCTCGTCGCAGTCCTCGGCGGCGGCCAGCTCGGCCGGATGCTGGGCCTTGCCGCCATCCCCCTCGGCGTGCGCTGCCGGTTCCTCGACCCGGTCGACGGCGCCCCCGCCGCCGCGGTCGGCCCCCTCGTGGTCGGCCCGCTCGGTGACCCGGGCGCGCTCGACGCCGTGGCCGCCGGCGCCGATGTGGTGACGTACGAATGGGAGGGCGTGCCGGCCGAGGGCGCGGCCCGGCTCGCGGCCGGGTGCCCGGTGCGGCCGGGACCCGACGCGCTCGCGGTGGCCCAGGACCGACTCGCGGAGAAGACCGCGTTCCGGCGGCTCGGCATCGGCGTGCCCGAGTTCGCGGCGGTCGACGACCGCGCCGGGCTCGAAGCCGCGATCGACGCGGTCGGCGCCCCCGCGATCCTCAAGACGCGCCGCGGCGGCTACGACGGCAAGGGCCAGTTCGTGCTGCAGTCGGCGGCCGACGCCGACGCCGCCTTCGCCGCACTCGGCGGCGAGCCGCTGATCCTCGAGGCCATGGTCCCCTTCGACCGCGAGCTCTCCGTGATCGCCGCCCGAGGCCTCGACGGTGAGGTCCGCTGCTTCCCCCTCGTCGACAACGCCCACCGCGACGGCATCCTGCGCGTGAGCCGCGCGCCGGCGCCCGGGCTCCACGATGCGCTCCAGGCCCAGGGCGAGGCCATCGCCCACCGCCTGCTCGACGACCTCGACTACGTGGGCGTGCTCACCGTGGAGCTCTTCGACGCGGCCGGCACGCTGCTCGCCAACGAGATCGCGCCGCGGGTGCACAACTCGGGCCACTGGACGATCGAGGGCGCGGAGACGAGCCAGTTCGAGCAGCATCTGCGCGCGGTGCTCGGGTGGCCACTCGGGTCACCGGCGGCGCGCGGCCACGCGGCGATGTGCAACGCCATCGGCGCGCTCCCGCCGCGCGACGCCGTCCTCGCCGTCGCCGGGGCGCGACTGCACGACTACGGCAAGGCGCCGCGACCGGGGCGCAAGGTGGGGCACGTGACCGTCGTCGCCGACTCCCCCGACGCGCTCGACGAGCGCCTCGCCCGCCTCCTCACCATCGCCCCGGGCACCCTCGGCTGACGCGGGTGCACGGGCTCGGCCGGGGGGCCGGAGCCGTCGCGATCGTCGTCGCAGGCCGTCCGGCCGGATCACCGGCTAGGGGTGGATGAGGACCTACGCGACGGCGCCGGTGGAGCGGAGGGAGGCGATCTCGGTGGGGGTGAAGCCGAACTCGGCGAGGATGTCGTCGGTGTGCTCGCCGGGGCGGGCCTGGCCGCGGCTGATCTCGCCGGGGGTGCGGGAGAAGCGCGGCGCCGGAGCGGGCTGGAGCATGCCGTCATGCTCGACGATCGTCTGGCGGGCGCGGATGTGGGGGTGCGCGGCCGCCTCGGTCATCGTGAGGACCGGCGCGAAGCACACGTCAGTCCCCTCGAGCTCGGCGGTCCACTGGTCGCGCGTCTTGGTGCGGAACACCTCGGCGAAGCGGGCCTTGAGCGCGTCGACGCCCGTGGGATCGCCGGGGCGGGGCAGGTCCTCGCCCGCCAGGCCGAGTCGCTCGAGCATCTCGGCGTAGAACTGCGGCTCGATCGGACCGATCGACACGAACTTGCCGTCGGCCGTCTCGTACACCTCGTAGTTGGCGCGCCCCGTGTCGAGGAAGTTGACGCCCAGCTCCTCCTTCCACGAGCCGTTCGCCCGCGCACCCCAGATCATCGCCATGAGGAGCGCCGCCCCGTCGACCATGGCGGCGTCGACCACCTGACCCTGCCCCGAGGAGCGGGCCTCGAGCACCCCGCACACCACGCCGAACGCGAGCAGCATGCCGCCGCCGCCGAAGTCGCCTAAGAGGTTCAGCGGCGGCGTCGGCGGGCCACCGGCCCGGCCGATGTGGGCGAGCACCCCCGCGAGCGCGATGTAGTTGATGTCGTGGCCGGCCGCGTTGGCCAGCGGGCCGTCCTGGCCCCAACCGGTCATCCGCCCGTAGACGAGGCGCGGGTTGCGGGCGAGGCACACCTCGGGCCCCACCCCCAGGCGCTCGGCGACGCCGGGCCGGTATCCCTCGATCAGCGCGTCGGCGCCGTCGACCAGGCGCAGCACCGTCTCGACCCCGGCCTCGTGCTTGAGGTCGACGGCGACCGACCGTCGACCCCGGTCCATCACCCCGATCCCACCCGGTGCCTGCGGGAGGCCGGCCCACTGGGCCCGGTCGACCTTGATCACCTCGGCGCCCATGTCCGACAGCACCATCGCCGCGAAGGGCCCCGGGCCGATCCCCGTGAGCTCCACGACCTTCACGCCTGCGAGCGGTCCCGCCACGGGTCCCCCTTGTCCTGCGGCCCGGTCCCCCGAACCTGACGATCCCGTCACCCTGACGGCTGCGTCAGACTAGGGCCTGGGCGCGCGTCCCGCCGCGAGCGGGCCACCCTCCCCCCGACCGGATCGACGACCTCGAGGCACTCCGTCTCGCCGACCGGTTCCGGTTCGCGAACCGGCTGGCGGCCTGGATCGACGTCGAGGACGGACGCGTCGTCGCCGCCGGCTACTCGGGTGGCGGCGCCATCGGCGCGACGACGGTGCGCCTCGGGTCCAAGGACCTCGCGACGCTGGAGGCGTTCCCGCTCCCCGACAAGCAGGATCCGCCCGAGATCACCGGGACCCGCGCCCGGTTCGTCCAGACCGCCGGCGGGCGCACCGGGGTCCCGGCACCGCGCCGGGTCAACCATCCACCGTTCGTCCAGTTCAACGCGCCGATCGCCTGGACGGCGCTCGCCCTCGAGATCGACGCCGACGGCACGTCGTCGTTCGAGGTCGTGGGCGCGAGCACGTTCCCGCGGCACTGGATCTACGACGCCGAAGACGCCCTGGCGGCCAAGGTCGGCCTCACCGACTTCAAGGAGTGGTGGCGGCACTCGTTCGGCAAGCACACGCCGTGGGGTGAGGAGACCTCGCCCGCGTACGTCACCGCGGTCGAGACGGCACTCGAGCGCCAGCTGTCGACCGAGATCATGCGCGGGGGCGCCAAGCCCACCATCCGGCGGGTCAAGGAGGGCCGCACGGTCATCGAGCAGGGCGCCGAGGACACCGACCTGTTCCTGCTGCTCAACGGGGTCGTCACCGTCGAGGTCGACGGCGAGCCCGTGGCCGAGCTCGGCCCCGGGGCCGTCCTCGGGGAGCGCGCCGTGCTCGAGGGCGGTCGCCGGACCTCCACCGTGCGGGCCGTCACCGACTGCAAGCTCGCGGTCGCGAGCGCCGACCAGATCGCGCGTGAGCACCTGATCGAGCTCAGCGCCGGCCACCGCCGCGAAGGCGCCTGACTAGTTTGGCGGGGTGCGGATCGCGACGTGGAACGTCAACTCCCTCAAGGCGCGCCTGCCGCGCGTCGAGGAGTGGCTCGAGTACGCGAAGCCCGACGTGCTCTGCCTCCAGGAGACCAAGCTCGCCGACAAGGCGTTCCCCGCCATGACGTTCTCGGCGCTCGGCTACGACTCGGTGCACCACGGCCAGGGACAGTGGAACGGCGTCGCCATCCTGTCGAAGGTCGGCATCGAGGACGCGTCCAGCGGCTTCGGCGACCTCACCGACCCCTACGAGGGTGACGCCCGGCTCGTGGCCGCCACCTGCGGCGGCGTCCGGATCGTCAGCGTCTACGTCCCCAACGGACGCGAGGTCGACACCGACCACTACGTGCGCAAGCTCGAGTGGCTGGCACAGCTGCGCGTGTGGCTCGAGACCACTGCGACACCCGATCAGCCGCTCGCGGTCCTCGGCGACTTCAACGTCGCCCCGGAGGACAAGGACGTGTGGTCGATCAAGGCCTTCGGAGACTCGACCCACGTGACGGCACCCGAGCGGGACGCGGTCACGCGACTCTGCGAGTGGGGCATGGTCGACGCGTTCCGGGCGTGCTACGACGACGATCGGCTCTACACCTACTGGGACTACCGCCGCGGCGACTTCCACCAGCACCGAGGGATGCGCATCGACCTCGTGCTCGTCACCCGGCCGGTCGCCGATCGCGTGCAGTGGGCGGTGGTCGACCGCAACGCCCGCAAGGGCCAGCAGCCTTCCGACCACGCGCCCGTGGTGGTCGACCTCGCCGACGGCTAGATCGTCTCACTCGCTCGGCCGGTCAGGATCTCGTCTCCGAGACGACCGCTCGCTCGACTGCTCCCGTCGCTGCGCTCCGTGCGCGGGCTAGCTGCAGGTCGCGGCCGGATCGACCACCGCCCCGGCGGCGGTCCCCCCGCCGCCGGTCGGCGCGGTCGCCGGGCCCCCGGCTCCCGTGAGGCCGGTGAAGTCGGACCCGAGCACCACGGTCACGTCGGCGTCGTCGAGGGTGGGGTCGCCCACGAGCTTGGCGCCGGCGCCCACGTACTGGAGCAGGAGCTGGGCCTTCGCCTCGGCGCCGTTCGCGTAGCGCACCTCGGTCACCGCGACCCGGCCCCGCTCGTCGTTGCCGGTCCCACCCTTCACGAACCCGGCGGCGACCAGCGCGCTCATCGTCGTGTCGGCGAGACCGCCGCGACCGGATCCGTTGAGCACCTTCACCCGCACGTCGCTCGGCCGGGAGGTCGGCGCGGCGGGCACGTCGGCGAAGGACCGCAGGTCGTCGAGCAGCGACGCGCCGTTCGTCTTGTCGGGGAAGAGCACCGCCTGACCGCCGGCATTGCCGTCGGTCGAAGGGAAGGTGACGAACTCGAGCGCGCTCGTGTCGGCCGAGCTCATGCTCCGGAACGCCTGCACGAGGTCGAACGCCGCGCGCTTGTCGAAGCCCCGGTCGACCCGCAGGTCGTCGACGACGTCGTGCACGATGTCGCGGCCCTTCAACGGGTCGTCGATGCTCTCCTCGACCACGATCCCGGCGAGGCGGCGGATGAAGTCCTGCTGGCGCTCGATGCGCCCGATGTCGGCGCGCGGGTCCATCTCGACCCTCCCCGTGGCGGGGTTGAGGTACTCGAGGTGCCGAGAGCGAACCCACGCGAGCGCCTCGGCCCCGTTGAGCTCGAAGCAGCCCGCCTCGACGGCGATGAACCCGGTGAAGTCGTCGACCATCGGCCGGTCGACGTACACCGGCACGGAGCCCACGGCGTCGACCATCGACTGGAAGGTCTTGAAGTCGACCTCCACGTAGTGGTGGATGTCGATCCCGAAGTTGTCACGGATCGCACCGATCACCGCGTCGGGACCACCGCCGAGGTCGGAGTTGTAGGCGGCGTTGATCTTGGCGTTGCCGATGCCCGGGATGTTGACCCAGAGGTCACGGGGGAACGACACGACCAGGGTGCGTCCGGCCCCCGGCTCCACGTGCACGACCATCATCGTGTCGGAGCGCTTGCCCGTCTCCTGCGACGGGTCGCCGAACGCGTCCTCCTCGTCGGCCGACTCCACGAACGCCCGGCTGTCGGAGCCGACGACCAGGTAGTTGGCCCCACCCTCGGGCGCGGTCGTGACGTCGACGTCGACGCGCGGGATGCGCGCCAGCTCCTTGTCGACGGTGGAGTTGACCTGGACCACCACGAATCCCACCACCGCCCCGGCGAGGACCAGGGCGATGAGGAACCGCGTGGCGAACCGGGCGAGGGACGACCCGTTGCCGCGCGGCACGTCAGCAGCCGATCCTGGGGGCAGGCTCGGGAAGGCTCGCGGGGAGCGTGGTGATGGTCGCGGGCACGTCGATGGGCGCGGGGTCGGCCCCGGGCACCTCGACCGGCGGGGCGGTCTCGTCGGCGGTGGCGTCGGCGGGGACGGCGATCGCCCCGAACGACTTGCCGAGCACGATGGTGACGTCGACGCCGGGCGTGGCCGTGGGGAGCACCGTCAGCTGGGCCGCGGGCTCGATGTAGCGCAGCAGGAGATTGCCCTTCGCCCGCTGGTCGGGCGACACCCGCAGCTCGACCCCGGGGATGCGCTCCTTCGAGCTCTCGATCGGCTCGACGGTGTTGAACCCGAGGTCCTTCAGCTGCTCGGTCACCGCCACCGCGAGGTCGGCGCGGTTCGTGGCGTTGACCACCTGCACCGTGATCTCCGCCGGCGCCGGCGCGGGCCTGGGCGTGGTGTCGAACGTGCGCAGCCGCTGGATGATCTGGTCGAACGCCGGGTTGGTGGTGTCGGCGTACAGCACCTGCAGGCCGCCCTGGTTCGGGCCCGGCTTCGACGGGAGCGTGACCATCTCGAGCGACGAGGTGTCTTCGGGGTCGAGGGTGCGGAACGCGCCGAGCAGCGAGAACACCGAGCCCTTGTCGAACGCGTCGTCGGCCTTGAGGTTGCCGCCGTTGACCATGTGATCGGCGACGAGGTTCGCCGTGAAGGGGTTGGCCAGGCTCTTCTGCACCGCGAGCCCGGCGAGGCGGCGCATGAACTCCTGCTGGCGGGCGATGCGGCCGAAGTCGGGGATGATGTCGGCGGAGATCCAGCGCCCGGTCTCGGGGTTGAGGTACTCATGGAACCGCGACCGCACCCACTGCAGCGACTGCTCGCCGTCGAGCGCGTTGCAGCCCGCGTTGGGTAGATCGAGTCCGGTCTTCTCGTCGCGCGTCGGGTAGGGCGTGTACACGGAGACCTTGCCCAGCGAGTCGACGAGCTCGACGAACGCCTTGAAGTTGACCTCGAGGTAGTGGTTCACGTCGACGTCGAAGTTCTGCTTCAGCGTGTCGATGATGGTCTGCTGGTCGTAGCCGTAGGCGGCGTTGATCTTCGAGTTGCCGTGACCGGGGATGTTGACCCAGAGGTCGCGGGGAAACGAGACGACGAACGTGCGCTCGGCCTTGGGCTCGACGTGCACGACCATGATCGTGTCGGAGTTCTTCCCCGACTCGTCGGTCGGATCACCGAAGGCGCCGAGCTCGAGGTCGTTGGCGACGAAGTCGCGCGAGTCGGAGCCGATCAGCAGGTAGTTGGCGCCGCCGGGGAACTCCTCGGCCGTCGTGAGCTCGATCCGCGGGATGCGGTCGATCTTGCGGTCGACCTCCCGGTTCACGCCGGCGACGGCCGCGCCCATGATGAGGGTGCCCACCACGAGGGCGATGAGGAAGCGCCCCGCGAAGGTGCGCACGGAGGAACCGGAACCGGACTTCATGGGCGCCGCGAGGGTACCGGGGCACCCGCGGCGCCGGCCCGCGGGACCCCGGCCGCCGCGACGAAGGCGGTCCGGAAGGCCGAGGGCACCTCGGCCGGCGGACGGACCGGTTCGGAGTCGCCGACGCGCCCGGGGTCGGGAACGACGGCCGGGACCGCCCCGGCGGCGGGATACCCTCCCGCTGTGGACCCGGGGACCCTCCCCCTCGCGGCGATCGCCGCCGACGACGAGCCGGTGGCCGTCGTCCGTGACGGCGACGACTGGTGGGTGGCCTGGGAGGCCGAGGAGGTGCTCGAGGGCTCCGGGCCCGAGGCGCTGCGTTCCATCGACGGTCTCACTCCCGGGTGGTGGGCCGGGTTCCTGGGCTTCGCGCTCGGCCACGCCGTGGAGCGGGTGGAGCCGGGTCGGGCCTCGCAGGTCGTCCCGAGCGTCCCCGACGTGCTGCTCGTCCGGTTCGCCCGCCGGGCCCGGCTCCCGTCGCTGGCCGGGCTGGGGGCCGGTCGCGCGGTCCGGCTCGGGCCCGCCCGCCGGACCTCACTCACCCGGGACGCCCACCGCGACGCCGTCGGCACCGTGCTCGACCACATCCACGCCGGCGACTGCTACCAGGTCAACCTCACCCGGACCATCGAGTGGGACGAGGCCGCCGACCCGGTCGCGATGTTCGCCGCGCTCGCCGTCCGCCGTCCCGCGCCGCACGCCACGCTGCTGCGCCTGCCGGGTGCCGAAGGGCCGATCGCGGTCGTGGGCGCCTCCCCGGAGCGGTTCTTGGCCCGCGCCGGCGCCGCGGTCGAGACCCGACCGATCAAGGGGACCGCGGCCCACCCGGCCGCGCTCACCGGCAGCGCCAAGGACCACGCCGAGAACGTGATGATCGTCGACCTCGCCCGCAACGACCTCGGCCGGGTGTGCGCCTACGGCTCGATCTCGGTGCCCGCCCTGTGCGCGGTCGAGCGCCACCCCGGTCTGGCCCACCTCGTGAGCACCGTCCGGGGAGAGCTGCGCCCCGATGCGGGCCTCGGCGACCTCCTGCGGGCCACGCTGCCGCCCGCGTCGGTCACCGGCGCTCCGAAGCCGCGGGTCCTCCAGATCATCGAGGACCTCGAGACCGTCCCCCGCGGCGTCTACTGCGGGGCGACCGGCTGGATCGACACCGTCCACGGAACCGCCGACCTCGCGGTCGCGATCCGCACGTTCACCGTGGCCGGCGGGCGCACCTCGCTCGGGGTCGGTGGCGGCATCGTCGCCGACTCCGATCCCGACCGGGAGTGGGCGGAGACCTGCCTCAAGGCCCGGCGGCTCCTCGCCCGCACGGGCGCCACCGAC
>VGCA01000045.1 GCA_016870245.1 Actinomycetota bacterium | reverse complement strand
CGCCGCGGAGACCGACTCGCCGAGTGCCCGGGTGTGCCACCTCACCCGCGTTCGCCTGGGGCGGTACGCACGAGGTGCGCTCTCGAACCGCATCGCATTGCGCGTCACGGAGCACCTCATCGACTGCGACGGCTGTCGCCACGTGTATGCGGACCTCACCGAAGTCCTTGGCGTCGATCCCAACCCCGAGGTGCTCCCCGACCTCGGACCGGAGGCGTGACGTGGCATTCGGCAACGTGATCCCCATCGACACCGACATCGCCCGTCAGCTCGCCCGCCGTCAGGTCAGGTTCCGGTGGCTCGTCGCCTGCCTGAGCGCGCTGTGGGTTGCGATCGTGGTCCCGACGCTGGTCCTCACGCCGCTCCCGCCGCTCGCACCGTTCATCGCGCTCGCCCTGCTCGTCATTCTGGCGGAGCACCGCTTCGTCCTCTTCGGCGACGAGACGTCGATGAGCGCGAGCATCGTGGTCGTCGTCGCATCGATCTTCGTCTTCACGGAGACTTCGCCGCTGGCCGGCCCGATCCTCGTCGCCTCGATCGGCGGCATCTACATCCCCCACCTACGTACCCGCGCGTTCAGCAAAATCGCCTTCAATGGGGCCGGCATGGGCATCGGCGCCGCGTGCGCAGCACTCGTAGTAGGAGCATTCACGATCCCAGGTGATTCCAACTCGAGGACCGTCTGCACCGCGTTCGCAGCGGTAGTCATCTACTGGGTCGTCAACAACACGATCGTCGCAGGTCACCAAGTAGCACTCTGTGGGGCTGGGTTCCGCAGCTCGGCTCGACTCCTCATTTGCGCGGAGACCGACGTTCTGCCATGGGCCGCGGCGAGTTGCATGGGGGTGATCGCTGCCGGCGGGAACCTTGTGGCCGCGACTGCATTCATTGCATGCATGGTCACGCTTCGCGTGGTGGCGGTGACCCGCGCTCGCAGCCAGCGTTGGATTGTCGCCCAGAGAATCACGAACCAGAGCGGTCTGCTCTTCTGGCTCGGTTCGCTCCCCCTAATGACGCACGGCGGATCTGTCAGAGTCGTGTCTGTCGCTGCATGCGCGTCAATCGCACTAATCATGCCGACGCACGGCCACCACAGTCATCCCCTAGTCGCCATGGGCCTTCCACTCGTCGCCGTTGCGACAGTCGGGAGCGGCCTCGACATCGCCTTGCTCGGCCTAGTTGCCACGCTCATACTCGTTGCCTGCTCTCAGCGGTTGCCGAATGCGTGGACGTACTCCGTCGCGGCGGGGACGGCAATTCTCGGTGTGGGATCTAGCGCGCTTCCCGGCTGGTTCGATCACCGACTATCTGGCGCAGCGCTTTGCGTGACGGTGGTATCGCTGTCCTCGTTCAGCCTGTTCGCAATCAAGGTGTTGCGGACGTCTCGTTCGATCGGACCGTGGACTACCTTGGGCCTAGCAGTTCCCGGCGTTGCCTGGGTTCAGACAGTCCTCTTGGGCACTGGAATCGCGCTCATGGCAGTCAACGCCCCAATAGTCGCCTTGGGCTTCGCAACAGCTGTGATTGCGTTCCGCGGCGCGATGCCTCTCAGCGCCCCGAGAAGTTCGGCGGTCGCTTCTCACTGAACGCGGCGAGGCCTTCCTGGAGGTCGTCACTCGCGAAGGCACCGACCTCGAGGCCGGCGAGGTCGTCGCGATCTCCGGCGGAGAGGCTTCCCGACCGGGCCACTCGTCCGAGCATCGCCTTGTGTGCGCGGGCGGACAGCGGCGCGAGGCGGGCGGTCTCCTCGGCGAGCTCGGCAGCAGCCGCGACGGCATCGTCGGCCACGCGTTGCACCAGCCCTACCGCTCGGGCTTCGTCGACCGCCAGCACTCGAGCGGTCAGCAACACATCGCGCGCCATCGGCTGACCGACTGCCTGCACCAGGCGCTGCACGTTGATCGCGCTGATGGCGACACCCAGCTTCCCGGCGGGGATGCCGAACGTCGCGTTGGGCGCGACGACTCGGACGTCGCACGCCACGGCAAGCTGCATCCCGGCGCCCAGGGCGTGCCCGTTGACGGCGGCGATGATCGGAGCCGGGAAGTCGACGATCTCGTCGAGCAAGCGTTCGAACGCAGGGCGGAACGAGTCACCGCCGCCGTGCGTGAGCCCGCCAGCGGTGTCGTCGGCCCGGCGGGCGAGGTCGGCGCCTGCACAGAACGCCTTGTCGCCGGCACCGCCGATCACCACGGCACGAAGATCGTGATTGCGCTCGAGGTGGGTGCGGAGGTCGTCACACAGCGCTGCACTCAGCGCGTTCCTCCTCGCCGGCCGGTCGATCAGGGCTACGGCGGTGTGGCCCCTGCGATCCCAGAGGATCTGTCCGTCAGGACTCATCGATGAGCGCGATGAGGTCGCCCGCCTGCACGGCAGTGTTCGGCTCAACATGGATCTCGCGCACGACTCCGGGGACCTCGGTCGCCACCGGGATCTCCATCTTCATCGACTCGAGGATCACGATCTCGTCGCCCTCGGCGACCAGCTGACCCTCATCGACGATGACCTGCCAGACGTTTGCGGGGATCTCCGCTCGGATCTCGTGCACGGAGCGGAGCGTAGCGGTGAGCGGGGCGGCGATCCGCGGACGGTGCCGTGCCTCGCGGCCCGCCGGTGGATACCGTTCCTGACGATGTGGCTGCTCGTCCTGACCGTGGCGATCGCTGCGATCGTCGTGATCGTCACGCGGGGGAGCTGGGAGCGCCTGTTCCACCTCCCGATCAAAGGCAGCCTCTTCTTCTTCGCAGGCCTGTTCATCCAGATCGCGCTCGAGTACATCGACTTCGCCCCCGACCGGATCGAGACCACCGGATACGGGCTCTTGATGCTGTCGTACGTGTTCCTGTTGACGTTCTGCCTCATCAACCTCCCGCTTCGGGGAATGGGGGTCGTCGCGATCGGCATCGCGCTCAACGTGATCGTCATCGGCCTGAACCAGGGAATGCCGACGCGCGCGGTGGGACTCGATGCCGAAGGGAACCAGATCGAGAAGCCGATCGAGCAGTCGGTGAAGCACCGACCCGCGAGCGACGAGGACCTCCTCGGCTTCCTGGGCGACGAGATCCTGCTGCCGCGACCGTTCGACACGCTGATTTCGATCGGGGACATCGTGCTCGCCATCGGAATCTGCGAGCTCGCCTACTTCGGCAGCCGCACCCGGCGAAGGCGTCAGCGCGCGTCGAGGACGCCGCGGCGCACGAGCACCCGCTCGAGCGCGCCCAGCACCCGCCCGTCATAGACGTAGCCAGGACCGGTGTAGAGCGCCTCCACGGCCCACGAGGCATGCGCATCGTCGCCCTCGGTGAGCTCGTCGTAGGCACTCGCGACCTTCAGGATCATCCCTGGGAGCGCGGCCGGAGGAGGATCGGCCACGCCCGGCGGACGATGGAGCAAGGGCTCGGCAGCCACCACATCACCCGCCGGCGCGAGCACCTCGGAGGCGCGCAGCATGTTGGCACCCGCCATGGCGACCTCAACGGGATCGAGCGTGAACCCCTCGTCGGGCTCGTCGAGACACACTGCCCCGAGGTGGTGCAGCAACGCGGCCGTGCGCAGCCGCTCGAGATCGGACGACGAGAGGTCGAGGACGCGCCCCATCGAGTCAGCCAGCTCGGCGACACGGTCCGCGTGCCCCTCGCGCACCAGGCCGCCGAGCTCGGGTGCAGCCGCGAGCGCCTGGACGGTCTGCTCGAAGCTCCGCCGCGTGGAGGCCAACAGCTCGAACGAGTACCACGCGGCGATGAGTGGGATCGAGAAGAGGATCGGACCCCAGAGGCCGAGCCGGCCATCGCCATCGATTCCGTCGTACCCGACTGCCATCAGGATGCCGCTCGTCACGATCGCCAGGTCCGCGCTTCTGGCCCTGAAGGGGGCGATCTCTCGATGCCGCGCGTAGGCGACCAAGTCCGCCACAACGACTGGTGCAATCGCAGCCAGTGTCAAAGCCAGCACAACAACACCTAGCTCTTCGCGATTGCGACCCAGAGTCGTAACGAGGTTGTAGACCGCTCCCGCTGCGAACGCCTCTGCACAGCGCTCCGCGAACAGCACCGCCCGAGTCCTGACGGAAATCGGTCCAGCCCTGAGCACGGAGGCAACAAGTTCTGCTGCTACGACGACGACAACCACCTGAACCGGGCTTCCGGCGCGAACGAGCACCGTGAAGACAGCGAAAGACAGTGGCAACGCAGCCCGACCCTGCGGGTGGAGAACAACCAGCTCGCCGATCGCAACGCCAGCAGCAAGTACAGCGAGTGTGGCAACTTGCGGATCGCCCCCCGCGACTTCCACGGCAAGGGCCACGACTGCCGCTGCGAGCGCAAGCGCAGCCACCTTCGTACGAATGCTCATCAACTAACCCGTTCGCTGTCTTGTGCGAGGTCTCCCAAGCCCGCCGAGCCCGTTCCGGTTGTCGGCGGCGGGGCCTTGAAGTCAGCAACATCGCCCTCGAATCCGGCACCGTAGATCTCACGCTTGGCTTCGATCGACCGAACGAGTGCATCAACACACTCAGCGTCGAATTGAGACCCCGCCTTGTCGCGCAGCTCTGCGAAAGCCACTTCCTGTGTCAGGGCTCGGCGGTAGGCCCGGGTTGATGTCATGGCGTCAAACGCATCCGCCACGAGGATGATGCGCGCTTCAAGCGACGAGTTCGGGTCGGAACCTCCCGAGTGATCCGCTTCGATCGACGGCACGACAGGGGCGAGGAAATCGATCCGCCGCAGAACCTCTACGGACACGAACTCGTGGTGGCGCATCCGGTCATACTCGGCAGCAGTCAACTTGCCGGGCTTGTTCAGAATCTGGTTGGGGACGATGAGCTTCCCAATATCGTGCATGAGCGCCGCGTAACGGAGCCGCTCCAACCGAGATTGCCGAAATCCCAGTTCCTGTCCCATGTACTGCGAGAACCGAGCGACTCGCTCAACGTGCCCGGCCGTGTAACGGTCTTTCGATTCAAGCGCCCGGACCAAGGTCGACAGAGTGGCCTCCTGCGCCGCACGGAGTTGCAGGTACGACGCGAACGCCTGTCGCGCAATGAAGATCGGAGCGACGAAGAGCGGCACTACCCAGCCATCGAGGTTGAGATACAGCTCGCCAAGCAACACGCCAAGAAAGCCGAACGGCAGGATCTGAATGTCGCTCACCCACATCTCTTGGCTCACATCAGCCAGAGACCGATGCGTAAGCATTGACATAGCGGGCACGAGAAGCGCCGAGTTCGCCAACGAATAGAGCAGCGCCACAGGAATCGACGCCGCAAGCAGAAACGCCGGCGCCGGAGCCGTCGGAACAATGAGTTCAAAGAGGGCCGACGCTGCAAGCGATGAGAGGCCGAAGTTCGCAGAATTGAACAGAACCTTGCGCCAATCCCGCGACCGAAGCTGCGGGAGGTACAGGCCTCCGCACAATCCCACGACTAGCGGCCCAAGGTTCGGCGCAGGAGCACTGAAGAGAACGATTGCCGTCATCGCAATCATCAGGCTTGCGCTCAGGCTCGACTTGTTCGGCAGTTCGACGCTTCGATTCTCGGCAACAGCGAATAGCAGACCAAGGATCAGCACTTGGTCGATCGGCGGCCGCTGTCCACCGAGGTAGAACCCAACGCAGAGTGCAAGTGCAGCGACAAAGATCCCGATGCAGTACGCCGTGAAGCGGCTGGAGGCCTCTCGCGTCATCTTGGTGCATCGAGATCAGACGGACTGATCAGGGCCTCGGCCGCATGCCATCTGCGGCTAGCGCAGACCCTTGCTCGCACCACCGGCAAGCACCAGTGCTGCAACGCTCGACATGATCAGGCCAATACGGACCATGAGCCGCTTACGCACCACAATCCCCCCATTTCATAGAGGTAATCCGCAGGCGTCGCTACGAGCCTGTGGTGTGGCGCTCCGCTTCGGGCGGTATCCCAGCCCTGTTCACACGGCGGTCGAGGCCCTGACCACTCCGTCTGTCCCTTCCGCGCTCACCTCCCCCCGCGCTGCCTCAGCCACCCCGGACGGCTGCCCGTCCCGAGTCACAGCGGTCACATCGGACACCGCCGTTCACACAAGTCTCGTCGGGCTCTACCCATAGTGCAAGCCCTACCACGTTCCGTGAGATCGCCCTCGCTGCGGGCGTCCACCCATAACGGAATGCCGTTCCGTAGTCTGGGAGGGCACGGGAGGCCGAATGGACATCGGTGCGTCGGTGGCAGAAGACGGGTTCACGGTGGAGTTCGACCTCATGGAGGTCGAGGCCGAGCTGTGCCGTCTCCCCGACGTGACCGCCGTCCGGATCGTCGCCGACGCCGGCGGCCGGCCCGTCGAGGTCCACGTCCTCGCCAGCGCGGGCAAGCCGGCCAAGCAGATCGTCCGCGACGTGCAGTCGGTCGCCCTCGCCTCGTTCGGCATGGATCTCGACCGCCGGATCGTCTCCGTGGTCCAGCTGGCTGCCAACGGCGCGGCCAAGGCCTCCCCCTCGCTCACGGCCGAGTCGACAACCCGCCCCCAGATCGTGACGGTCCAAGCGCAGTCGAGTGGGTTCCGCACCTCGGTGCAGGTCACGCTCGGCACTTCCGAAGACGAGCGGACCGGCTACGCGGAGGGGTCGATCGCGGCATCGTCGCGCCCACGCCTGCTCGCCGAGGCGACGCTCGACGCGCTCCGCCAGCTCGAGCCCGCAGCCGAGTGCCTCGACGTCGATACGGCGCAGGTCACGAGAGCGGGCGCGCACGACGTCGTCGTCGTACTCCTCGTGACCGTCGACCCGCCGCACGAACGACACCTCTCCGGGTCGGCGATCGTGTACCAGCACGCCGACGACGCCGTCGTGCGGGCCGTGCTCGACGCCACGAACCGCCGTCTGCCCAACCTCGCGCGCGACCACGACCGCGCCTGACCCCCGGTGAGCCGGCCGGAGGCGGTCGTCGTCTCGTACCGACTGGGCGGCGCCGACGGGGTGGGCGTGGAAGCCGGCAAGTGGGAGTGGGCGCTGCGCGAGCTCGGCTTCACGACCCGGCGCGTCGCCGGAGAGCTCGAGGGAGCCTCTCGACCCGACGACACGTGGCTCGCATTTCTCGCGATCGACCCGGTCGCGGGCGCCCGACCCGACCCGGAGGCGTTGGCGGCGACCCTCGCCGGCGCCGACCTCGTCGTCGTCGAGAACCTGTGCTCCCTGCCCCTCAACGTCGAGGCGGCCATCGTCACGCGCGACGTGCTCGCCGCGCACCGCGGCCGGGTCTGCTTCCACCACCACGACTTCGCGTGGGAACGACCACGCCTCGCACACATCGACGGCTTCCCGCCCGACCGTCCCGGCTCGGTGCACGTCACCATCAGCGAACGCGCCCGGGCCGATCTCGCCCGCCGGGGGATCCCGGCCTTCGCCGTACCCAACAGCTTCGACTTCGACGCGTTCGACGGCGACCGCGCGCCGACGCGTTCGGCTCTCGGGTTCACCGACGACGACGTCGTGCTGCTCCAGCCCACGCGCGCCATCCCTCGCAAGAACACCGAGGGTGGCCTCCGGTTCGCCGAGGCGGTTGCGCGCCGGCTGGGCGGACGCCGCGTGCACTACTGGATCACCGGCCCCGCGGAGGAGGGGTTCGGCGCCGAGCTCGAGCGGATGGTGGCGGCGACGTCGGTCCCCGTGCACGTCGGCCGTGCACCGCGGTCGGCCGACGCCTACGCCGCTGCCGACCTCGTCGTCTTCCCGAGCACGTGGGAGGGCTTCGGCAACCCGGTCGTCGAGGCCACTGCGGCCCGCCGGATGACCGCAGTCGGCTGGTACCCGGTCCTCGACGAGATCACGACCGACCTCGAGCTGTGCTCGATCGACGACCCTGACGGTGCAGTGGAATGGCTCGGCCGCGACGAAGCCGACCGTGGCGCCGTACTCGAAGCCAACCGCGCGACGGCCCGGGCGCGCTTCGCGATCGAGCACCTGCCCGACCGGATCCGGTCGGTCTTCGCAGCAGTAGGTTGGACCGACTGGTGACCGCCCTCCCTCCCCTCCCCGACGACGACCCGGTGATGGTCCGACGCCGGCGCATCGCCGCGCTCGTCAAGGTCGGCAAGCGCGTGGGGTACACGGCCCTGCTGGTCTCGATCGTGGTGTTCTTCGTGGGCCTGGCCACCGAATTCCCCACCTGGACGGTCGACGTGATCGTCATCGGCCTGATCGTCTCCATCGTGGTCCTGCCGGCGCCGATCGTGTTCGGATACGGCATCCGGGCGGCCGAACGGGAGGAGCGGGGCGGCGGGTCGTTCCACTGACGGCGACATCGGCCTCCACGGCCGGGAAATGGGCCGAAAGACCCCCCGCGGCGGTTCGCCACCCCCATCCGGGTCCATCTAGCGTGGACCGCCGTAGTCCCTGCGTCCCGGGAGGCACGTGATGCGCTACCGCCGCTTCGGCCAATCCGAGCTCGAGGTCTCCGAGGTCGGGTTCGGCGTGTGGACGCTCGCCAGCGACTGGTGGGGCCACGTCGAGGACAAGCAGGGCATGCTCCACGCCGCGCTCGACGCCGGGATCAACTTCATCGACACCGCCCCCGTGTACGGCGAGGGCGGGCTCGGCGAGGACCTCCTCAGGGATGTCCTCTCCACCCACCGCGACGACATCGTGCTGACCACCAAGTGCGGCTACGACATCGAGGCCGAGCGCAAGTACCCCGGCCAGTCGGAGCGGCCCCACGACTGGGCGCCCGAGTCGATCCGCCGCCAGGTCGAGGGCTCGCTGCAGCGGCTGGGCATCGACCGGATCGACCTGTACCAGCTGCACAACCCGCGGATCGACCCGATCCTCGCCGACGACCTCTGGGAGGTGCTCGAGGAGCTCCGCACCGAGGGCAAGGTGCGCGAGCTCGGCGTGGCGCTCGGGCCGGCGATCGGCTGGGTCGAAGAGGGCAAGATCGCCATCCGTGACCGCAACATCGTCTCCCTGCAGACGGTGTTCAACATCCTCGAGCAGGAGCCCGGCCTCACCTTCGCCCGCCAGGAGCGCGTGGCCGACGGGGAGGTGGGCCTCATCTCCCGCGTGCCGCATGCGTCGGACGCGCTCTCGGGCAAGGTCCAGCGCGACACGGTGTTCCCGCCGGGCGACCACCGGGCCCATCGCAACCGCGACAACATGCTCGACAACTTCGACAAGGCCGACACCCTCGCCTTCCTCTGGGACGGCACGGGCCGCACGCGGGGCCAGGCGGCGATCGCCGGCATCCTCGCCAACCCGGCGTTCACGACCGTGCTCCCCACCTGCGTCGACGTCGACGAGGTGCGGGAGTACGCGGCCGCGTCGGACCTGCCGCTCACCCCCGACGAGGCGGCCAGGGTCGACGAGATGTGGGCGGGCAACTTCGGCATCGTCAACCGCTACGAGATGCCCCTGAAGTCGAGCGTCTGACCGGGTGACGACGCGCCTCCCGGCAGATCGGCGACGCCGACAGCTCCTCGACATCGCGTGCCGCGTCTTCGCGGACACGGGGTTCCACGCGAGCGCGATGGACGACATCGCGCACGCCGCCGGCGTCACCAAGCCCGTCCTCTACCAGCACTTCACCTCGAAGCGGGCGCTGTTCAACGAGGTACTCGAGGACGTGGGCGGACAGCTGCTCGCGAGCCTCGGCACGGCAACCGCCGAGGCGACCACCGGCCGCGATCGGGTGCAGGCCGGCTTCGCCGCCTACTTCCGGTTCGTCACCGAGAACGAACCGGCGTTCCGGGTGCTCTTCGGCGCCGCGGCCCGCAACGATCCGGAGTTCGCCGGCATCGTCGACCGCGTGCTCGAAGACGTGGCCGAGGCGGTCAGCCAGCTCATCGAGATCCCCGGCACGGTCGAGCACCGCCGGGTGCTCGCGCACGCGGTGGTCGGGATCGCCGAGGCCACCAGTCGCGACGCGCTCTCAACCGACGGCACCCCCCTGGAGCCCGACCGGCTCGCCGCGTGGGTGGCCGAGCTCGCGTGGTTCGGGCTGCGCGGCGTGCGCGCCGACTGACCACTCGGCGAACCGCGCACAGCGTCCCGCACGGACCGTTCAGCGGGCGGCCGACAGTGCCGCGCCGAAGCGACCGGCGGACGCGAAGGGTTCAGGGGAGCTGGTGCACGACCAGTGGCATGACCGCGGTCGCGCCCGCCTCTCGCAACAGCGCCGCGGCGACCGTGATGGTCCAGCCGGTGCGGTAGGTGTCGTCGACCAGGAGCAGGGGCCCGTCGGTGGGGAGGTCGACGTCGGGGCGGATCGAGAGCCCGTCGAGGAGGGCGTCGACCCGAGGCCCCGACGGCACGTCGTCGGGAGGACGCGGGCCCGCGGCGTCGAGCGCATCGAGCACCGGGAGCTTGCCCGCGGCCCCGATGCGCTCGGCGAGGTCGCGCACCAGCCCCGGGTGGTGCCGGGACGGCACGGGGACGACGGCGACCGGGCGGGCCGGCCACACCCGGCGCCAGCGGCCGAGCACCGCGACCATCCCCGCGACCACGTCGCCGGGGAGCGGCCGGTCGGGGCCGGCGACGGCCGACGCCGCCTCGGCCCAGCCCGGGGTGTCGGCGTAGGTGAGGGCGCGGCCCTCCCCCGCCCCGGCGATCGTGCCTTTGCGGCCGCCGGCGAGCCCGGTGGGCCAGCGCTTGCGGGGATCGATGACGGTGTCGGCACCTCGGAGGTGCACTCGGGCGGCCTCGATGGCCGCGGGGTCGACGGCGTGACCGGGGGTCGGCAACCGACCGGTGCACACCGAGCAGCGACCGCACGGGCCGGGGTCGGGATCGTCGAGCGCGCGCTGGAGGAACTCCATCAGACAGCCCGCGCCGCGTGCGTACGAGCGCATGAGATCGGCCTCGATGCCACGGAGTCGTCGGATCTCCGCCCACTTCTCGCCGTCGTGCACGTAGGGCTCGCCGGTCGTGACCCAGCCGGAGCCGACCCGCTCGACCGCACCGTCGACCGCAACCACCTTCAGGAGCGATTCGAGGCGACCCCGGCGCACCCCCGTGGCGTTCTCCAACGTCGGCACCGACACCGGCTCGCCGACCTCGCCCAGCACGTCGAGCACCTTGCGGACGTGCTCGGGATCGGGGATCGACGCGGTCGCGAAGTACTCCCAGATGCGCTCGTCGGTCTCGGCGGGGAGCAGCACGGCCTGGGCCGCGTCGATGGCCCGGCCGGCCCGGCCGATCTGCTGGTAGTAGGCGACCGGTGAGTCGGGCGAGCCGACGTGCACGCAGAACCCGAGATCGGGCTTGTCGTAGCCCATGCCGAGCGCCGAGGTGGCCACGACCGCCTTCAGGAGGTTGGCCCGCAACGAGTCCTCGACGGTGCGCCGGGCGTCGGGGTCGAGCTGGCCGGAGTAGGGCGCGACCGCGTGCCCCCGCTCGGCGAGGAAGCCCGAGAGGCGATGGGTCTCGGCCACCGTGGGCACGTAGACGATGCCCGACCCGGGCAGGGTGGCGAGCGCCTGATCGACCCAGGCGTACCTCTCGAGCGGACCGAGCCCGTCGACCACCGACAGCAACAGCGACGACCGGGCGAGGCTGCCGCGCAGCACCAGGGTCGCGGCGCCGAGCTGCGCCGCGACGTCGTCGGTGACGCGCTGGTTGGCCGTGGCGGTGGTGGCCAGCACGGGAACACCCGGGGCGCCCAGCAGCACCCGCGAGAGGCGCTGGTAGTCGGGCCGGAAGTCGAAGCCCCAGTCGGAGATGCAGTGGGCCTCGTCGATCACCACGAGGCCCGCGCCGGCGACGAGGGGGCCGACCCGCCGGGCGAAGCCGGGGTTGGCGAGCCGCTCGGGCGAGACCAGGAGCAGATCGACCTCGCCACCGTCGAGGGCGGCGAGGGTGGCGTCCCACTCGTCGATGTTGGTCGAGTTGATCGTGACGGCCCGCAGGCCGGCCCGCTCCGCCGCCATCACCTGGTCGCGCATGAGCGCCAGCAACGGCGACACCACGAGCGTCGGGCCGCCGCCGAGCGCCCGGATCGCCGCGGTGGCCGCCCAGTACACGGCCGACTTGCCCCAGCCGGTGGCCTGCACGACGAGGACGCGGGCCCCGTCGGCCACGAGCGCCTCGACCGCGGTGTCCTGGCCGTCTCGCGCCACGGCGTCGGGGCCCGCAACCGCGTGCAGGACCGCATCGAGATGGTGCGCCGCCACCTCGGCCCGCTCGGCGCGGGGTCGGTCGGACCAGATGGGACCGGTCGACGGGTGCAGGTGGGGCGAGGTCACGGGACCACCCTACGAACCGGGTACGACGGCTACCGCCGCGCCGGCCCACCTGTCCGGACCGACCAGCGCGGGGTGGCGGCGTCGGTCGCCTCGAACAGATCGGCGTACTTGTAGAGGACGGCGTTGACCGAGCTCTTGCTCACGCCGATCGTGTCGGCCAGGTAGCGAGCCGTCGACCGGGGCCGTCGGGTCAGCACCAGGCAGATCGTGTCCTTGAGCAGCGACTGCTTCACAGGGTCGAGGCTACGCAGGACGCGGTCCTAGGTTCCGCCCCACTCCGCCAGCGCCCACAGATCCGCCACCAGGCCGCGGTCGGGGCACCGAGCCGACCGAGAAGACGCCCCATGACCGACGCCCCCGCCCGGAGGCGCTCCCGTTCCCGACCCACGGCCCCGGCGTAATGTCGCGGCCGATGGCCGCCGGTCCCCCGCTTCCCGAGCACCCCGAGCTGCGCGCGGTCGCCGAGGCGCTCGAGAAGGCCGGGATCTCGGGTGAGATCCTCGATGCGCAATGGTGCCTGGTGTTCATCTCGAGCGAGGAGGCACGCATCGTCGGCATCGAGCCCGCGGAGGTCGACCGCTTCTACGGGAAGGGCCTCCCGCGCCGGCAGCTCGAGGACGCCGAGTACTGGGCGACGAGCGACGACAGCAGCCGGGAGTGGTGGAAGCTCAACGTGCCGATGATGCGCGCGTCCCTGGAGCCCGACGACGACGCGTTCGAGGCGGTGTTCGGACCGCTTGCCAAGGCGGCGGCGGGCGTCGAGCCGGGGGAGCTGATCCGCGCCTGGTCCTCGATCCATTCGTTCCCGGACCTCGAGACCCTTCGAACCTCGTGGCTGGGGGACACGGCGTTCCTCGACCTGCGGATCAACAACGACGCGGGCGAGTTCATCGGCGTACTCCGGCTCGCGTCGCCCGATGCTCCCGACAGCCTGCTCGCGCGCATGGCGCGCGGCAATCGGGCGATGTACGAACGGATGGATGCCGTGAGGCAGCCGGCGCGGCGACCGGCGAGCATCCTGTTCGCCGACCTCGAAGGGTCGGGCGAGCTGTCGCGGCGACTGTCGTCGCGCGCGTACTTCGAGCTCGTGGGCAACCTGACGGACCTCATCGACTCGCAGGTCATCCGCCACGGTGGCATCGTCGGCAAGCACGCCGGCGACGGCGCTTCCGCCCTCTTCTTGGTGGAGCAGCTCGGTCACTCGGAGTCGGAGGCGGCATCCGCCGCGATCCGAGCGGCGCGGGCGATCCGCGACGGAGCGTCGCACATCGGTCCCGACGATGTCGTCGTTCGCGTGAACGTGGGCGTCCACTGGGGAGGGACGCTCATGGTCGGACAGGTGGCGACGGGGGGCCGCCTCGAGGTCACCGCGCTCGGCGACGAGATGAACGAGGCCGCACGCATCGAGAGCGCGGCCAAAGGCGGCGTCGCACTCGCCTCGAAGCTCCTGCTCGAACGGCTGGGGCTGGCCGAGTCGGCCGAGCTCGGCTTGGATCCCGACGCGATGACCTACGCAACGATCGGCGAGCTCGACGGGTCGAACGAGAAGGCGACGCGAGATGCAGGCTCGATCTCGGTCACCGCGATCTAGCTGTACCAGGGGCGCATCATGAGCCCGCGACGCACCACGAGCAGGCTCGGTGCCGCCGGCTCTGCCATCGCGGGGCTCGCAGCCCCACGAGACGCTGCGCTCCGGAGTCGAAGGGTCCGCGGGTGAACGTGCAGCGAACCGTGTTCGCTCGGCTCTACCACCGGACGAAGAGCGTCGAGGACCTGCCCTGGCACCGCGAGCAGCCGCCAGCGCTCCTCGATCGCGCCATCGCCCGACGCGCCGCCCCTGGACGGGCGCTCGACCTCGGCTGCGGCGAGGGCGTGTACGCCGTGCACCTCGCCCAACGTGGCTACGCCGTCGTCGCCATCGACTTCGTCGAGGCCGCCCTCGTCGCGACCAGGACCCGAGCCCGCCAGGCCGGGGTCGAGCTCGAGCTCCACGAGGGCAACGTCATCGACTATCGCGCGCCCGCGCCCTTCGACCTCGTGCTCGACTCCGGATGCCTCCACCACCTCCCCCGAGGACACGTCGCCACGTACCGAAAGCGACTGGATGACTGGCTCGCACCGGGAGGCGACTACGTCCTCGTCCACTTCGCGCACCGCCCCCGCATCGGCTGGATCCCGAAAGGGCCCGGCCACCTCACCCGCGCGCAGGCCGTCGAGCTCTTCGAGCCACTCGAGCTCCAGGCATACGACGAGACCGAGTTCGATGTGCCGTTCCCCATGGGCCGCATGCGCGCCGGCGTCTACTGGTTCCACAGGCCCACCCCCTGAGCCGCGGGAGCTCCCACCGTCACTTGCCCACCGATGCATCCTCGATGCCCGACACGGCGATCGGGTGGTGTTGGGCTCCGGCGGTGGGCGCCGAACCGATGGGCCTCTGGGCACGATGGCCGTGTCCCCGTTCTCCGAACGCCGGACTACCGACACGGTCCACCTGGTCCGGCCGCGCTCCCCTAGAGCGCTGTCTCGGGTTCGAGCTTCGCGGGGCGGCCGTTCTTGCGAGGCCAGTCCGCGACGAAGTGGTTGAGGCTCGGTCGCGTCCAGACCGGTCCCGCAGCGAGGACAGCCACCGGAGCAGGAAAGGCCGGCGACTTCGCGAGCGCCGACGCGCGCTGGCGCGTGACCCCGAGCAGTCGCGCAACTTCGGAGACGCCGACGAGCTCGGGGAAGCTCGGCGCGGCGAGCTCCCGATCCTGCTCCTCGTAGGTCATCGCATCGGCCCGCACCACCGGCCACGCAGGAAGGCCGGCCTTCTCCGCCAGCGCGGTGAAGACCTCGTGCCCGAAGGCGAGCGCGGCGACGACCGAGTCGAGTGACTCGTCGACGCTGAACAACGCGCCGTACCGATCACGGACCTGACTGGCACTCACTGCACCCCCGCGATCGGCGAGGAGATCGACGAGCTCCTCGAGTGCGTCGTCGAGTACCGCACCCGGCTGGCCTGCAGCTTCGAACGAGACCGCCCATCCCATGCTCAGTCCTCCGGTGGTGGCCACACGAACCCGCCTCGGCGCATCTGGCGGATGGCCTGCTTGAACCAGTTCACATCCGACGGGGTCCCGTGGATCAGTACCTGCGTCGTTCCGTCGGGGGCCTTGAGCATCCAGCCCTTGCGGGTGGACACCGCCCGCCACCCCTGGCGCTCCGCGTGTCGGGCGAGGTCGGTCGGCCTCACCGTACCAAGAATCCATTGACGTTGACAATGGTTCTTGAGCCGTCTCGCGCGGGCGCGGTCGCGGACCCGCCCACTCCGCGCGGGCTCCCACTCGAGTCGATGTCGCTCTCAGGCGTGTTGTCCTCGCGCACCGCCGATCCGCACACGGCCGGGCGGCCGATGTGATCGCGGCGGCACGAGCGAGGCCCGGGGCCGCGCCGGCTACTTGATGTGGATGCCGGAGATGTTGCGGGCGATGACGAGGCGCTGGATCTCGGAGGTGCCTTCGAAGATCGTGTAGATCTTCGCGTCACGGTGCCACCGCTCGACCGGGTACTCGCGCACGTAGCCGTAGCCGCCGAGGATCTGGATCGCCTGCTCGGTGACCCACACCGCGACCTCGCCCGCCTTGAGCTTGCTCATCGAGCCCTCGCCGTTGAGGAACGCCTTGCGCTGGGAGGCCATCCAGCACGCCCGCCACACGAGCAGCCGGGCCGCGTCGATCTCGGTCTTCATGTCGGCGAGCTTGAAGGCGATCGCCTGGTTCTCGATGATCGCCCGGCCGAACTGCTGGCGCTCCTTCGCGTAGTCGAGCGAGTACTCGTACGCCGCGCGGGCGATCCCGAGGGCCTGCGCGCCCACGAGCGGACGGCTGGCCTCGAAGGTGCTCATCGCGGCCTGGGTCTTGGTGCTCTTGCCCTCACGGGCGCGGGCGAGGCGCTCGTCGAGCTTCTCCTTGCCCCCGAGCAGGCACGAGCCCGGCACACGCACGTCGTCGAGGATCACCTCGGCCGTGTGGCTCGCGCGGATGCCGTGCTTCTTGAACTTCTGGCCCATGCGCAGGCCGGGCGTGCCCGGCGGGACCACGAAGCTCGCGTGACCGCGCGCCTTGAGCTCGGGCTCGACCGCGGCGACGATCACGTGCACGTCGGCGATGCCGCCGTTGGTGATCCAGGTCTTGGTGCCGTTGAGCACCCACTCGTCGGTCGCCGCGTCGTAGACGGCGCGGGTGCGCAGCGACGACACGTCGGACCCGGCGTCGGGCTCGCTCACCGCGAACGCGCCGAGCTGGATCTTGTCGGGAGTGCCGAAGCACTGCGGGACCCACTCGGCGATCTGCTCGGGGGTGCCGTTGCCGGCGATGCCCGAGACGGCGAGCGTGGAGCCGAGGATCGCCATCGCGATGCCGGCGTCTCCCCAGGTGAGCTCCTCGCTCGTGATGGCGAACGTCAGGCCGAGCGGGTCGGCGAACGCGTTGGCCACGAACTCCCAGGAGTAGAGGCCGATGTTGGCCGCCTCCTGGATGATGGGCCACGGGGTCTCCTCCCGCTCGTCCCACTCCTCGGCCGCGGGGCGGATGACGCCCTCCGCGAAGTCGTGGACCCACTTCTGGATCTGGAGCTGGTCTTCGTTGAGGTCGAGGCTGAAGTCGGCCATCGGTGCGCCTCCGGATCGTCCGGCCCCGGGCCGGGAGCGATGACGGGACAGGGGATGACCCGTCGAGAACGACCCTATGTTACCCGCTGGTAACCACGAGGGGAACCATCGGGCCGTGGCTGCCCCGGGATGGGGCCCGACGGCCTACGGCGCCGTCGTCGTGGTGGTGGCCGGAGTGATCTTGGGCTGCACCGTGATGGTCTGCTGGACCTGCTGGTTGCCGGCACCCTTCGCGGTCAGCGTGTACGTGTGCGAGGAGTTGCACCCGGCGAAGGGCACCTGCTGCTGGCCGCTCGGCCCGTACGACCCGAAGATGCCGGGGCCGTCGACGCTGATGGTGACCCCGGTCGCGTTCTGGGTCGACCAGGTGAGCGTGAGCTGGCCGCTGTCGTTGGCGCTGGCGCACGGGAACGGGTTCGGGGTCGCCGTGAACGCGGAGATGACCGGCGCGTTGGGGGCCGTGGTGCCCGGGGTGGTGGGCGTGGTGGTGGTCGACGACGTGGTCGTGCTCGGCGCGACCGAGGTGCTGGTGCTCGGCGCCGCCGTCGTGCTGGTGGTGGTGGTGGAGTCGGCCTTCTCGTTGTCGCCATCACCACCGGTGAGCAGCAAGGCCGCCACGATGCCGATGAGGATCACCGCGACCGCGGCCAGGATCCCCCACAGCAGCTTGCGGTTGTCGGGCTCTTCGTCGTCGCCGCCCGGCGGCGGGCCATAGGGGTCGCCCGGCTCGTCGGGCGGGCCGACCGGAGGCACTGCGATCGTCGGGTCGTAGGCACCCGGCAGCGATTCGGTGCCCGTGGGCTCGGGCGCCGCGGGCTCGGGAGCCGCGGGCTCGGGCGCCGGGGGCTGGGGGGCGCCGCGGCGCTCGCCCTCGGGAAGCGGCATCGTGGGATCGACGGGACCACCGGCGGTCATGGGGAGCTCCTCGGTCAGTGTTCCATGCACGCTACTTCCGGAGCCGACCGGGACCGT
>VGCA01000044.1 GCA_016870245.1 Actinomycetota bacterium | reverse complement strand
GCGCCGGCCAGCTGGCCGCCGTCGGGGCCCGGATGAAGGCCGCGGCCGACGAGCTCGGCGGGCCCACCCGGCTGCTCGTGGGCAAGCCCGGCCTCGACGGGCACTCCAACGGGGCCGAGCAGATCGCGCTCGCGGCCCGCGACGCCGGATTCGAGGTCGTGTACCAGGGCATCCGGCTCACGCCGGAGCAGATCGCGGCGGCGGCCCGCGACGAGGACGTCGACGTGATCGGCCTGTCGATCCTGTCGGGCAGCCACCTCGAGCTGGTGCCGGAGACCGTGCGCCTCGTGCGCGAGGCCGGCGTCGACGCGCCGGTCGTGGTGGGCGGGATCATCCCGCCGGCCGACCAGGACGTCCTCGCCGAGGCGGGGGTGGCCCGGTGCTACACACCCAAGGACTTCGAGCTGTCGGAGATCATCGGCGACCTCGCCGACCTCGCCATCGAGCACCGGCGGGCCACCGTGGGCACCGGGGACCGCGGCTAGCCCATGGGCTCGGCGGCGGTGATCGTGCTGGTCGCGCTGGTCGCGGCCGGCGTCGCGGGAAGCATCGTCGCGTTCGTCGACCACCGCCGGATCGTCGCGACCGAGCGGGCGCTCGCCGCGACCCAGACCTCGCACGACCGGCTGCGGACCCAGCTCGACCACCTCACCCGCTCCCACACCGAGACCGCCATCCGGGCGCGGGCGGTCGGCGACGCCAACCGCGACGAGCTGGCCGCCGACGCCTTCGACGCGGTGTCGGGCCTGCTGAAGGAGCGGTTCGTCGCGGTGCTCATCCAGCAGCGCGTCGCCGGGGCCCGCCGCCGGCTGCACCCGGTAGCCGTCATCGCCCTCGAGGCCGACGGGGTCCGGGGCCGGGACCAGACCAGCGTCGACATCGCCATGCGGGCCCTCGGCGGCGTGATCCGCGACACGTTGCGCGAAGCCGACTGTGCGTGCCGGGTGGGCGACGTGGTCGTGATCGCGGCCCTCGACTGCACCACCGAGGAGGGCGCCCGGATCGCCATCGAGCGGATCCAGTCGGGCCTGCGGCTCGCGACCGGCGACGTCGGCCTCACGGTGTCGGCCGGGATCGCCTGCTACCCCACCCACGCACTCGAGGCCCCCGACCTCGTGGCCCGGGCCGGGCAGGCCCTGCTCGACGCCCGCGCCAGCGGCATCAGCCGGATCGCGGTCGCCGCGCCCACCTCCGACCCGTCGCGCTCCTGAGGGCGGCCGCCCGCGACGGCCGGCCGCCGCGCCTCGGGTCCGGCCACCACCCGGTCGCCTGTGGACATCGCCCCACTGAAATCGGACATCTCGCCCACCGGGTGTGGAGATCGCCCCGCCGATTGTGGACAGCACCCCCACCGGGTGTGGACATCGGTGTGGAATGTCCTGTGGATCGAGTGGAAAACGATTGCGGAATGGTGGACCATGGCGCCGTCCACGTCCCGAGGAGGTCGTTGGGGCGCCTGTCAGGGCAGTGACGGGTCCTCTCTACGCCGATCCTCCTCGGGACGTGTCGCGTCCCGGCGCGGGGACTCGGCCAGCACCTCGGCCAGCACCGTGTCGGTGTCGGCGCCGAGCGCCCGGCCGGCGTGGCGGATCCCCCCGGGGGTGCGGTCGAGGCGGGCGGCCGGGCCCGACATCGTGACCCCGTCGATCTCCACGAAGGTGTGCCGTGCGACCACGTGGGGATCGGCCATCAGGTCGGCCACCGTGTAGACGGGCGCGATCGCGGCCTCGGCCTCCGTGAACGCGGCGAGCACCTCGGCGGAGGGCCGGGCCCCGATCCACCGGGCCACCACGGCGTCCAGCTCGGTCCGGTGGGCGATCCGCCCGTCGAAGTCGGCGAAGCGGGGATCGTCGGCCACTCCCACCAGGGCGAGCACCCGCGCCGCGATCGACTCGGCCGACGTCGACACGGCGACCCACACGCCGTCGGCGCAGTGGTAGGTGCCCCGGGGGACCGAGTACGGGATGCCCGAGCCGAGCCGGGGCTGGAGCTCGCCCCGCTGCGCCCACACCGCCGGGAGCGGGCCGAGCATCTGGACCATCGCCTCGAGCAGGCTCACGTCGATCACCTGCCCTTCACCGGTGGCGTCGCGATGGCGCAGCGCGACCATCACGGCGAACGCGCCCACGATCGCGGCGATCTCGTCGGTCAGCGCGACCGGGGGCAGGAGCGGCGCGCCGCCGGGCTCGCCGTTCAGCGCGGCGAACCCGCCCATCGCCTCGGCGAGCGTCGCGAACCCCGGCCGGGCGGCATACGGCCCGTCCTGCCCGAATCCCGACACCCGGAGGATCACGAGCCCCGGGTTGGCGGCGAGGAGGTCATCGGGCGCGAGGCCCAGCCGCTCCAACGTCCCCGGGCGCAGGTTCTCCACCAGCACGTCGGCCCGCTCGACCAGCCCGTGCATCGCGGCGAGACCGTCGGTTGACTTGAGGTCGAGCACCACCGTGCGCTTGTTGCGGCTGATCTGCTTCCAGAACAGGGCGACGTCGTCGTCGGGATGACCCCAGCCGTAACGCCGGGTGCCGTCGCCGCCCGGCGGCTCGACTTTGATCACGTCGGCGCCGAAGTCGGCGAGGTGCCGCGCCGCCCCGGGTGCCGCGATCAGCGTGGCCATGTCGATCACGCGGATACCGGCGAGCGCGCCCCGTCCCTCCGCCACGGCTCGGCCGCTCAGAACCGCTGCGTGAAGCAGCGCTCGGCGAGCGCACCCCGTGCGAGCTCGCGGTACAGGCCGAGGTACTGACCACTGGTGTGCTCGGCCCAGTCGAATGCCGTGGGCGCCGACACCCGCCGCACGATCTGCGTGTAGCCGCCCTCGTGGACGCGGTACTCGGCCCAGGCGCCCGGGTAGTCCTTCGGCGTGCCGACCTCCACGAACGGGACCCCGCGGGTGGGCTCACGCCAGACGCGGTTGCCGTGGGTGTGGCCCGCGAAGTAGCCGGCGATGTTCTCGCGCCGGGCGACCACCCCGACCAGGGCCTCGCTGTCGTCGGGCCGGATGCCGAAGTAGTCGTCGGGGCGCACCGGTGCGTCGATCGGCCACACGTGGTGGTGCCCGAACACGAGCACCGGACCGACGGTCTCGCCCGCGAGGTCGTCGAGCCACTGCACCTGGTCGGTGGTGAGGCGCCCGCCCGCGCGCCCCGGCTCGACCGTGTCGAGGACCGCCAGGGTGCATCCGGCGAGCTCCACCGTGAACGGCGCACCCTCCACCGCGAGGGTGGGATCGCGCATCGCGTCGTGGTTCCCCCGCACGAAGGAGAGCGCATCGCCGAACGTGCCGTAGGCGGCGAGAAACGCGGCGAACTGGTCGTCGGTGCCCTTGTCGGTGAGATCGCCCTTCACCACCACGGCGTCGGGCCCGAGCGCCTGCATCTCGGCGATCACCGCGGCGTTCATGGTCTCCACGTACGGCGGCGTACCGGGTGGCGACGCGAAGAACGGACCGATGTCCTCGTGGGGCGGGCCAAGGTGGCCACACTCCTCCTCGCCGAAGTGGACGTCGTTGGCGGTCGCGAAGCTGGCCAGGCGTGGGCCGACCGGCTGGTCGAGGGTGGTGAACGCGGCCGGGAGCGGTCCGCCGGGCGCCACGCCGTCGACCGCGAGCGCGTACTCGGTGGCGGGCTCGAGTCCGGTGACCGACACGAAGTGGCGGGGGCCCTCGGTGACGACCTCGTGGTGGCCGACGCGCGTGGTGCACCGCTCGCCGGGCGCGGAGGTGAAGGTCACCACCGCCTCGTCGGGGCCGACGCTGAAGAGCTCCGCGTGGGCAGCCGGCATGGTGGAAGATCAGGCGCGGTTGCGGCGGCCGATGCGGCCGGAGAGGCGCCACGGCCCCCGCTGCAGCCCCGACCGGCGCGCGCTGAGTCGGGCGCTGCGGACCCACTCGTGGAGCGACTCGTCGGGCGCGGCCGGCGCGGCGGCCGTCGCCTGGAGCGACGAGACCGCGGCGAGGATCGCCGCCACCTCCTCGTCGGTCGCGTCGGGGTTCACCACCCGCAGGGTCGGCTGCGTCATCGCCGGCGCCCTACAGCGGCATGTTGCCGTGCTTGCGCGCCGGCAGCTGCTCGCGCTTGGTGCGCAGCAGGTCGAGGGCCTTCACGAGCACGACCCGGGTCTCGCGCGGGTCGATGACGTCGTCGACGTAGCCACGCTCGGCGGCGCCGTACGGGTTGGCGAAGCGCTCGGTGTACTCATCGATCAGCTCGGTGCGGCGGCCCTCGGGGTCGTCGGCGGCTGCGATCTCCTTGCGGAAGATCACGTTGACCGCCCCTTGCGAGCCCATGACCGCGACCTCGGCCGACGGCCACGCGAACGCGAGATCGGCACCGATCGACTTGGAGTTCATGACCACGTAGGCGCCGCCGTAGGCCTTGCGGGTGATGATCTGCACCCGCGGCACCGTCGACTCGCAGTACGCGTAGAGGAGCTTGGCGCCGTGGCGGATGATGCCGCCGTACTCCTGGTCGGTGCCCGGGAGGAAGCCCGGCACGTCGACGAAGGTGACCAGCGGGACGTTGAACGCGTCGCACGTGCGCACGAAGCGCGCCGCCTTCTCCGACGCGTCGATGTCGAGGGTGCCGGCGAGCACCTGCGGCTGGTTGCCCACGATGCCCACGACGTGCCCGTTGATGCGGGCGAAGCCGCAGACGATGTTCATCGCCCAGAACGGCTGCACCTCGAAGAAGTCGCCGTCGTCGACGATCTGGGCGATGACCGCCTTCATGTCGTAGGGCTGGTTGGGCGAGTCGGGGATGAGACTCACGATGTCGTCGCAGCGCCGCTCGGGGTCGTCGGCCGGCTCGAAGTAGGGCGGGTCCTCCAGGTTGTTCTGCGGGAGGAACGAGAGCAGGTAGCGCACCTGCTCGATGCACGCGTCCTCGTCCTCGGCGACGAAGGTGCACACACCCGACTTCGACGCATGGGTCATCGCGCCACCGAGCTCTTCCTGCGTGACGTCCTCGCCGGTGACCGTCTTCACCACGTCGGGGCCAGTGATGAACATGTGCGACGTGCCCTTCACCATGAAGATGAAGTCGGTGAGGGCGGGCGAGTAGACCGCACCCCCGGCGCAGGGGCCCATGATGACGCTGATCTGGGGGATGACGCCCGAGGACTTCACGTTCCGGTAGAAGATGCCGCCGTAGGCGTCGAGCGAGACGACGCCCTCCTGGATGCGGGCACCGGCGCCGTCGTTGATGCCGATCATCGGGCAGCCGACCGACTCCGCGAGGTCCATCACCTTGTGGATCTTCTCGGCGAACACCTCGCCGAGCGCGCCGCCGAAGACGGTGAAGTCCTGGGAGAAGACGAAGACCTTGCGGCCGTCGACCGTGCCCCAGCCGGTGACGATGCCGTCGGTGAGCGGGCGGGTCTCCTCGATGCCGAAGCCGTGGGCCCGGTGGCGGGCCAGCATGTCGAGCTCGACGAACGAGCCCGGGTCGAGCAGCCGCTCGAGGCGCTCACGCGCGGTGAGCTTCCCGCGCGCGTGCTGGCGCTCCACGGCCGCGGGGCTCCCCGCGTGGAGCGCCTCCTCGCGCAGCGCGCCGAGCTGCTCGAGTCGCTCGTGGATCGGGTGGGAGGACGACGCCTTGTCGGTGGTCACCCGCGCACAGTAGTTCCGTGGGGTGGGAGACCCGCTAGCCCGAACGGTACTGGCCGACGGCGATCATGACGGAGCCGTTGCAGTTGGTCGCGACCCCGGTGTAGGTGTAGGCGCCGTTCATCATGTTGGCCTGGTGGGACGGGCTGTTCCACCACATGCCGAAGATCGTGTCGCCGCCGTTGGGCGGGCAGCCGGGCACGCACGCGAGGTTCTCCGCCGAGCTCACGCCGGGGTACCACGACGCCAGCTCCGGGCTGTGCAGCGAGCCGGTGAGGTTGCTGCAGCTGTCCCCCACCTGACCCGCGACGCGGTCGGCGGCGAACTGCGCGTTGACCTGCATGTTGCCGTCAACCGTGGGGAAGTACCACCCCCCGAGTCCGCGCAGGTAGTTCGTGCTGTCGACGATCTGCTGCGACTGCGGGGACATCGGACCGGGCGGCGCGGGCGCGAGCGTCGGCCCGCACGCCGCGGCGATCACCGCGAACGCGGCGATCGCGGTGAGCACGAGCACGATGCGGCGGGTGCGGCGGTTTCGCACGGAACGTTCCCCCTGGGGCGCGGTGGGCACGGTGGCGAACGGCGACCCACACGACGGGCCGTGCGCTCGGTCGAGGTCTGTTGACACGATACGACCACGCAGCGGGGCAGGGCGACTTTCTCCGCGCGACGTGGTCCGCGGTCGATGCCCGCGTTCATCGAATACGCGACATAGCCTCCGCTTCTCACCAGGTTCGGGAGGCCGGTGGCGGCGGGGGCGCCCGATCGAGCGGCGCTTTCGAGGTAGGGCGCCGCGTCCCGGCGCTACTCCTGGACGAGCTCGATGAGGGTGCCGAATGCGGCCTTCGGGTGGATGAACGCCACCGTGGTGCCACGGCTCCCCGGGCGCGGCGCGTCGTCGATCACCTGGTGGCCCTGGGCCTTCACCCGCTCGAGCGCGGCGGCGCAGTCGTCGACCCGGTAGCCCACGTGGTGGATGCCCTGCCCCTTCTTCTCCATCCACTTCGCGACCGGCGAGTCGTCGCGCGTGGGGGTGAGCAGCTGCACGTAGGAATCGGCGACGCGCAGCAGCGCCTCCTCCACGCCGTCGCGCTCGACGACCTCGCGGTGCTCGACGTCGACGCCGTAGGTGGCCCGGTAGTACTCCACGGCGGCGTCGAGGTCGGTCACGGCGATCGCCACGTGGTCGATCTCGGTCAGGACGGAGTCGCTCATCGACGTTGTCTCCTCGTGCGGGGTCGGGGAACGGCCGCTACTGGTGCCGGCGGAACAGTGTGATCTGCGGGAGCAGCTCCTCCCGCATGTCGGGGTTCGTCACGCCGAGTCCCTCCTCGGGGGCGAGCACCAGCACGCCGAGCTTGCCCTCGTGCAGGTTCTTGTGCACCTGGTACGCAGCCTCGGCCGACTGCTCGAACGGGAACACCGCCGAGAGGGTCGGGTGGATCTTCCCCTCGCAGACGAGCCGGTTGGCCTCCCACGCCTCGCGGTAGTTCGCGAAGTGGCAGCCCTTCAGCGCCTTCTGGTTCATCCAGAGGTACCGGTTGTCGTACTCGATCATGAACCCGCTGGTGGCCGCGCAGGTGATGATCTGACCGCCGCGCGCGCACACGAACACCGACGCGCCCATGGTGGAGCGGCCCGGGTGCTCGAACACGATCTCGGGGTCGACCCCCACGAGCTCCCGGATCTTCTTGCCCAGGCGGCGCCACTCGGACGGGTCCTGGGTCTGGTCGTCGGACCAGAAGCGGTAGCCCTCGGCCTTGCGGTCGATCACGTGCTCGACGCCCATCTCGCGCAGCAGCGCCGCGCGCTCGGGCGACGACACCACCCCGATGGGCGTCCCGCCGCCGTTGAGCACGTACTGGCAGGCGTACGCGCCGATGCCGCCGCTCGCACCCCAGATCAGGACCGTCTGCCCCTGGGTCATCTGCGCGCCGTTGGGACTCACGAGCATCCGGTAGCTGGTGGAGTTGGTGAGCGCGTTGACCGCGGCCTCCTCCCAGGTGAGGTGCGCGGGCTTCGGCATCAGCTGGTTCGCCTTCGCCAACGCGATCTCGCCGAGGCCGCCGTAGTTGGTCTCGTACCCCCAGATCCGCTGGTTGGCGGCGAGCATGGAGTCGTCGTGCGCGGTCGGGTCCTGGTCGTCGACGTGGTTGCAGTGCACGGTCACCGCGTCGCCCGGCTTCCAGGCGCGCACCGCCGAGCCGACCCGCAGCACCACGCCCGCGGCGTCGCTGCCCACCACGTGGAAGGGCTGGTCGTGACGGGCGCCCCACACGCTCTCCTTGCCGAGGCGCTTGAGGAACCCGAACGTCGACACCGGCTCGAAGATCGACGTCCACACGGTGTTGAAGTTGATCGACGACGCCATCACCGCGACGTAGGCCTCGTCGGGCGCCAGCTCCGGCAATGGCACCTCGTCGATGTGGAGCGACCGGCGGGGGTCCTTGTCCTCGGAGGCGACCCCCGCCCACATCTCCTGTTCGTCGGCCCGCACCAGCGCGCCGCGGTAGGCGGCCGGCAGTGCCAGCGCCCCGATCTCGTCGCCCGGCGCCTCGTCGAGGATGGCCTGGCGGATCGCCGTGATCTCGGTTCCCGTCGTCATGAACCGGCAAGTTACCCGTGGGGAACCTGGAGGCCCGCAGGGGCTACAGTCCGACGACCGAATTCTCCACCGGTCGCAACGGTGCGACCGCTCCCCGGGAGGCCCGATGTCCGGCTCCGTCATCGTCTCGACCGCTCGCACGCCCATCGGCAAGCTCTCCGGAGCCCTCGCCGACTTCAGCGCGATGGACCTCGGCGGCGTCGCCATCAAGGCCGCGCTCGAGCGCGGCGGGGTGGGCCCCGAGCAGGTCGACTACGTCGTGATGGGGCAGGTGCTCCAGGCCGGCCAGGGCCAGATCACCGCGCGTCAGGCCGCGCTGAAGGCGGGCATCCCGATGACCACGCCCGCGCTAACCATCAACAAGGTCTGCCTGTCGGGCGTCAACGCGATCTACCTCGCCGACCAGATGATCCAGGCCGGCGACGCCGAGGTGGTGATCGCGGGCGGCATGGAGTCGATGACCCAGGCGCCCTACCTCCTCCCCAAGGCGCGCGGCGGCTACCGCATGGGCAACGGCGACCTGCTCGACGCGCTGATCCAGGACGGACTGTGGTGCGCGTTCGACGCCGTCCACATGGGCTCGGGCACCGAGCGCTACTGCGGCAGCTTCGGCGGCCTCACCCGTGAGGCCCAGGACGAGATGGCGGCCCAGAGCCACGAGCGGGCGGCCGAGGCCATCAAGGAGGGCCGCCTCGCCGACGAGATCGCGCCGGTCGCGATCCCGCAGCGCAAGGGCGACCCGGTCGTTGTCGGCGAAGACGAGGGCGTGCGCCCCGGCACCACCACCGAGTCGCTCGGCGGGCTGCGCCCGGCGTTCGAGAAGGACGGCTCGATCACCGCGGGCAACGCCTCGCAGATCTCCGACGGTGCCGCCGCGCTCGTGGTGATGAGCCGCGAGAAGGCCGACGACCTGGGCGTCACGCCGATCGCCGAGCTCGTGAGCTTCGGCATGGTCGCCGGCCCCGACACCTCGCTGCTCACGCAGCCGTCGCGAGCGATCAAGCGCGCACTCGAGCCGATCGACGGCAAGGTCTCCGACATCGACCTCTTCGAGCTCAACGAGGCGTTCGCCGCCGTGGGCCTCGCGTCGATGAAGGACCTCGGCATCTCCGACGACATCGTCAACGTCAACGGCGGCGCGATCGCGCTGGGCCACCCGATCGGCATGTCGGGCGCGCGCCTCGTGATCACCCTGGTCAACGAGCTGCGCCGCCGCGGCGGCGGGCTCGGTGCGGCCGCCCTCTGCGGCGGTGGCGGCCAGGGCGACGCCGCCCTCGTGCGCGCCCTCTAGCCATCCCGAGCGGCCACGCCGCACACTGGCATGTGACGACCGGATTGGTTTACGCTGCGTGGGTGCCGCTCACCGACACGGTGACCGAGAAGCTCTCCGACTCCAAGGAGATTCAGCTCGCTCCCCTGCGCGTCGCCGGCCTGGCCCTCGTGCCCGCGGCGGCGCTCCTCTCGGTGTCGCCGATCGACCCGGTCCCTCCGTGCCCCCTGCGCGCGCTCACCGGGATTCCGTGCCCGCTGTGCGGATCGACCCGCGGCGTCATCGCCGCGGTGCACGGGAACCTCGGCGACGCACTCGTGCTCAACCCCGCGTCGCTCGGCGTGCTGGTGCTCGCGCTGCTCCTCGTCGTGGGCTGGCGGGTCGAGCGCGTCCGGATCCCCGTCTGGGTGATCGCCACCGTCTTCGCCGTCCTGTGGGGCTATCAGCTCTACAAGTACGGCACCGGCCGTCCGCTCTGAACCAGAGCGGCGACGACAGAAGGGATCCACCGTGAGCCAAGCACCGCCTCCTCCCCCGCCCCCGCCCCCGGGTGAGGTGCCTAGGATGCCCGCCGGGGGATCTGCCCTGCCGCCCGTCGGCAATCCGTTGGTCGGGTACTGGAAGCAGGTGGTCCTCGAGCGCTACGCGCAGTTCCAGGGTCGAGCGAATCGTCCCGAATACTGGTGGTACGCGCTCGCGAACTTCATCCTCTTCATTGCCCTGTACGTCGTCGCGTTGGTCTTCGGCCAGGTCGCAGACGCCCTCGGGGTCATCGCAGTGATCGTCATCATCGGGGCTTGGCTCGGGCTTCTCATCCCCACGCTCGCTGTCGCCGTGCGCAGGCTCCACGACTCCGATAAGAGCGGGTGGTTCCTGCTGTTCTACTTCGTCCCGTGTGTCGGTGGAATCATCGTGCTCATCTTCCTCGTCACGGCCGGCACGCCCGGTCCGAACCGGTATGGAGCGGCTGCTTCCTAACAAGTCCGACTCCTGAGCATTCGGAGGGGTCAGCCTGCCGGCTGGCCCCTCCCCCATGTAGGCGACTCACCAGAGCCCCCGTCCGAGAACCGAGAGCGCACGGCCAATCGTGGTTACGCTCGACCGACCGGGCGATCTGGTGCCGGCTTCGAAGGAAGAGCCGGTCGAACAGGAGCCAACACGATGACCGATCCCACGCCCCCCGACGGCCCGCAGTACCCCCCGGGCTCACCGCCGCCCGGGTCGCCCCCGCCCGGATCCGCACCCCCGCCCCCTCCTCCGGAGCCTCCTGCGCCGGAGCCGCAGAGGAGCCCGTACGTGCCGCCCACACCGGCGACGCCTTACGCGGCACCCAGCGCTCCGGGTGGCCCCGACACGCCGCCGCCTCCTCCCCCTCCGCCTCCGCCTCCTCCGGGTGCGTACCCGGCACCGCCGGCCTATCCGGGCCAGACGGCCTACGGCGGCTACGGCGCCCCGACCCGACCGACCACCAACGGCTTCGCCGTCGCATCGATGGTGCTCGGCATCGCCGGCTTCGCGTTCTGCCTCGCGCTCATCGGACCGATCCTCGCCCTGGTGTTCGGCTACAAGGCCCGCCGCCAGATCGACGAGTCGAACGGGATGCAGACCGGCCGGGGCATGGCGACCGCCGGCATCGTGCTCGGCTGGGTCTGGATCGGCCTGTTCGTGGCCTACATCCTGTTGATCATCGCCGTCTCGATCGCCGACTCGAGCTCGTGAGCACCGCAGGACCGTCGCTCCCTCCGCCCGGCTGGCATCCCGATCCGAGCGGGCGCCACGAGCTCCGCTACTGGGACGGCAGCCGATGGTCGGAGCACGTGTCCGATTCCGGGCAGGTCGCCGTCGACGACCTCTCGGCGCCGAGCCCCACGACGACCTCCCCCGAGCCGACCCTCGTGGCGCCGCCGCCGTCGGTGCCTGCGACGACGGCCGCGGGCATCCTCGACCCGGCCGCCGGGTGGGGTGCACGCGCCCCGGTGCCCGGCGCGCCCCCCACGATGATGCGCAGCATCGGCGGGCTGGCCGCCTCGCTCACCGTGGTGCTGTGGATCACGGTGGCGGTCTCGGTCTTCGCGGCGATCGCCTACCTCAACCGCATCAGCGTGATCAACGACCTGCTCGATTTCCGCGGCGGGTTGGGTGCGTACTACGACCTCGTCCAGCGCGGCGAGGACGCCGACGACCTCGTGTCGGTCGCGAGCGGGCTGGGGACCGTCTGCTCCCTCACGATCCTCGTGCTGCTGATCATCTGGATGTGGCGGGTGGCCAAGAACGCGCTCGACGCGGGTCGGCGCGACCCCCGCTTCGCGCCGGGATGGACGATCGGCGGCTGGTTCATCCCCCTGGCCAACCTGGTGATCCCGGGCCTGATCCTCCAGGACCTCTGGCGGGGCAGCGACCCGTCGATCGAGCGGGGCGACCCGATGTGGCGCCTCCGGGCGAAGGGCTCCGCGCTCGTGGGCTGGTGGTGGGCGACGTGGGTGCTCAGCCTTGTCGCGACCGTGCGCATCACGGGCGACGGCGACGACCGCGACTACTTCGAGCGCCTGCGCGTGTGGGACTCGCTGTCCGCCGGAGGCCAGCTGGTCCGCATCGCCGCGGCCATCCTGCTGCTGCTCGTGGTGCGACGGATCACCCGGCGCCAGGAAGCCCTGTTCACCGGGCGACCCGTCGTCGCCTGAACCCGGATCGGCCGGGGCCGGTCCGCCGACCGCGGCCTCGCGATCAGCTCGGGCTGACGCCCATCTGCTCCCAGCGGGTGTTGATCGCGTTCTGGACCTTGAAGAGCCAGATCAGCCAGCCCACGATCGGGATCAGGCACCAGAAGCCGGTGACGCCGGTGACCGGCTTCTCCTGCCCGGCCTTGGCGTAGATGTTCCCGATCTCGGCCGGCAGCAGGAAGATGTTCACGATGCCGATGAAGATGGCGAAGATGACGCCCACGGCGCCGCCCACGCCCTCACCCGAGTGCTCCTTGTTGTCGCGGAAGACGTAGTACTGCCAGAAGATCCCGTAGATGCCGCAGGTGATGATCGTCAGGATGGCGACGACACCCCAGTTGCGAATCTGCCCCGGCGGGCCCCAGCCCCCGGGGGCAGCCGCCGGCGGCGGGGGCGGCGGTGGCGCCGCTTCCGGCGTGGCCTCGGCCGGAGTCGGCTCGGCCGGAGTCGGCTCGCCCGGATCGTTGGACGTCATGTCGGTCATCGGGTCCCCCTCCACAGTGGTCGGAACAGGTGCTTCCTAGAGCCCGGCCGGGCCGCGTGTCAACGGCTGCGGTTCCCGCCAAATCCGACTTGCAAGGTCGGCTTTTGGCCCCGTAGCGTACCCATCCGCCACGCGGGGCACAGGGACCCCGGTCGAGTACGCAGGAGCACGCATGTCGGACAGCTGGGGTTTCGAGACCAAGCAGATCCACGCCGGGGCCGCCGCCGACCCCGCCACCGGGGCGCGGGCACTGCCCATCTACCAGACGACGAGCTACGTCTTCCGGGACACCCAGCACGCCGCGGACCTGTTCGGCCTCGCCGAGCTCGGCAACATCTACACGCGGCTCATGAACCCGACCCAGGCCGCGTTCGAAGACCGGATCGCCGCGCTCGAGGGCGGTGTGGGAGCGCTCGCCGCCGCCAGTGGTCAGGCCGCCGAGACCTTCGCGATCATGAACCTCGGCCAGGCCGGCGACCACATCGTCGCCTCGGCGTCGCTCTACGGCGGCACGTACAACCTCCTGCACTACACGCTCCCGAAGATCGGTTGGGAGGTCAGCTTCATCGACGACCCGGACGACCTCGACGCGTGGGCGGCCGCGGTGAAGCCCAACACCCGGGCGTTCTACGCCGAGAGCGTCGGCAACCCGAAGAACGACGTGCTCGACCTCGAGGGCGTGTCGGGGGTCGCCCACGCCAACAACGTGCCGCTGATCGTCGACAACACCGCGCCCAGCCCGTATCTCTGCAACCCCCTCCAGTGGGGTGCCGACATCGTGGTGCACTCGGCCACCAAGTTCATCGGCGGCCACGGCACCTCGATCGGCGGGATCATCGTCGACGGCGGCAAGTTCGACTACGTGGCGAGCGGCCGCCACCCGGTCTTCACCGAGCCCGACCCGTCGTACCACGGCCTCGTGTACTCCCAGCTGCCCGAGCCGCTCCGCCCCGCGCAGTACATCCTCAAGGCCCGGCTCCAGCTGATGCGCGACGTGGGCGCCGCGGTGTCGCCGTTCAACGCGTTCCTGTTCGTGCAGGGCATCGAGACCCTGAGCCTGCGGATGGAGCGTCACTGCGAGAACGCGCAGAAGGTCGCGCAGTGGCTCGAGGCGCGCGACGACGTCGAGTGGGTCGCCTACCCCGGCCTCGCGTCGAGCCCGTGGCACGACCGGGCGAAGAAGTACCTCCCCAAGGGGAACGGTGCGATCATCGCCTTCGGCATCAAGGGCGGTCGCGACGCCGGCCAGCAGTTCATCGACGGGCTCGAGCTGTTCAGCCACGTCGCCAACATCGGTGACGTGCGCAGCCTCGCCATCCACCCGGCGTCGACCACGCACTCCCAGCTCACCCCGGAGGAGCAGGCGACCACCGGCGTGACCCCCGACCTCGTGCGCCTCTGCATCGGCATCGAGACCGTCGACGACATCCTCGCCGACCTCGACGCCGGGTTCCGCGCCGCCAAGGGGGCCTGATCACGTCCGGGCCACCGGTTCCTCCGGTCACCGGGGCCTGGCGCCCCGGTGACCCTCCGGGGCGCCGGCAGTTCGTCAGCCTGTTCGACGCCCGGCCCCATGTCGTGGAAGCCGGGGGTCGGATCGAGCACGTCAGCGTCGCGTACGAGACGTGGGGCACGCTCGCGCCCGACGCGTCGAACGCGGTCCTGGTGCTGCACGCGCTGACCGGGGACTCGCACGCGGCCGGCCCGGCCGGTCCGGGCCACCCGCACCCCGGATGGTGGCACGGGATGATCGGTCCCGGCGCGCCCATCGACACCGACCGGTTCTTCGTCGTGTGCCCCAACGTGCTCGGCGGCTGCCAGGGCACCACCGGGCCGGCTTCCGACGCGGGCGACGGGCGGCCCTATGGGTCGCGCTTCCCCCGGATCACCATCCGCGACCAGGTGGTGGTGGAGGCCGCGCTCGCCGACCGGCTCGGCATCGGCCGCTGGCACGCCGTCGTCGGCGGTTCGATGGGCGGGATGCGCGCGCTCGAATGGGCGGTCGGCTTCCCGGAGCGGGTGGCTCGCGCCGTGGCGCTGGCGGTGGGCGCCCGGGCGACCGCCGAGCAGATCGCGCTGTGCAGCGTGCAGATCCGGGCGATCAGGGCCGACCCGGCGTGGCGCGGGGGCGACTACTACGACGCGGCGCCGGGCGAGGGACCGCACCACGGCATGTCGATCGCTCGGGGCATCGGGCAGATCAGCTACCGCACCGAGATCGAGTTCGACGAACGGTTCGGGCGCGACCACCAGGGCGACGAGCGTCCGCTCGAGGGCGGCCGCTACGCCGTGGAGTCGTACCTCGAGTACCAGGGCGACAAGCTGTCCGACCGGTTCGACGCCAACACCTACGTCGTGCTGAGCGAGGCGATGAACCACCACGACGTCGGCCGTGGCCGCGGTGGGCTCGCCGCCGCGCTCAGCCGGGTCACCGCCGACGTGTCGATCGCGGGCATCTCCTCCGACCGGCTGTACCCGCTGCGGTTGCAGTACGAGCTGGCCGAGCTGATCCCCACGGCCACCGGGGTGACCGTGATCGACTCGCTCACCGGACACGACGGCTTCCTCGTGGAGTCCGACGCCATCGGCAAGGTCATCCGTACGGCACTCTCGTAGATCGTTTGGACGCGGAGTAGGCCCCGAGCACTACGAGACGTCCACACGGGTGGGGTGTCCTGGCGGGGCATGGACTCGCAGATCGCCGAAGTCTTCGCCCGCCAACGTGGACTGATCACCGGCCCGCAGGCTCGAGGCCTCGGGATGTCTCGGGATGCGGTGATCAACCTGGTCGAGCGCGGCGACTGGGAGCGGCTCCGCCGGGGACTGTTCCGGCTCCGGGGGAGCCCCCGATCGTGGGAGCAGGATCTGCAGAGCGTGGTCCTCGCGGCGGGCGCACCGTCATGGGCGTCGCACTTCACCGCGCTCCGCCTCTGGGGGTACCGCGGCTTCCACGACAAGCAGACAGAGGTCACCGTCCCGCTCAACCGCCGACCGCGACTCACCGATGTGCGGGTGCATCGCAGCGGCACGATCCACGAGCACGACGTCCGGGAGATCGACGGCATCCCCACGCTCGCGGCAGCCCGCGCGATCGTCGATACATCGTCCCGATTCGACGACCGCGCGCTCGGAGCGCTCGTTGACGACGGGCTCCGGCGACGGGTGATCTCGGTGGCCGCCCTCCACGCCGTGGCCCGGCGCCTGCCGACCATCGCGCCCGGGCGCAGCCCCAAGCGGGTCGCCGCCGTCCTCGCCGAACGCACGGCCGGATTCCACCCGGGCGACAGTGAGCTCGAGACGAGGGTGCGCCGGGTGCTGGTCGATGCAGGTCTACCCCCACCCGTCCGCCAGCTGCGGGTGACGGTCGAGGGCAGGACGTACTTCCTGGACCTCGCCTACCCGGAGCACCATCTGGCCATCGAGGTGGACGGCTTCGACTACCACCGCACCCGTGACGCGTTCGATCGCGACCGCTCGCGCCAGAACGACCTCGTGGGCCGCGGGTGGACCGTCCTCCGCTTCACCTCACGATCCACCGACCGCGACATCGTCGACGCCGTCACCCCGTTCCTGTTTGGACCGTAGGACGGCCCCTGGGCCTACCTGGCGTCCAAACAGCTACACCTCGCGCCGGCCCTCCAGCGCCCGCCCCAGCGTGACCTCGTCGGCGTACTCGAGGTCGCCGCCGACGGGGAGGCCGCTCGCCAGGCGGGTGACCCTGATCTCGAGCGGCTTGAGCAGGCGGGCCAGGTACATCGCGGTGGCCTCGCCCTCGATGTTGGGGTTGGTGGCGATGATCACCTCGGTCACCCCCTCCTCGCCCACCCGGGCGAGGAGCTCCTTGATGCGCAGCTGCTCGGGGCCCACGCCCTCGATCGGTGCGATCGCGCCCTGCAGGACGTGGTACCGGCCGGCGAACTCGTGCGTGCGCTCCACGGCGACGATGTCGCGCGGCTCCTCCACCACGCAGATGAGCGCAAGGTCGCGCCGCTCGTCGAGGCAGTAGGTGCACAGCTCGCCGGTCGCGAAGTTGAAGCAGCGCCGGCACCACGTGATCCTCGCCTTGGCGTCGACGATCGCGTCGGCCAGCCGGTGGGCGTCTTCGGGCGCGGCCTTCAGCAAGTAGAACGCGATGCGCTGCGCCGACTTCGGACCGATGCCCGGCAGGCGGCCGAGCTCGTCGATGAGCGCCTGGACCGGCCCTTCGTAGACGGAGCTCACTCGGGCGTCGCTACCCGAGCAGCCCGCCGAGACCGCCGAGGTCGAGTCCGGCGGTCAGGCCCCCCATGCGCTCCGCCGCCCTCTCCTGCGCCAAGCGCATCGCCTCGACCACGGCGGCGACCACCAGGTCCTCGAGCATCTCGACGTCGTCGGGGTCGACGACGTCGGGCGAGATCGACACCGACTGCAGGTCGCCGGTCCCCGAGACCGTGGCCTTCACCATCCCGCCGCCGACCGATGCCTCGACGACCTCGTTGGCCAGCGCCTCTTGCGCCGCGGCCATGTCGGCCTGCATCTTCTGCACCTGGCGCATCATCTGGTTGAGCTGCTTCGGGTTGGTCACGGCGGTCTCCGGGAGTTCGCGAGCGGTGCCTAGCGGGGGTGTTCCTCGACGACGGTGGCCCCGAACTCGGCCTCGAGGATGCCCACGGACGATACCGCCGGCCCTGCGGGCTGAGCGTCCACGAGGTCGTCGATCGAGTCCTCGTCGTCGGGGGGCGGCGCGTCGCCCATCGGCGACTCGGCGGGCGGCGGGCCCGAGCCCGGGCCCCGGGCCCCGGGCGGGGTGAGATCCAGGGGTGCCTGGAGGTCGACCTCCTCCGACGCGACGAGCGAGAACCGGGGCGTGCGCCCGAGGCGCTGGGTGAGCGCGTCGCGGATCGTGTCGGCGTTGCTCTTGAACCGAGGCTTGGCCGCCGCGAACATCTGCGGTGCGATGCCGAAGACCACGACATCGCCGTCGACCTGGATGGGCTGGGCATGCTGCACGGCCGACCTCGTCGCCATGGAGAACGTGGGGAGGAGCTCGGCCCAGGCGAGCACGACGTCGTCGAGGTCGAATGGCGCACCCGCCGCCGGCGATTCCGACTCGGCGGGCGACGCGTCGGGCGGCGCGTCGGCCGGCGCGTCGGCCGGCGCGTCGGCC